>JAXFXP010000176.1:0-28788 GCA_034091595.1 Porphyromonas sp.
CCAACTGTCGCCCGAGCGAAGTAGAGGATATGGTCTTCGACCTTATGTTTAGCCTAGGTGCCAATGAGGACCAGCTAAACTTCAAAACCATTTACGGCTCCGCCAAGCAGGGCTGGATGAGCCTAGACTACAACGAGCCCACCACAGACATCACGACGCTATTAGATACCATCCTGGAGGAAATCCCCGCCCCTACACAGATAGAGGGCCCCGCACAGATGCTCATCACCTCACTCGACTACTCGAGCTATGTAGGCCGTATAGCCGTAGGGCGCGTACACCGAGGCACCTTCCGCGAGGGACAGGATGTGATGCTCTGCAAGCGAGACGGTAGCCTCGCTAAGATGCGTATTAAGGAAGTCAATATCTTTGAGGGGCTAGGCCGTACCAAGGTAGAGAGCGTTAGCTCTGGCGATATCTGTGCGCTCATTGGTATCGAGGGCTTCGAGATTGGAGAGACCGTAGCGGATACCTCTGCACCCGAGGCGCTACCTACGATTGCTGTCGATGAGCCTACGATGAGCATGCTCTTCACGATAAACAATTCACCTTTCTTCGGGAAAGAGGGCAAGTTCGTAACTAGTCGCCACATACACGACCGCCTACAGAAGGAGCTAGACAAGAATCTAGCCCTCCGAGTAGAGCCTGCTGCTACCGCAGACAGCTGGCTGGTATTCGGGCGTGGGGTACTGCACCTATCAGTCCTCATCGAGACGATGCGCCGCGAGGGCTACGAATTGCAGGTGGGGCAGCCTCAGGTTATCATCCGCGAGATTGATGGCGTTAAGCACGAGCCCGTAGAGCAACTGATGGTCAACCTCCCCGAGGAGAGCGCCAGCAAGATTATTGACCTCGTTACACGTCGTAAGGGCGAAATGACTATGATGGAAACCAAGGGAGACCGTACTTTCCTCGAGTTTACAATCCCCTCACGTGGTATCATAGGGCTTAACAACTCCGTGCTAACAGCCTCGGCAGGCGAAGCTGTTATGGCACACCGTTTCCTAGAATATCAACCTTGGAAGGGCGACTTAGACCGCCGTAATAATGGTAGCATTATAGCACTAGAGACAGGTACAGCCTATGCCTACGCACTAAACAACCTGCAGAGCCGTGGTCGCTTTTTCATCTCTCCAGGCGAAGAGGTCTACGCTGGCCAGGTCATCGGTGAGCACAGCAAGGAGGGCGATCTCGGCGTGAATGTCTGCAAGAGCAAAAAACTCACCAATATGCGCGCATCAGGCAGCGACGATAAGGTCGCCTTAGCTCCCCCCGTTATCTTTAGCCTAGAGGATGCGCTTGAGTACATCAAGCCTGATGAATACGTAGAGATTACGCCTGAGAGCCAACGTATGCGTAAGATTATACTCGACGAAACCGAGCGTAAGCGTCTGAGCCGATAGTACGACCCTAGCTTATTTATCCCACAGAGGGTAGAGAGATGTCTCCGCATCTCTCTACCCTCTGTCTGCATCTAGCACTGTAGTAGAAAGCCTTGATACCCTATTCTAGATTTTTTTCTCTATAAAGCATTGCCCATTCAAACTAATACTATAACTTTGAGGGGTAAACAGAGCTAACAAACTAGGTTAATGCAGGACTTACCCCTATTCTATACGCCCGACATTGAGCAGCGGCTAGCACTCCCCGAGGAAGAGGCTGGCCATGCCCTACGTGTGCTACGCCTCAGCCCTGGGGAAAGGGTACAGCTAACGGACGGCAAAGGGAAAGCTTGGTTGGCCGAGATTAGCTTCACAAGCAGGAAAGATTGCGAAGTAGCGCTCATCGAATCACTCCCTTGGCAGCCTTATTGGCAAGGAAATATCACGCTCTGCGTTGCCCCGACTAAATCTATTGATCGCATCGAGTGGCTACTAGAGAAAGCCGTCGAGGTGGGGCTCAATAGGGTTATACTCCTGCGCTGTCAGCACAGCGAGCGCAAGCAAGTCAAGCCTGAGCGTATCAACAAGATACTTATCGGAGCGATGAAGCAATCGCAGAAAGCTCTACGCCCCGAGCTACTTGTAGACGTTCCATTCTCTGAGGCTCTACAGCTGACAGAGGGTAGCCGACGCCTTATACTACACTGCCGCACAGCCGAGGGAGGTATCCTAGAGCGACACCTCCCCCACGAGCATTATCTAGGGGGTGATGTTAGCCTCTTCGTAGGTCCCGAGGGAGACTTCACCATCGAGGAGATACTGACGGCTCAGTCAGCTGGAGCTCTGCCCACCAGCCTCGGGGCAAGTCGACTCCGCACAGAGACAGCAGCACTCGCTGCGCTGCAGTGGATACACACCCTGCAAATGATGAAGAACTAAAGACAAATAGATATACATAAACAATCGTATCATTGTATGGCACAAAGAGAAATTAAGTTTAGCCTAGTCTACCGCGATATGTGGCAGTCTAGCGGTAAGTATCAGCCACGTCTAGACCAGCTAGAGCGCATTGCACCCGTTATCGTAGAGATGGGTTGCTTCGCTCGTGTAGAGACAAACGGTGGCGCCTTCGAGCAGGTAAACCTCATGTACGGTGAGAACCCCAACAAGGCTGTGCGTGGCTTCACCAAGTACTTCAACGCTGCGGGCATCCAGACCCATATGCTTGACCGTGGGCTCAATGGTCTACGTATGTACCCAGTACCTGCTGACGTACGTAAGCTTATGTACAAGGTTAAGAAGGCTCAGGGCGTAGACATCACACGTATCTTCGACGGTCTCAACGACCCCCGCAACGTTATCCCCTCTATCAAGTATGCTCTAGAGGCAGGTATGATCCCTCAGGCTACGCTGTGTATCACGTCTTCACCTATTCATACGGTAGAGTACTATGCAGGCTTGGCAGATAAGTTCATCGAGGCTGGTGCTCCTGAGATATGCCTCAAGGACATGGCCGGTGTAGGACGTCCTGCTTTCCTCGGTCGTCTAGTGAAGACCATCAAGGATAAACACCCTGAGGTTGTCATAGAGTACCACGGTCACTCAGGCCCAGGTTTCTCTGTAGCCTCTATGCTCGAAGTTTGTCGCAACGGTGCTGATATCATCGACGTAGCGATGGAGCCACTGTCATGGGGTAAGATACATCCAGACGTTATCACCATCCGCGAGATGCTCCACGATGCAGGCTTCAAGGTGCCCGAAATCAACATGGATGCCTATATGCGCGCTCGTACCCTGACGCAGGAATTCATCGATGACTTCCTCGGTCTCTTCATCGAGAAGAGCAACCACCTGATGACCTCACTACTCGTAGGCTGTGGACTACCTGGTGGTATGATGGGATCTATGATGGCCGACCTCAAGGGTGTACACGCTGGTATCAATATGCACCTACGTGGCAAGGGCGAGCCCGAGCTTAGTGTCGATGACCTACTCGTAAAGCTCTTCAACGAAGTTGAGTACGTATGGCCTAAGCTTGGTTATCCACCACTCGTAACGCCATTCAGCCAGTACGTCAAGAACGTAGCGCTCATGAACGTTTACAACCTCGTAACAGGTAAGGAACGTTGGCTCGCTATCGATAAGAACACTTGGGGTATGATACTCGGTAAGAGCGGACAGCTACCAGGCCCACTTGCACCTGAGATCATCGAGCTCGCTAAGGCTCAGGGACACGAGTTCACAACCGAAGACCCACAGCTCAACTATCCAGATGCCCTAGACGAATACCGCAAGGAAATGGACGAGAATGGCTGGGACTATGGTCAAGACGACGAAGAACTCTTCGAGCTGGCTATGCACGATGCCCAGTATCGTCTATATAAGAGTGGCGTAGCTAAGCAACGCTTCAACGAGGAAGTGGACAAGGCTCGCACTGCAGAGCTCGTTAAGCAGGGTTATAACGAAGCCGATGCCCTCAAGATTAAGCGCCAGGGTACAGAGGCTATCGTCGCTACAGCTACGGGTAGCCTAGTATGGGAGGTAGACCCTACGGACTTCTCTACAGCTCCTGCCGTAGGTACAGAGGTCAAGACTAACGAACCCATCTGTTTCATCCAAACTGCTGCTGGATACTTCGAGCCTGTGATCAGCAACTTCACGGGTCGCCTCACAGAGGTACTTGCCCAGGGGGCTACGGTGCGCAAGGGAGAAGCTCTCGCTTACATCCGTCCTGCCGAGCAGGAAGTCCTCTTCGTAGAGGAAGAAGCTACACGCCTCAATCGTGTAGAGAAGCTCGAGGAAGTACGCCACGTTATCAACGCACGTCGTGCTAAGTAGCTCCATAATAACTACCCAAGCATAGGTAGTCTGCTAATAGAATAGGCTTAGGGCTGTTGCCCTAAGCCTATTTTTCTATCAAATCTCCTACCTTTGGTATATGAATACACCCTCGACTCCTCGCCCTCAATCTCGCCTATGGGTCTTCAATCCAGGACACGAAGAGGCTCTACAGCATAGAGATAAAGCCAGCTATACCCCTAGCCGACTTGTCCGTCGTATGATGCACGAGCTACCACTACTCCTACGTCCGCTCTGCCAGGCTGAGGACTACATCTATGCTCCTAGCCTCGATGGGCTCTCAGCATTAGTCCTAGACTCCGAGGGACGAGTGGTAGAGGACTACAGCAGGCTACCCGAGCTAGCGCTCAGTCTGTGGGCGCTCGACCCCCATACGCTCCGTCGTATCGAACGCTGGGCCAATACTCAGGGGATTCGCCTGAAGCTACCCAATATCAGTGAAGCCTATTACCAACTCTCGGACCGTAGCTCAGCTAGTGACTTCCTCCTCTACCTCACGAACCATTGCCCAAGCTTGCTCCCTAGTATGGACTTAATACCGCAGTGGCTCCCCAAAGAAGATAAGGTGCGCCAAAGCTACACCGAAAGTCTGTCGGCATCAGGTTATACAAGGCTCGCCCTCAAACATCCCTATAGCTCTAGCGGACGAGGCGTAGAGTTGCTTCGGCTTCCGCTTAATGAGACCGACAGCACTAGGCTAGAGCGCTACGAACGTATTAGCCTAGAGCCTGGCCTCGACAAACTACAAGACTATGCCCTACTCTACTATATGGATGCCAAGGGAATCTCTACCATCGGGTACTCCAAATTCCTAACAGCCCCTAACAGAGAGACTACCTATGCCGGCAATATCCTCGCTCCTCAAACAGAAATTGCTGAGGAACTAAGCCTAGTCCTCGGCTCTCGGGAGGCCCTAGAACAGCTCCATAGGTTACAGAGTGCCTTCCTCTGGCAAGAGCTCGGAGGGCAATATCAAGGCTACATTGGCATCGATGTTATGAGCTATCGAGACAACGATGGCGCCCTACAGCTACATCCGTGTATAGAGATCAATGTGCGCTGCACGATGGGCGTCCTAGCACTCTACCTAAGCGAGAAGCCCGAGACGCCTACCTACGGCATCTACCGCCTCAACTACCCAAAAGCCCCGACCGAGCCAGTACTATTTATCACACCCTCCGGCGAAGGCCCTCGATTCGTTGCCTTTATAGAATATCCACAGTATACCCAACAAACACAATGAAAGCATTAGTACTCGGCGGCACCGGAGCTACAGGCCGTGCCCTCGTCCCTCTACTCCTCGGCGACAGCCGTTATAGCGAGGTGCATCTCTTCGTTCGTCGCCCCATCGAGCTAAGCCATCCCAAGCTAAGCGTCCACCTCCTAGACTTCGAGTGCAGCGCAGACTGGGCTGGCAGTTACCCCGCAGATATCGCCTTCTCTTGTCTCGGCACTACGCGCAACGATGCCGGCAGTCAAGAGGCACAGAGGCGTGTGGATGTAGACTATCAGATCCAGTTCGCCCAGATGTGCCTGCGCTCTGGAGTACAGACCTTTGCCCTGCTCTCCTCTACAGGGGCACAGAGCGACTCGTCTCTATTCTATCTAAGGCTAAAGGGGCAGGCAGAGGACGGCATCAAGGCCCTAGGCTTCGAACGAACACTATTCTTCCGCCCAGGGATGATTGACCGGGGCGAACTCGTCCGCCTAGGCGAGAAGTGGACGATGCGCTTAGTGCGTGGCCTCAACAAGCTCGGGTTACTCCTCGACCAACGCCCCATCACCACACAGCAACTCGCCCAGCAGATGCATCGCCATACTGCCGAAGCCAAGCAAGGACTCAGGATAGTCAGTCAAGCCGAACTACTACAAGGCCTAACTCCACACTAAGATAGCGCTCGAGCGCTCGACTATAGCTCTGCATAAGCCCGCGGTCTACGAAGCCCCTCAATAGTAAGCGATAGCGCCCCGAGCCCTCAGGGCTCAGCTCGAGCCTAAGATTCTGCTGTGTGTGCTGCTTGAAGTTGTACGAGGAGAGCAAAAAGAGCAATTCGCTCTGCCCATAGTCGGGTGCGTGCAGGCTAAGGACCAGCTCTAAGCGCTGTACGGCCTGCGACTCGCGACTCGCGATACTCTCCCCCTCCGAAGTATAGATACGCCCCCAGTCAATCGGATATACCGTATCCGAAAGAGTAGTTGATACCGTATCTATAGGATGTATAATGCCTCTAGAGGGAGCTTCTGCCTTTTCAGTACTCAGAGCAGGGGGCAATAGTTCATCGAGCCTCCGCTCCTTATAAATGCGTTTTAGGCTTTCCGAGATTGTATGCTGGCTGGCCCGCTGGTAGTATTGCTCGGCCTCGGGGAGATGCTTAGCCCCTTCATAAGCCAAGGCGAGGGCATAATAAGCACGAGCCTTCTGCTCAGGATGGAGCCGCTGATGTTGATAATCTTGTAGTAAAGGTATCGCTTCGCTCCAGTTCCGTAGAGCCAAAGCCATCTCGACCTTTGTTAGGGTAGCGAGCTGCTGTATAGTCTTATCTTCAATGCTAGGGAGCAAGCTCAGGTCTTGGATAATACGCCCTGCCATATACAGCTGACCATCTGCCAATAGGCAACGTGCCTGCCAAAGTCGTGCATAGTGCTGCAAGCGAATATCACTAGTATATAACACCGCAATATGAGCAAAAACTTGAGCGGCATCGTGGTAGCGAGCAGCATAAAAAAGAGACTCTCCCAATAGACGCCAAGCCCGGTGCATAACCGGATTATGCTCTACTAGCTGAGAGGCTGGCCCCCTTCTAGCGCTAGAGGACCTCACGCTATAGCGTAGTATGGCCCGCTCACAGCGACTCCAAACGGCCTGGTACAGCTCCAAGTCTGCACTATCGGCTCCTATATCTAGAGGATGACCCAGCACATAAGCTGTAGGAGATTGACCTATCTGACGCATACGCACAGAGTCGTATGCTTGCTGAGCATTAAATAAGGTATTGTATCGTGTACGGAAGCCCTGCCACCAGACGTTACGCCCACTAGTGTACGGCCGTCCACAAGCGAGTGTACAAATGGACACTAGTAAGAGGACGGCCCAGCGCATCATAAGCCCAAAGCCTTGACGAGCCTAGCGAGCCCGAGCATCACGAAGAGTAGAAGGACTATCATCACCCCTGTGGGAATGCTTAGCCAATAAGTACTCAGGAAAAGCCCTAGTACATTGGCAAAAAGACAAATGGCTACCGAGCCAACCATAATATAAGAGTAACGAGTCGTAAAGAGACTCATTATGCTCTGTGGTAGCGTCAAGAGAGACATCAAGAGCATAATGCCCACCAGACGTATACTCAGGACCATAGAGATAGACACCAAGACGAGCAGAGCCAGATGAATAAGGCTCACGGGGAGCCCTTTAGTTTTGGCAAAGTCTGGGTCGAAAGTACTGTATAGTATCTGTCTATAGCCCAGTGAAAAAGTAGCTAGCAAGACAAGTGCTAAGATGAGCAAAGCCCACAGGTCGGAGCTAGACACCAGTAGTATGTTGCCGAAAAGATAAGAGCTCAGACCTGCCGTATACCCTGGTGTAAGGCTCATAAACAATACACCTAAAGCCATCCCCAGAGCCCAAACACTAGCTATAGCTGAGTCTTCCCGCATGTTTGCAAAGCGACCGAGATGGCCGATACCAAGTGCAGCCAATACCGCTGTAACGCCTGCCGTAAGCAATGGATTGAGCCCGAGATATAGGCCCAGCCCTAGCCCCCCAAACGAAGCGTGCGTAATCCCCCCACTAACGAAGACAATACGCCGCACTACGATGTAGGTCCCTACAATACCGCAGACGACTGCGGACAGCAGGGAAGCGTACAACGCATTCTGAAAGAACTGTAGGCCTAAGATACTATCCATTGCTCGATTGATTAGCTATTGCTTAGCCTCTGATCTCGTGCTTGTGGCCAGGGCCATGCTCCATATGATAGGCCCTATTCTCCCCTATAATGAGGAAAATCTCTGCCTTAAGGGCATCAGGTATAGCGATCTCTCGGAGCTGTAGACTGCGTACCCAGCCTGCGACATCATCTTCGTCTAGGGTTATCAATATCTCTCTAAACTCCTCGACAGCCTCGGGGCTATAGTCAGACTCACCGACACCCTTATAGCGGTCGAGCTCCTCATCGTCGTAGTACACGACCTTGGTGCTGACGGCTGCTAGTAAGCTATCACGTTCGCAGGTCATATGCATCCCACAGCAACCACCCTCGGGTGCTACGTATTCTGGGTCTTCCTCGACCTCTAGTCCGAGGGCTATGCGACGCTGGCGCTGGCGATCTTGCCACCACCCGATTAGGGCAGCCACGAGGGCTAGACCCACTAGAGCTATTACAGCCCAAAGTATTTCCATATCACTGTTATTCTATTTGTATATATCCTAGTTTGGCTATCTCCTGCCAATAGGCAGGGAAGCTCTTGGCGACACACTCAGCATCCTCTACTAGCACTCCCACAGAGCTAAAGCGTGCCATCAGTGGCGCTAGAGCCATCGCTATACGGTGGTCCTTGTGAGGGTTGAGTATTAGCGGTTCATCCGAGCCGTAGGGCACTATCGGTACATCCTGCCAACTAAGGCTATCATCGCCTACTATTAAGCTCAGACCTAGCTTAGCAAGTTCTACTCGCAAGGCCTCTAGGCGATTGCTCTCCTTAATCCGTAGATGCTTCACCCCCTCGAGCGTAAAGCTCCGTCCCATTGCCACAAAGCTTGCGACCAAGGCGGGAACTAGGTCGGGCGTAGCGCCACAGTCGAGCGTAATCGGCTCGGCCTCCGAGGACTCACTCAAGGCGAGTATTAACTCGCGACCGCTCTGCCGGCTCGTGATGCCTAGCCCCTCATAGAGACCTGGTAGCAACTGGCTATCGCCCTGGGTCGAGTGCAGGCTAAGACCTGGCAGATGTAGCTCTGTCGTATAGCCAGCCAAATCCCTATCGAGTAAGCTCATCATCAGATAAGCATACGAGGCTGCCGACCAATCCGCTTCGGTCAGAGGCGCACAGCTAATGCGTGGTAGGGACGCTACTTGATAACTAAAAATATCTCCAATTTGTTGCCAAACGAAGCCCACATCACGCATCTCTTTGATAGTCATATGGGCGTAAGGTAGTGAGGCCACTACCCCTCCAAGCGGAGCAATCTCGTAGCTATCACCCCTCAATAGGGGGGCAATCAGCAGCAGCGCGCTTAGGTATTGCGAGCTTTGCCTTGCATCTAGAGTGATATGCTTAGCCTGTAGCTCCGCAGGTACAATGAGTAGCGGAGGATAACCCTCTCGCTCTAGATAGCTTATCTTAGCACCTAGCTGGCGCAAGGCATCTACCAAGGGGGCAATAGGGCGTTCATGCTGGCGCCCTGTACCCACGAGACGTGTGGGACACTGTACTGTAGCCGCTAGGTAGGCCAGCATAAAGCGCATAGCCGTCCCCGATTCCTGCACACATATCTCGGTCTCGCCCTTTGTAGCCATCTGTAGAGCAGCCTGTAGAGCTCTTAAATCTTCGGGTAAGTTACTTACGTCTTGTTCTCGTCCAGCATCGATTCCTGTTTCTCGCTCTAGGACCGTACCAGCATTACTTAGCAAAAGGTGCCGATACACACTAGAGAGCATCATACGCCGAGCCTCGATACTTTTGCTCAGTGGTAAGTTTAGCCTTATGCTCTGCCCCTCTGTAGGAGGGCAGTAGCGTAGATATAGAGCATCCACAATACTTCTCTATTGCTTATTTTGTTTCTTCTTAGCTAAGTACTCGGCCACAGCCTGACGATACTTAGTGGCTTTGCGTTGCCCCTTCTCGTCAGAGGCAAAAGACGAGAAACGGAACTCTTCAGGGATTCCCCCTGCTCTATCCTCTATACGAATAGAAGCTTGCCCTTGGGGGCGATGGAGGACAACATCGTCGTACAGCCGTCCATCGTATTGATGGCTGCGGTAATGCAAACTATCGGATGTAACCACGATATGCTGGTAGAGCTGTAGCCCAGAGCCCAATCGGTCGTGGATGTCGTCGAAGCCATTCCGGTATAGCTTTGGGGAGAAGCTACTCACTACATACATAGGTGCCGTTGGCTCGCCAGCTTCGTTACGGGTGCTAATACGGGAGTAAGCGTGATCGTGCCCCTGTAGCACCAGGTCTGCCCCATCCTCCTCTAGGATACCTCGGAAGGCATAGCGCATCACTGGATGCATACGCCCCTCACGGACATTATAGATAGCATGGTGAAACATCACGATCTGCCATGGCTGCTGCGAGGTGCGTAGGACCTGACTGAGCCATGAGCGATGCCTTGTAACATCCAGAGGCGACCTAATGCCATTGCTATCCATGACGATATAGCGGAAAAGCGGGAAGTCTACATAGTAACTTCTACCCTCGAAGCCTTCGGGGCCATTCTTGGGATAGGCGTAGCTCGCCATCCACCTAGGGTCTAAATCACGCAGAAATCCTCGTTTAAGGTACTCGTGGTTACCTGTCGCTGCGAGAATAGTTAGAGATGGGCTCCAGTCCCCGAGTGCTTTGTACCAAATATCCCAGTATGCACTCGTGGGGCCTTCGATCTGATCTCCGCCAGCTGCAAGGAAGTCGATGCGGGGTACTAGTGTGCGCAACCCAGGTAATAAGCTATCGCTCATCGCTCCAGATGGGTCCTGAACGTCTCCTATATAGATAAACTCGCTACGCAGGCTATCATTAGGTATCACAAAGTCGTAGCGAGGGCTATGCTCCCCTCCCGTATGCAGACGATAGCGATAGGTACGACCAGCCTGTAGACCATAGAGTTTCGCTTGGTAGTAGCAGCTCTTGCCCGACCTTGTCTGCACAACTTCAGCCCGTGCTGGGAGCCAACGACGCTCCTCTATAATAGTATCCTGTCCTGCTAGGCCATACTCTAGAAACGCACTACGTGGAGTCTCGCCACAGCGCCAAGTGATGCTGCGTTCGCTGTCGAAGCGTAAGCCTGGTACGAGGGTAATACGGTCTATACTATCTAGTGTATAGTAGCTAGGCTCTGGGCTATTACCAAACCAAGCATGCCAACGCTTATAGGTGAGGAAGCCCACCACCACAAGCAATAAAGCCAAAGCAATAAGCCCACCCTGACGTAGACGACTAGCCTTGCGAGGCCTTTTGGTCGTACCCTTAGGACCTTTGCGCTTAGTTTTCTTCACCATAATCTACGACACAGAGTAAGACCAAGCTATTGAGCTGCGAAGGTAGCTGCAAATAGCTTCATTTGGCGCAACATAGAGACTAAGCCATTGGAGCGCGTAGGTGATAGATGTTCTTGTAGCCCTATCTCCTTGATGAAGTACAGATCGCTGACCACAATGTCTTGTGGCGTTTGCTCATTGAGGACCTTGAGTAGTAGGCTGACGATGCCTCGCACGATAATGGCATCACTCTCGCCCTCGAAATGCACTTTCCCATCTCGGAGCTCGGCCGTAATCCATACGCGACTCTGGCAGCCCTCTATAATATTCTGTGGAGTCTTTTTAGCCTCATCCATCTCTGGGAGGGTATTGCCCATCTCTATAATGAGACCATAGCGGTCCATCCAATCATCTAGGGCTGAGAAGTCCTCAATAATCTCGTCTTGAATTTGGTTTATTGTCATAGTTTATTGTTGTTTACTTATATAGGTCGCTACAGTTTGCCCTACAGCGCGAAGTGTAGCCTTGTCTATAATCGACATATTATCCGTATGCGTATGCCAATGCTCACCAAAGCCTTGGCGACCGTCGTCGTAGCTAAAGTTGACAATATCTACGCATGGTATACCTAGCTTATCTATTACGGGAATGTGATCATCGGTGATACCACCACCCTCACTGAGTGGGAAGTATTGTATATGCCCCAAGCTTTTAGCAAGGTCCCATAGCTCCATTAATAGTGGTGCAGCATGGCTACGTGAATAGCTTTCCCAATGGAATCTAGCATCTTTGGCTCCAACCATATCGAGTAGGATGCCCCCCTCGGCTCTATAGTCAGGCACATGAGGCTTAGCAGCCCAATACTGCGAACCCAAACACCAGCTATCATTATCGCCCGAGCTACCACCATCCTCCTGGTCAAAGAGAACAATATCGATCCCCACATTAGGAGCCGACAGACTCCATTGTCGTGCAAGCTCTAGCAAGACCCCTACACCACTACCACCATCATCTGCACCCTCTATGGGCTGCTTCTGACGCGATGGATCGGGGTCTGCATCAGCGACGACACGGGTATCCCAATGTGCCATCAGGAGCATGCGCTTAGCAGATGTGGGGTTGAGGCTAGCGATGATGTTGCGCCCCTCTAGCGCCTTGCCGTAGTAGTCCTTACCTGGGAAAGACTGCTCTGTAACGCTATAGCCCCAGCCCTTGAGCGTAGCGACCAACCAATCGCCACAAGCTCGATGCCCAGGACTACCTGGCGTGCGTACACCGAAATCTACCTGACGCTGAATGTAAGCGTAGGCACTGTCTGCATCAAAGGGTGCCGGGCTCATCTGTACACTGGCCTCTGGGGCCTGTACGTCAGGTTGCTTATTCGTCTTACCCCCACTTAGATTGCAGGCTAATAGTGCCGTACCTATGAGAGCTAGGCTCAATATCTTTCTCATTCTATCAAGATAATGCTAGATGCCCACTCGCCGAGCGAGGGGACATCTAGCGTATTATTGTATATCAGTTTTATCGTATCCCTTAGCTCAAGCCCTCGATTTCGCCATCGACGATATCGATGCGCAGAGCCTGTGGGCTCTTGGGTAGACCAGGCATACGCATGATACTCCCCATGATGAGTACAATCATCTCAGCACCGGTGTTAATAACCACATCGGCTACCTCCATGCTGTGCCCCTTGACGCTACCATAAGCCTTTTCGTCTTGGGAGAACGAATACTGTGTCTTGGCTATGCAAATAGGGAAGTGGCTCCAGCCAAACTCAGCGACACGTGCCAGCTGCTTCTTAGCTTTGGCTGAGAAACTAATACTCGCTGCTCCGTAGATGGTCTTGGCCACGGCCTCTGCCTTCTCCTGAATGCTGGCCTCTGAGGGATAAGTGAAGCGTAGCGCTGCGCTAGGCTTATGCTCTATAGTGTCTATCACTAGACGAGCTAGCTCCTCGGCTCCAGAGCCCCCCTCAGCAAAGGCGTTATTAACTGCAAAGCCTACACCACGAGCTGTACAGTGCGCACGTACTAGCTCTATCTCGGCATCTGTATCAGTAGCAAAGCGATTGAAAGATACTACGACAGTTTGCCCGAAGCCCTCTAGGTTATCGATGTGTCTATCAAGATTAGCCAAGCCCTGCTTTACACCCTCTAGGTTCTCTGCTTTAAGCTCCTTCTCGTTGACACCACCATGCATCTTGAGCCCCCCAATGGTAGCTACCAAGACAGTCAGTGCTGGCGACAAGCCTGCGGCTCTACACTTGATGTTGAGGAATTTTTCTGCACCCAAGTCAGCTCCGAAACCAGCCTCAGTAATCGCATACTCGCCATGTCGGAGGGCCATCTTGGTAGCAACTATAGAGTTGCAGCCATGAGCTATATTGGCGAACGGACCACCGTGAATAAAGGCTGGTGTATGCTCGGTCGTCTGCACTAGGTTAGGCTTGATAGCATCGCGTAGCAATACCGTAATAGCTCCAGCCACCCCTAGGTCCTTAACCGTAAAGGGCTGTCCACTATGTGTATAGCCTAACAAGATATTCTCTATGCGACGACGCAGGTCTGCCTCATCACGACTCAAGCAAAGGATAGCCATGATTTCGCTAGCAGGCGTAATGTCAAAACCGCTCTCGCTAGGTAAGCCATTAGCCGTACCTCCGAGCCCCGTAACGACATGACGCAGGCTACGGTCATTGACATCAAGCACGCGCTTCCAGAGCACTTCCTTGAGGCCGCCTTCCTCAGCTCTCGTTTGATAGATATAGTTATCGAGGAGCGCTGTTATCATATTGTGGGCAGAGGTGATAGCATGGAAGTCGCCCGTGAAGTGCAGGTTAATCTTATCCATAGGTAGCACCTGAGCATAGCCTCCACCAGCGGCCCCGCCCTTCATGCCGAAGCAAGGACCTAGAGAGGGCTCACGTAGGGCCACTACAGCGTTCTTACCCAGACGCTGCATACCCAGAGCTAGTCCGATAGAGACTGTAGTTTTACCGAGCCCACTCTTGGTAGGAGTGATGGCCGTTACTAGGATGAGCTTGCCCTCGCTACGCTCTGCCCCTGTCTCTAGTGGGAGCTTAGCGATGTGATGACCGTAAGGCTCTAGAGCCTCTGGCGTTATCCCGAGCTTCTCTGCAATCTGAACGATTGGTACGAGCTTAATACTACGTGCGATTTCGATATCCGACATCATAACAGTTTGGTGAGATTATAGATTAGTAATGAAGTTAATTACGTTGTAAGTCATCAGAGCATAAGCGTCAATAGAGATAGCAACAGGAAAAGTAATGCCAAAACTATACGACGAGGCTTCAGCCCCAATAGGTCTATCCCTCTGGCTCCTAAGATAGAGCTCGCCATTAGTGGTAATAGTACGACCATAGCATACCCATAGAGGGGTATATACACTAGGCCATAGAGACATGATGCTACCAATACACTACCCTGAGCTCTCTGCCGAATACTCTCTTGGTGCCGTCCCGAGCTATAGCTCATACTCGCTATTAGGGAGAGGAGCATCAAAGGCACTAGCCCCCAGCTGAAGCTCCAGTCCTGACTCAGCAAGCGAGGATTAAGGAGTGGTGCTACATAGGCCTCTATAGCCACTAGTGTACCTGCTAGTGAAGAAGAGTAAAGCAGACAGAGGCTATAGATTACGGCAGGTGCTATGACGCCAAGAGCAAACGCTAGGATATTGCGCAGGCTTATGCTCATCATTACATAGCTCCAGTAGAGCCATAGTGGTAGGAGCAGTAGCGTGGAAACATCTATATAGCACATAAGCGCAAAAAATAAGCCTAGGCGTAGGTAAGCATGCGGAGCATACTCACGCTGGTAGGTCCCGTACAGAGTGAATATAGAGGCGAGTAACAGAAATACATAGCCCCAGACCTCGTAAGACAATGTACACCCTAGAGCAACAACAGCCCCCAAGAAAATAGGTATCGATATAGCTAGTGCATACTTACTCACCAGCATATACGCCTCAGAGAGGTGGTAGCATACGATATAATACAACGATGCCCCTATTAAGGCTAATAAAGCTCCATCAATAAGGGCATGATAATGGGGAGCACGCAGACCATAATGCGTATATATAGGAGCAAAAAGCCCCTGGGCTGAGAGTACATCCAAGCCCAGGAGTAGTAACCAGGAGCACACCCCCAAGCCATACGTTAGGATAGGGTTGTTACTCGTTCGCCTCATTATTTTCGCTCTAAACTAAGCGGTCTACGCTTGCTCAATAAAGGAGGTCAAGCGCTCGTTGAAGGCCTCTTCGCCACGAGCGATATCTTCGCGCAGCTTACGATAGTAGGCCTTCACCAGTTTAGGATCATCCTTCCCATCTGGATGTTGTACACGACGTATCGTATCATCAGCAAAGACGAGAATATCATCCATAAGCTCATCGAGCTTTGTCTGTGCTTCTCCTGTAGAGAGAGCATACAGCAGGAAAGCCTCATCATAGAGCTCACTCACGAGGTTAACGACTTCGCGTTTCAGTTTACGTTTACTTGCCATAGTGTCGCTTGTTTGTTTATGTTATTACGTGCTTACTATTTGTATATCTATCTCCAAAGATAGACATTCTGCACCACTTATCCAAGTAGCTTGCTCTGTGGCTATCTAGACGTCTATCCATTACCAGCTGCCGGTAAAGCCACCGCCACCGGAGCTACCACCGCCCCAGCTGCCACCACTCCAGCCTCCACTAGAGTAGCCTCCTCTACCACCAAGCATAGAGCCAATGATCATACCAGCACCAGCAGAGGTCAAGCGCTCCTCATCATTACCTGTCTTATCTAGCTCGTCATCTGTAAACTCGTGATGGCAGTGAAGACATCTATATGTATTGCGCTTGTAAAGGAGGCGGTCCTTTGGAGAGCGATACTGCTTAGACTGTACCAGATAGCTGGTCTGCCCACCACAGCTAGGACAATAGCGATAGCTGGTCAGTAAGCCTCCTCTCGGGGAGCGCACCTGCTCGCCACGCTGACATCGACTACAGGTATAGGTTATGTACTTAAATACGCCTATCCTCTCCTCGAGCTGCTGTAGAGGCGTTAGCCTGCTTGGGGTCTGCTGCATCAGTCCATAGGCTGCGCAATGCGGACAATAGCCTGCCAAATGCTCGATATGCCCGAGCAAGTAGCGACGCAATGTCCAGAAGAGCAATCCCAAAGGCAAACAGAGTACCAGTAGGAAGCGCAGTCCCTTATGATAGTCCCCGCTAAGGCGCACATAGCGTCGACGGGCCTCTACAGAGTCTGCAATGCGCATCCGAGACTCCGTCTTCAGATTAAAGAAGACGAAGCAAAAAGCCAAGGCCGAAAAACCGAGGTAGGCATACAGCACAAAGCTCCAATCAATACCCTCCTCAGTAGCCGACGCAGATTTGCCAGGCTCATATGCTTGTCTCTCTAAGCTCTGTTCGACACTCAGCATTCCTCGTAGGATGGCCTCTCCATAATGGCTCTTCCCCACCAATGTACGCATATCCTTACGCCAGATGCTACTCGTCTCTGCATCTGTCAGATAGCCCTCTAGGCCGTAACCTACCTCGAAACGACTACGTCGATCCTCGATAGCTAAGACGAAGAGCAAGCCGTCATTGGCCTGCCTATCCCCTAGCCCCCAGAGACGGAATAGCTCCGTAGAGAAGCTCTCTATGTCTTCCTCTGTGCTAGGCAAGACCACTACAGCACACTGTACATGGTACTGCTGTCGCAGACGAGCAAGCTGCTCATTGATTGCGTCTTCTTCGACACTAGGGATATAGTCCTCGGGGTCGCTAACGAAGCGCATACTGTCCTGTAGTTGCACGTTGGGGACATCCCCAGGGGCGTAACTACCACGCCCCTGAGTCTGCCCCCATAGGTCACGCTGCAGTGGTATCAATAGTAACGCTAGGGCAACTATCCACCTGCAGTGCTGTGCTAATCGGTTCGTTCTCAAGCTAACCTTTGTCTCCAACTAGATTGTACAAGATCGACCTTGTCTATTTGCCAAAATCCACTTGAGGTGCGCTATCGCTACCCTCCTTGGCTTTGAAATACGGACGTGGCGAGAAGCCAAACATCCCCGCCAGCATATTCATCGGGAAGCTACGTACCTCTGTATTATATTGCTTAGCCGTATTATTAAAGTCCATACGTGCCGTAGTGATACGATTCTCGGTTCCCTCTAGCTGCGCCTGTAGGTTCTGGAACTGCTCACTAGCCTTGAGTTCAGGATAGCGCTCGCTCACGACCATCAAACGGCTGAGTGCAGAGCTAAGAGCATCCTGATTGGCCTGAAACCGTTGTAACCCCTGCTCATCTAGCTTACTAGCATCTATCGTGGTACTCGTAGCCTTGGCACGCGCCTCCGTTACCTTAGTAAAGGTCTCCTCCTCGTGCTGCGCGTAACCCTTAACAGTAGCCACGAGATTGGGGATTAGATCGGCTCGGCGCTGATACTGATTCTCTACCTGCCCCCAGCTATTCTGCACCTGCTCATCCAAGCTAACAAGGCTGTTGTAGCTACTACAGCCCTTAACGAGAAAAACAGCAACGACCACACCGAGACCTATCTTTACATAGCGTCCCATACTATTACTTGTACTATTCATATCTTTATTACTTAGTTATTATTCCTTGCTCTGGTGCGCCCTACGACGCCCCTTATTCTGATCTTTGCGTACCGACCATCCGAAGTGTCCGATGAACTCGCCGAGGGCGAAATATTCTCCATGAGCGTAGGCCAATAGCCCTGCACGCTCCATGTCGAAACCTCCTGTCTCAGGGTCTATAAAGCGTTCGTTAGCCCGGACATTCACGACATCGGCAATAAACATATCATGGCTCCCGAGGGGTACAATCTCACGCAACTTGCACTCAAGGCTTATGGGGCTATCCACTAGTAGTGGGACCTCTGTAGCATATCCTTTTTCGTAAGTGAGGTTTGTTTCTGCAAACTTATCGTAGCGTCGGCCTGAGGTTACTCCACACCAATCTGTTTCGCGCGCCATCTCGCAGGTTGTCAGATTGAGGCCAAACTCTCCCTGTTCCTTGATGAGGCTATACGAATGCCGCTCGGGACGAATGCTGACATACACCATAGGAGGATTTGTACAGATTGTACCGCACCAACTGGCCGTAAACATATTCATCTCGCCTCCAACCCTACCACAGCTAACTAGAACTGCTGGCAGTGGATAAACAAGCGTACCAGGCTTCCAGTTTACACGGCTCATAGCAACTCGCAGTTTTCCCCTCGCACGCTACGACCACAATAGTGACAGGTGAGACATACCTCCTCCTCGTGCTGGCCTACGACAAAGCGCGTAGGCATAGGCTCAGCATTGGTAATGCACTTAAGGTTGCTACAGCGCACTAAACCCACAACAGTCTCGGGTAGTGGCACTATCTTCTTCTCTACGACCTCATAGTCACGGATAATATTTAGACGAATACTCGGTGCAACAATAGCAATACGGCTTATCTCCTCATCGCTAAAAAAACGGTCCGTTATCTTGATAACACCCTTGCGCCCTACCCGACGGCTATCTAGGTTATTCCCTATAGTGATAGGAGTCTCTGCCTTATCTAGCTCTAGCATAGCGACGATAGCGAAAAGTTTATCGCTAGGGATATGGTCAAGGACCGTGCCATTGCAGATAGCTTCTACTAGTAATTTATCTTTGCTCATTGCTACTGTTGTTTATCTTATTTCACCTCTATATCCAATACTTCACAGAGAATACTCTGGCGAGTATATAGCCCATTCTGAGCTTGCTGCACGTAGTAAGCCTTTGGGCTATCGTCTACGTCTTGGTCTATCTCGCCCACCCTAGGCAGCGGATGCAAGACACGCAGATTTTCTTTGGTTCCCTCGAGCATATCACGACGAAGGACATACACAAGCTTAACGCGCTCATACTCCTCTAGGTCTACGAAGCGCTCACGCTGCACGCGCGTCATATATAATATATCAGCCTGTCTGAGTACCTCATCATCAAAGTTGCTTGTCTCTTCGTAGGGGATGCCTCGCTCTTGACAAAACTGCTTGTATTCCTCGGGAAGGCGCAACTCTTCTGGCGCTACAAAAATAAAACGAGGCCTGAAGTGGCTCAGACCTTCTATCAGCGAATGCACCGTACGCCCGTACTTAAGATCACCAACCATAACAACAGTACGGTCGTAGAGCGTCCCCTGCGTTTTGCGAATTGAGTAGAGATCGAGCAAAGTCTGCGAAGGGTGTTGATTAGCCCCATCGCCAGCATTGACAATCGGCACACGCCCCAGCTCAGAAGCATAGAGAGCAGCCCCCTCTAGATAATGACGCATCACGATAAGGTCGGCATAATTGCCAACCATGCTGATGGTGTCTTTGAGGGTTTCACCTTTACTGCTACTACTAGTGGCAGCATCAGAGAAACCTATCACACGCCCGCCAAGGCGTACGACAGCCGTCTCGAAGCTTAGACGCGTACGTGTGCTAGGCTCGAAGAAAAGGGTCGCTACGACCTTGCCATCCAAAAGTTTGCGATTGGGGTTCTTTTCAAACAGCTCTGCCCGATCCAAGATACGGACAATATCCTCGGCACTGAGCTGGTGGATAGATACTAGGTGGTTCATGCGCTTACATTTGTATATAGATACAGTTCTACATTATATCACCGCAAAGCTACTACAATTATCGCTATCCGACATCATCCGATATAGTCTTGCAGATTCCACCGTCAAATGCCTTCCCTGGAACATTGTCTACGCACCGCTAAGGAGAACGCTCTCACGGCCTCACAAATAGCAAGTGCAGCTGGTACTTGGCAAGACTTTGGGAAATAACAGTGCTCGTGTGCAAGCTCCCAATAGGTACATATTCTTATCTTTGCGTCAGTATCAGCAAGCAAAGCTGCATCTAAGACGCAATTAACTAAGCTCTAGATAAACATCAGTGATATATGAGCCCTATCCTGTGGATAATATCCTGGCTGCTGCTCCCCTTCGGCAGAGCATGGTCTCGCCAAGTCCGAGTGCGAGCCCAACGTGCAGTCCTTATAGACCAAGGACTGTGGCAAGGTAGCTGGTGGGAGCTTGGTCTCAAACTAAGTTGGGGGCTACCCAATACCCTACTCGGCTATCTGCTGGCCCATAGCTACAATGCGCTCGGCCTATCCTCAGGCACTTCGAGGCGCACTGCTGTCGTGGTCTTGTCTGGTTGTACCCGGCAGGGAGCTTTCTCTATAGGGGGCTATATCTTCGGCCCCGAAGGCTTCCGAGCAAACCCACAGGATCATCTCTATGTACACGAATATGGGCATTACTTACAGGGGCTACGCTGGGGTATCCTCTTTGTACCATGCATTGCCATCCCTAGCCTGCTCAGCGCAGCACGACTATGCTGCAGCGGCGTTCCACACGAGTTCCGCTGGTTTGAGGTTAATGCTAATCGCTTATCCTGGCAGCAACATCAGCAAGAGGCAAACAATACTACAGCTGGCCATACTAGCGCTCTAGACGAGCTTAGCTACACCAGCCCCCACTACGACAGCCCCTATCCCAATCCTAGAGGACAAAAACTCAATAAGCACATCTTCTTCCCCCTACGTCAGTATCAGCTCTGCCTTTGGGATGTAATACTACCCCTGCTTAGCCTTGGACTCATTTTAGCTTTACTCCTCATACTATAAGTAAAGGAATTTAAGTACCTTTGCAAAGTTTAGAACGAACATTAAAATGAAGTCTACCATATTAAAGCAACTTTCCTGCATAGTAGGACTGATAGCCCTACTAAATAGCTGCGTCAGCAAGGGAGATTATACACATCTAAGAGCCGAATATGACTCTGTGATGATGCTGAACATAGCCTACCAGGACCAAGCCTATGAAACGGACTCATTGGTCGCCAGCGTCATATCTAGCTTCCAGGAGCTTAGCAATGTGGAGAGCATGATCAATGTCAATACGCTTCGTGGTGAGTTACCAATGGGCGAACAGGAACGTATCAGACGCAATATCAACTTACTGTCGGACCGCCTAGCCGAGAGCAATAGCTCTATCGAGCTCCTTATAAAACGTATCGAAAACAATGGCGTGGCCTCTATGCGTATGCAGGGGACCATTGCCCTACTACGCGAACAGCTCAACAAACAGCAAGTACGTGTGGAAACGATTGCGACCGAGACTATGCGAAAAGTGGAGAATATCCGCTCGCTCGACAACTCTATCGAGCGCCTTCGGAAAGAGACTGAGCGTATGAAAAACTTCAACCTCGAGCAGGCCGACAGGCTCCGAGCTAAAGAGGACTCGCTAAATACCGTATACTACGCCCTAGGGACAAAAGGGGACTTGAAAGCTATGCGCTTACTCAACAAAGAGGAGCGAGTAAACGTAGACTATGCTGAGCTTGACTACCTCACAAAGGCAGATCGCAGAGAGCTCCGAGAGGTTAACATGCAGAGCAAGACAGCACGCCTACTCAGTACGCACCCACGCAAGAGTTATCAGATGCGTCCCGATGCCAAAGGTTATCTGACACTAGTGATTACCGATTCCATCAGCTTCTGGGAATACTCACAAATTATGCTTGCGGAGGTAGACTTCTAGTAGGATAGGCAGGGCTACATACTACGGAGGTTCTATACTTGGGCCCTTGTATCCTTGCTAGCCCCTAGATAAATTAGTATCTTTGTGGCTATTATTTAGACCTTGTAGGTGGTCTAGTCGTAGATAACTAGACGGCTAAACACCTCACCCTAAAACGAAATAATAAAATCGCTATATATTGACAATGACTCTACACAAAGAAGGAACAGGCACGCTCATTAGCATAGCTATTGGTCTCGTAATACTAAATCTAGGCATCTTTGCCCTAGCTGACCTAGGCACGGCTCTATATACTGCCATCGCCCTATCGCTAGTGCTGTACGCCTTGGTGCTTAACTTTTTTCGCTATATCCCGCTAAAACACCCATTAGCTGAGCGCAATGACGTAGTCGTTTGCCCCGCTGATGGCAAAGTGGTCGTCATCGAAGAGGTAGACGAAACCCAGATACTCGGTGAGCGGTGCCTACAGGTGTCAGTGTTTATGAATGTCTTTGACAAACACGTTAACTGGATACCTGTGAATGGGACTGTAGAGCACTCCTCCCATAGTGAAGGACGCTTTATGGCTGCACACCTACCCAAAGCTAGTACGGACAACGAGCGCTCCGCTGTCGTCATACGTACAGAGGATGGGCACCGCGTCCTCGTCCGCCAGATAGCCGGAGCCGTGGCACGTCGTATCGTAACCTATTCTAAAGAAGGTGATGCCTGTCGCATCAACGAGAATATGGGCTTTATCAAGTTTGGGTCTCGTGTGGACCTCTATATGCCCCTAGGGACAAAGGTACATGTACAGCTAGGGCAAAAGGTAGAGGGTAACATTACTCTTATTGCCGAGCTCCCCAAGAAGGACTAAATCTCTTAGACGCCAAGCGTGCTATGATCAAAAAGCATATCCCCAACACCATCACCCTACTCAACCTCCTCTCAGGAGCATTAGCTATCGTCTACACACTACACGAGGGTAAGATAGAGATGGCTGTGTACCTCATTATTTTAGCGGCCGTATTCGATTTTTTCGATGGACTCGTAGCTCGGGCGCTAGGGGTGAGCTCTCCCATAGGGAAGGATCTCGACAGCCTCGCCGATGTTATCAGCTTCGGCTTAGCCCCTGCACTCGTTATGGTCTACAGCCTGTGGCAGGCTGGCGTAGGCTTCGAGCTAGGTCTATTCCCACTACTAATTGCGGCTTTTGCGGCCCTACGCCTTGCGAAGTTTAATAACGACACTCGCCAGAGTACCAGCTTCCTCGGAACGCCTGTTCCGAGTAATGCCCTATTTTGGATTGGTCTACAGGCCGTAATCCCACAGATACAGCTTTTGCTAGGACAACAGACTATGCTAATCGTAGTATATGCTCTAGTACTCCTCCTTTGCTTCCTGATGGTGAGTGATCTACCGATGTTCTCCTTCAAACTAAAAAAAGGACAACCTGTACTCCCTCAGGCAACACTAGTGGTCATCTCGGCAGGAGCTATCTGTTACTTCGGTATTTTTGGCTGTGCTATTGCTATTGTGGCATATATATTGCTCTCGCTACTGTATAATATCCGACGCAATTAATCGGATACTCGCAGAGTTAGATTGATATATATAGAAACAAGTTTTAGGAATAGTTATGTTTGACCTCATCTTGCTATTGCTCCTCGGAGCGATACTCCTCTTTTTCTTCTCATCCAGCGTACGTGCTTGGGTTCTCTCTTGGTTCCTACAGCGCATACAACGCCGTATGCAACAACAGATGGAAGAGCAAATGCGCGCCCAGAGGAGCCACAGAGGAGCAGGACAGCAAGGCAGCGGTGGGGAGCACGGTTACCAGTCGGCTGGGGATGATAGTCATTCACATACCTCGGGGAAGCTCGACATGGGAGATATCGAGGTAAAAAAATTCGACACTCCTCGTAGCGAAGACTACGTAGACTTTGAGGAACTACCCAAGTAATCAAGCTAATGGCCGTCTGGCAACTCAGTAATAAAATAGTACGTAGGCTCAAAATAGCGGGGATAACACTCGCTATTTTGGGCTTTCTGTATTTTTTGCCCTCGTGGCTACTGATGTTACCAAGCGTACAGAGATGGATTGGCACTCAGGCTAGTAACGAGCTAGGTAAACTCCTAGGCACACCCGTCTCTATTGAGCGTGTAGACCTCGATGGTTGGCGCGACCTCAGCCTAGAGCGAGTCCTCGTCCTAGATAGTCTAGGACGCCCAGCCCTCAGCGCAAGTCAGCTGACAGCAGGCATAGAGCTAGAGCGAGTACTGACGAGCGATCGAGTACGTATCAATGCTCTGCGTTTCTTTGACTTAGGACTCTTGATAGACATCGACAGTATCAGTGGGCGTAGCAATATACAACCCATCATCGATGCCTTATCTAGCGATAGCAAAGAGCCTAGCAAGCTAGTACTAGACCTACACAACATCCTGATACGTAATGCTTCGCTACGCCTACTGTCTAGCGGACAAGATAGAGAGCGCATCAGCAATCTCGACCTAAGAATGAGCCAGCTGCTGATCGCCCCCGACAGCATAAATGCTACATTAGACGAGCTGAAGTTTAGTACCACCTCGGGCTTTAGTGTCCAGGATGTAACAGCACAGCTTAGCTTACGCAAACAAGCCCTTAGCCTCTCAGATATTGAGCTGTATTTGCCCAATAGCTACGCTGATATCCCCGAGCTAAAGCTTGACCTATCACGCCGTAACCTCGGACTCATAGAGCGTATACGGCTAAGAGGCCTTAGCTTATCCCTCCAAGACCTGAGCTCTCTCTACTCTCCTCTGCGAGAGGTAGAGGGTGATACCCTACGCCTTAGCACCGAGGTACAACGCCTAGGTGATGCACTCAGTATACAGGGGCTAGAGGCTAGCTTTGCGGACAAACTCTATATGCAAGCCTCTACGAGTCTTAGCCTCGACAGTAGTGGTCTATGCGATGCCTTCGACCTAGACATCGCACGCCTCCTCCTCGATGCGACTATAGCCAAGGAGCTCCCCCGATATATCCCCAATCTAGAAAGCAATAAAGATCTACTCGATAGACTCACAGCTCTCGGGCAGATGTCCTACATAGGACACGCCAACTGGCAACGCTCTCGAGAGCTAACGCTCGGTGGCGTACTCAACAGTGCGCTAGGACGCATCCAGCTATCTGGGGGACAGCAGACAATAGCGGGGCAGCAGCTCATTGCACTCAATGCACAAACCTCAGGCTTCAGACTAACACCACTATTGGGTCCTGACTTCGGAAACGTTCGAGGAGAGCTAAACGCCGATATACAGCTTCCAGAGGGAGCTGAGGTGCCCAGTGGTATCGCCCACCTACAGCTAGCACAGCTCGATTGGCAAGGACATCAGTATAGGGATATTGATGCCCGAGTAAGCGGTGGGGCAGATAAGCCCTACGCCTTACAACTCGCTAGTAGGGACAATAACTTTCCCCTCAGTGTAAATGGTAGCTTCCGGCTCAGAGGACAAGAGCTACACGACCTACAGGCTTCTATCCAAGCTCATCAGATAGCTCTCGGTAGATGGGTCAAAGGTGTCGACCAGCTAAGCATAGATGGAGATCTTAGACTCAATAGCCTTGACCTTGACGAGCTCGCTGGCTCAGCGAACTTCCGTCTGCTAGCACTCAAAGTCGGAGACAAAGAGCTAAAGCTCGACAACACTGAGCTTAGCCTTGATAGAGCCGATGGCCGCAGCACATTACACCTGATTAGCCCTTGGGCAAAGGTTTTACTATGGGGAGACTTCACGCCCAAGTACTTTGTCGCAGATGCTCGCTCTACCTTATTCGCTCAGATACCAGTACTATCCTCGCTAGCCCCCAAACGTGCGAAGGCCAATACACGAGCAGAGCTATCAGCAGAGCTCGACAGCATACCCCAGGCTATACGAGACCTAGTGGGCCTGCCTCTACACCTTAGAGATAAGGTTTCGCTCTCAGCATCTCTCGATGCTAGCAGAGATAGCCTAGCCCTAGTACTAAATAGTCCAGAGGCTAGGATTGGGCAGCATCGCATAGAGCACTTTATGCTCCGTATGCAAGAGCATCAACTGAGTGCTAGGGGTAATGCCTACCTCTACGGGGGAACACAGCTGATAGGTACTCAAATGAATCTTGCTGCCAAAGGCAACGATCTACACTTCTCAGCCAACCTGGGGCGTAGCGCAGAGGGCAGCGAGCATGGTGTCATCAACATATCTAGCCAACTCTCGACCAACGAATCCAAAATGCTACGTAGCCTTAGGGACCTTAGAGCCCGAGTAGCTGTAGAGCAGAGTAAAGTCCGGATACACACCGCCTTCTGGGATATTGCCCCAGCGACAATCCTTTACGCTGGAGGGCTACTGCAGGTAGAGGGCCTGCAGCTCTCTACTGAGGGGCGACGCCTCGCCATAGAGGGAGGCATCGGCAACTGGTCTAACCACAATGGGCTAAACGTACAACTAGAGAATATCAACCTGCGCTACATCCTAGAGGCTGCAGGCGTTTACTTCGACCTCCTTGATACTGATCTTAGTGGTACTATCAATGCCCAGCTACGAGATGAACAACTCTATGCTACAGCTGCAGTACGCAGCCCTCACTTCTTTGTCAATAAGCAAGATGTAGGAGCTATAGACCTGGACCTTAACTTCAATACCCAAGACCTCTATATCAATCTCGGTGGGGATGTCCGGCAAGGCCACGGTGGACAGAGCAAGGTCCTCGGCTGGATAAAACCTGCCAATGGGGCTGGTCTAGACCTACAGTTTGATGCTCAGGACCTAGACCTACGCTTCGTCGGAAGCTTTATGGATGGCATATTCTCTCGTCTTGAGGGTTACGGCACAGGGCAAGCACGTCTGCACGGAATATTCGAGCAGGGGGTAACAGTCTCTGGCAACACTGATATCAAGCGGGGCCTCGTAGGGGTACTCGCCTTAGGGACTGAGTACAAGTTTGAGCATCGCCTGCAACTCAGTGATACTCGTATAGACCTAGAGGGCGTACGGCTCTACGATGATGAGGGGAACTCGGGTCTACTACATGGCTACGTAGGGCACAGGTACTTCGATGACTTCGACATACAGCTGCATGGAGACCAGCTCCACAGGCTAAAAGTATTGCAGACTACTAGCCCCAAAATTATGCCTGCATATGGCAAGGCCTATGCCAGCGGACGTGCCTCTATGACGGGTAGCGATACTAAGCTCCTCGTTCAGGTAGACCTTACCAGCGAGACGGGGACGGATGTCATGCTCGACTTCAATACCATCTCGGCAGGACGAGATGAGGGCTTAATGCGCTTCGTACGTCTTAAGCCCGACAGTCTAACGCATAGTGTCGATAGCATCATCGAGAGTACACCTAGCCTATCGAGTATCATAGACCTCAAGCTAAAGCTCAACATCACCCCAGACGCACGTCTGGCTATGCGCCTCGGGGAGGATAACAATAGTATCCTGCGCGGACGTGGTGAGGGTGTGCTAGACATCAATGCCCCTAGTAGTGGTAATCCCGAGGTATATGGAACGCTATCAGTGCGCGAGGGGGAATATATGTTCAACCTACAGCAGCTCGCAATGAAGCGCTTCACGGTACGTGAGGGGGGTAGCCTCGCCTTCCGAGGAAACCCTATGCAGGCAAGACTAAACAACCTCAATGCGGTCTATGCCCTAACGGCCAATATCGCAGACCTCGACGAAAATCTGTCCCAACTTACGGCACGCACCAATATCCCTGTACATTGCCTACTGCGCCTCAGCGGTGAAGTAACAAGGCCCGAGATACGTTTCGGTCTAGAGCTCCCTGGGGCCGACTCCGAGGTAGAGCGACGTGTACGTGCCCTACTCCATACCGAGGATGCTATCACCAGACAGATGCTCTATCTGATAGCTCTCGGTAAGTTCTACACTAGTGATACTAGCACCCGCACAACGAGCACCACCAACAACTGGACGGCTGTAGCTAGTAGCGCCATTAGCGAGCAGCTCTCCTCTATCCTCGGTGGGCTCAGTGAGAACATCAAGCTCGGGACAAGTATCAAGACCAAGACGACGGCTTTCGAGGACACAGATATCGAACTTAACTTCTCTGGTACCTGGCTCGATAATCGCCTAACAATCAACGGTAATATTGGTTACCACGATAATCCCTATCTCAATAACCAGTATCTCGGAGAGTTTGAGTTTGAGTACCGATTGAATAAACCAGGCTCCTTCCGTCTCAAAGGCTACAACCGCTACAACAATATGTACCAATACCTCCGACAGAGCCTTCTGACTCAGGGCTTAGGTGTACTCTACCGCCAGCGCTTCGATAGCCTAAAAGACCTCTTCCGCAATCCCCGACGAGGGCTTAGACTACGGACGGATAGTCTCCCCTCAGACAGCATCAGCCCACAGGCAAGCGACAGCAGCGCCATAGAGTCCGCTAGACCCTAGTTAGCGGTAGTTAACTCCTCGTGTAAATGGACGCACGCCTATACAGGGTACACAGCGAGGTATTCCAAGCCGAGATAAATAGGTACTAGAGCTAAAGCTTACTAGAGTATGCTCGACCAATAGCGACCCGCATAGTATAGTAAGCCCGAGACTAGTAAGGGCTACACCTCTAGCCGATAATGCGAGCTAGTACAAAACATCCGAGGCATGCGGAGGCATCCCATCGAAGCCCCAGCAGGTCCTTTGCCAACGAAGAAGCGGGGGCGCCCCCAAAGGGGGCGCACCCCTCTTTTGCATTTGGGACAAAAACAAAAAAAATAAA
>JAXFXP010000177.1:0-8025 GCA_034091595.1 Porphyromonas sp.
CTAGCTCTAGAGTATGCTGGCAGTAAAATGGAGCAGGTCTGTGGTATATTCTACAACCTATTGCATGCCGAGAGCAACGATGAGCTAATGGCGATTTCGGAAGAGCTTGTGCCGCAGCTGACGGAGCTCTCTACCTATATATTATTCTCCAAACCGCTTTTTGAACGTATCAAGTCCGTTTATGATAGGCGCGAAGAGCTAGGGCTAGACGCAGAAGAGCTACGTCTGCTCACTAATTGCTACGAAGGCTTTGCCGAGAATGGTGCCAACCTGCCTGATGAACAGAAGAAACGCCTAGAGGAGCTGAGCCAAGAGCTAAGTCAAGCAACTCTTCTTTATGGTCAGAATAATTTGAAGGATCAGAAGCGCTATCGTTTGCATCTACAGGCAGCTGAGGAGGTGGAGGGATTACCAGAGAGTCTTTTGACCTTGTCTAGCGAGCAGGCTCAGCGTGAGGGTTACGAGGCTGGTTGGGTATTTGATCTTACAGCTCCTAGCTATGTTCCCTTTATGCAGCACTGCCGTCATAGCCATCTACGCCAAGAGATGTATATGGCTAAGCTAGGTATAGGGGCCAAAGGGGACGAGTATGACAACCAGGAGCTTATAAAGCGTATCGTAAATGGTCGCTTGGAAGAGGCCAAAATACTAGGCTTCCCTAGTTTTGCTCATTACGCCTTGCACAAACGCATGGCCAAGACACCCGAAGCGGTGTACAAGCTCTTGGATGAGCTTTTGGTGGCCTATCGCCCCAAGGGGGAGCAGGAGGTGCAGGATATACTTGCTTATGCACGAACTAAGGGCTACACAGGAGATATGCAAGCCTGGGATTGGAGCTATTGGGCAGAGCAGTATAAGCAAGAGAACTTCGAACTGGAGGATGATATGTTTCGTCCTTACTTCGAGCTGAGCAACGTTATTGAGGCTGTTTTTGGCTTAGCTACGACTCTCTATGGTATTACTTTCGCCGAGTGCAATAATATCCCGGTTTACCATCAGGATGTCAAAGTTTTCGAAGTGCGTGATGCGGATGGAGCTTATTTAGGACTGTTGTATACAGATTTCTTCCCGCGCCCAGGCAAGCGTAGTGGTGCCTGGATGAATAACCTGCAGGAGCAGTACCATCTGCCTACGGGCGAAGATCATCGCCCACATATCGTATTGGTCATGAACTTTACGCCCCCGACCAAAGAGAAACCAGCGTTACTTACGGCGGGTGAAGTACATACCTTTCTGCATGAATTCGGGCATGCCTTGCATGGGCTGTTGAGTAAGGTTCGCTTTGCCTCGCTTAGTGGCACAGGTGTGGCCAGGGACTTTGTAGAGCTACCCAGCCAGATTATGGAGAATTGGTTGGGGCAACGCCCTTGGCTTACAAGCTTTGCTAAGCATTATGAGACAGGTGAGCCTATTCCTACCGAATTGCTAGAGCGCTCCAAGAGGGCTAAACATTTCCTTGTTGGCTACTCCTGTCTGCGTCAGCTCAGCTTTGGTTATCTAGATATGGCTTGGCATGCTATCACTGAGCCTATCAAGCTAGATAGTTCTGTCAAAGACTACGAAGCTAAGGCTTGGCACAAGGCTATGCTACTGCCTGAGGCTCCAGAGCAAGCTATCATGAGTACGTCTTTTGGACATATTTTCTCGGGAGGCTATTCTGCTGGTTATTATGGTTACAAGTGGGCTGAGGTCTTGGATGCAGATGCCTTCTCGGTCTTCAAAGAGCGTGGAATCTTCGACCGCTCTACAGCCCAATCGTTCCGAGATAATATTCTTTCGCAGGGGGACCGTAGAGATCCGATGGAGCTTTACGTAGCCTTTCGTGGTCAAGAACCCACTATAGATGCACTATTGCGTCGTGATGGTATTCTCAAGAGCGAAGATGTAGAACTCAATAGCGATAACAAAGATGACACAGTATAATGTAACCTTCAGCATCGGAGAGTTGATAGCTTCCCGTTCATTAACGCTGTTGGCTCCTACGGAGCTAGAGGCTATTAAAGAGTTGAAAAGGCGAGGCCTAGTCAATCACGATGCTGAGGTAGTAATACTAAAGATAGAGGAACGCTTCGGTCTGTGCTAGCCAAGGCTAGGTGCCCGCATTGTTGCTCAGTAATTACTAGCAGCTTGGGTATCGTGCTCGGATTTATTCGTAACTTTGATGCTAGTAATAAGGAATAAGTACAGTTATGAGAGAATATAAGTGGACATCGTGTATAGCCCTTGCAACGACAGCTCTAGTCGTTTTAGGGCTGACGAGTTGCAATAGTGCTAGCGTAGGGACGGTTGTGCAGGCTAGTGGGCGTCCAGGAGAAGTAATGCTAGTTATGGGAGCTCAGGAGCTGGAGACACAGCAGGCCTACAAGCTTGTGGATATGCTAGAGCAGGAGGCTCCCTCTCTTCCTCAGGTAGAGCCAAGTCTTAGGGTTACCAGCCGCATCACGCATGACCAGTTTGGAGGGATGATGCGTCTAGCACGTACCATCCTAATGGTTAATGTAGACAAAGAGCGCTATACTAAATCTACTCTCAAGTTTGGCTACAATGAGTGGGCCAAGGGGCAGATTGTTATCTCAGTGAACACACCATCTCTAGATTCTCTGGCAAGTTTCGCCAGCGAGAACGAAGAGTTGCTTATGAACCTAATAGTACGTCATGAGCTCTATCGTTTTGCCTCGGGAACGAATGAGAAGAGTAGCCAGCGTACCAAAGAGCTTGTAGATAGTCTATTCAAGCACACCATTAACGTCCCTGCCAGTATCAATAAACAGAAGGTCGGGAAAGACTTTCTATGGATGAGTAATGCCTCTATGGACGGACGTACTGACCTGATGGTCTACACCTTCCCTTATACCAAGCGTAAAGACCTAGAGATGGACCGACTGGTAGAGGTGCGAGACTCTGTGCTTAGGGTAAATATCCCTGGGGAGTTTAAGGATAGCTACCCATCGACAGTTAAGACGGGCCTATACTTTCGCCGCGTAACCATCCCTAACCAGCCTACTCGTAGCGAGTTAAGAGGACTCTGGCAAATGGAGGGTGGCGCTATGATGGGTGGGCCATTCGTTATGCAGGCGTATCACAACGAGGCGGACGGTAAGGTCTACGTGTTCGAGGGCTTTGTCTACCGACCAAATGAAGATAAGCTCAATCTCATACGCACTATAGAGGCAGCTCTGTATACAGCGCGACCCAGTAGTGAGAAGTCCTATGACCCAGAGCTTATCCTAGCAAGTAAATACAGCAAGTCTTTCTAAATGAATCACGAGAATAAGCGCCTCAGAGTCGCCATAAGCCATGGTGATATCAATGGCATCGGCTACGAAGTACTCTACAAGGTCTTTGCAGACGAGCGTATCTTTGAGCTCTTTACTCCAGTCATATATGGCTCTACAGAGGCAGCCAAGTATTGGTATAAGCACCTCGGCCTAGAGACCCCACGTTGGCATGAGATTAGCTCTATAGATAACCTCAGGGAGGGTTGCGTGAATATCATTAATGTTACCAAGGGACAAGTGTCGGTAGAGCCTGGTAAGGCGACAAGTCTAGCAGGGGAGCTAGCCTATCTAGCCCTCGACTATGCCACTACGGACGTGCTCGCTAAACGTGCCGATGTTTTGGTAACAGCCCCTATTAACAAAAGCATCATGCCCAAAGATAAGTTCCCCTATACTGGGCATACACCCTATCTGGAGGCTAGAGCGGCTCACGAGCCAGGGCACAGCCTGATGTTGCTATGTGCTGGGGATTGCCGCGTAGCATTAGCGACGGAACATATACCTATCGCAGAGGTTGCTAGTATGCTGACCAGCGAGCTGATTGTGCAAAAAGTGCAGACGATGGAGGCAGGTTTGGTACGAGACTTTGGAATCATTAAACCTCGTATTGCTATCCTAGCTCTCAATCCCCACGCAGGAGATAGTGGTCTCATTGGCGATGATGAGTCAGTGATTATAGAGCCTGCTATTCAAATCCTCAGCGAATCAGGGCATATCGTCTTCGGGCCTTATGCTGCAGACGGCTTTTGGGCAAGTGGTCGAGCAGACAGCTTCGATGGTATTTTGGCTATGTACCACGACCAGGGGCTGGCGCCATTCAAGAGTCTGTATATGTCCGAGGGTGTGAATACTACTCTAGGGCTAAGTATTATACGTACTTCGCCAGACCATGGTACAGGCTACGATATTGCAGGGCAAGGTATTGCCTCGCCCAGCTCTATGCGTCAGGCTATATACCTAGCTATAGATGCCTATCGAGCTAGACAGAGACATGACTATGCTACACGCAACCCACTGCGCCGAGTCTACTTCAATAAAGGCCGTGATGATGAGAAGATAGATCTCAGTGCTAGTGATGATAGCTATTAGAAGGCATATTTAACAACTAATTAAGAGAAGACTAATTGCATTCATATAAGACCACCAATGCTAATCGTGGTTGCTGTGCTATGAAGAAAGGTGGCTGTAAGGGCTGTTCTGCGCAGAAGCACAGTAGCTATGATTGGTTGCACGATATACCTGAGTCTATGCGTAGCTCTCAGATGGTAGAGGTGCAGTTCAAAAACACCCGCAAAGGATACTACCTCAATAGCGAGGGATTGGAGCTTAATAAGGGAGATATCGTAGCTGTCGAGTCCTCGCCAGGCCACGATATCGGTACTGTTACGCTGACGGGCAAGCTTGTCGAGCTTGCGATAAAGAAGCACCGTTGGCGTCCTGAGCGTGAGGAGCCAATGAAAGTCTATAGGCTAGCACGCCCGAGCGATATAGAGCGTTGGCAGGAAGCTCAGTCTAGAGAAGAGCCTACCATGATACAGTCCCGTCAGATTGCCGCTAGCCTAGGACTCGATATGAAAATAGGCGATGTAGAGTATCAAGGAGATGGCAATAAGGCTATCTTTTACTACATAGCAGATGGGCGCGTAGACTTTCGTCAGTTGATACGTGTGCTTGCTGATACCTTCCACGTTCGTATAGAGATGAAGCAAATCGGCGCACGTCAGGAGGCGGGGCGAATAGGAGGTATTGGCCCTTGTGGACGAGAGCTGTGCTGCTCGGCCTGGATGAGCTCTTTCGTCTCTGTGAATACTAATGCTGCACGAATCCAAGATCTATCGCTCAATCCCCAAAAGCTCACGGGAATGTGTGGTAAGCTAAAGTGCTGTATGAACTATGAGGTCAACGCTTATGTCGAGGCGCAGCGCACGCTCCCCAGCAGAGATGTTGTGCTAGAAACAAAGCAAGGGCGCTACTACCACTTCAAAACGGATAACTTTGGCCGAATGGTTACCTATAGCTTATCTCCTCATCAGCCCAAAGACTTGTGTACAATACCTGCACAGCGAGCTTTCGATATCATTCGGATGAATGAGCGCAAAGAGTTGCCAGATACTTTGGCTCTCGTAGATGAGCGTAAGCAAGCTAATGAGCGCCCCCGTGATATACTATCGGATAACAGCCTAACTCGATTTGATCGTAAGCTAGGCGGACGTAGCAATCGGAGGCAGAAGGACAATGCTTCGCCTCGCACTGAAGCTTCTCCTCGTGGCGAGGGCCGACCTAAGTCTGCTCATCGCCCCAAACAAGACCGGGCTAATGGGCCACGCCCGAATAACGAAGGGAGAGGGGCTAAGCCACATCGCCCGAAGTCTGATACTAAGGCTAGTGGCAAAGAATAGCTCCTTAGGTATGTCTCAAGGTATTCGTTCTCTAGTACTGTTGTCGTTGCTCCTGTTAGGAAGCCTAGTGGCCTGTAATACGCCTCCTCTCGAAGAAGGGTGGAAGATGCTGACTATTTCTTCTGATGGACTTGATAGCCTTCATGCTGCAGGCCAGGAAGTTTTAATAGTGGAGGGCCGACGGAAGCATGCTATGGAGCTGTATCTGCGGCACGACAACCGCACCGAGCAGACCTCGATACCTTTGGTACGTGTATTGCGCCGTGATGGCCGAGAGCTCCAACGGGATACCCTAATGGTACAGTTAGCAGAGCGCCCAGGGCTTTGGCGAGGGAGCGAGCTTGTTAGCCATGAGGCCTCTACGAAAGTTCCACAGGCTGTTTATATAGAGTATGCAGGCTTGTATGAGTTCCTTTTCTATGTGCCTAAAACTTGCGAGGTCAAAGGGTTGGTGAGTTTGGGTTTTCGCCTAAGAAGTGCATCAAAGTAAGCGAAAAGACGGATGGAAGAATATTCTTTCATCCGTCTTTTTTGTAGATGTTTGTGAATTTGCAGAAAAGTATGTAAGTTTGTATTGTCCTAGTAATGGTGCTGGGAGAAACTTAATATATCTACACATGGCAAATTATAAGATCGAGGAACTAGAGGGTATCGGTCCAGCGTATGGCGAGAAGCTACGTGCTGCTGGTATCAGTACTACGGATGCCCTACTGAAGGCAGGTACGACGAAGAAGCAGCGTAAAGCATTGGCCGAGGCGACTGGGCTAGAGGAAGCTCGTCTTCTTAAGTGGATTAATATGACAGACCTCTTCCGTATCAAGGGGGTTGGCTCTGAGTATGCCGAGTTGCTAGAGGCTGCAGGCGTGGATACGGTCCCAGAGCTAGCACAGCGTAAGCCCGAAAACCTTCTGGCCAAAATGGAAGAAGTTAATGCGGCGAAGAATCTCGTACGACGCACTCCCGTCCTCAAGAATGTAGAGAGCTGGGTAGCTCAGGCTAAGGAACTACCCCGTGTTATAGAGTACTAGTCTTAGCATCTTAGTGCGGAGTCTGAGGAGACTCTAGCAATAAGCAATACGCCTTGCGAAGATATCTTCGCAAGGCGTATTGCTTGGGTTAACCTGATTTGCCCTTCTACTTCAGGGAAAGGGAGATAATCTCCAAAGGTTTAGTTTGTCTTGTATGTATATTTGATTTGGGCTAGCTCTTCATTGGCTTTGACCACCTTGTTTTTTAGTGATTCCTTATAGGCTTCTAGGCGTGCGTACAGCTCAGCATCGCCCGTTGCCATCATCTGTACGGCCAGTAGGGCAGCATTCTCTGCGGCATTGATACCTACAGTAGCGACAGGGATACCTGGAGGCATCTGAACCATTGCGAGCAAGGCATCCATTCCCTCGAGACTACTCTTGATCGGTACTCCGATAACGGGTATTGAGGTCATGGAGGCTATCACGCCACATAGATGGGCTGCCATACCTGCTGCACCTATGATGACACGTACTCCGCGCTCGTGGGCTGTTTTGGCAAACTGCTCGACCTCGGCTGGAGTACGATGTGCGGAGAGTGCTAGCATCTCGAACGGAATCTCTAGGGCATCTAAACGTGCTGCAGCCTTCTCCATAATAGGGAGGTCGCTGGTACTACCCATAATAATACTTACTAGTGGTATTCTTTTCATCTGTTTGCTTGGGTTTAGTATACTCTTTGTAGTCTATTTTATTTCTTGTGCATATCGTCTGTGTACGCTCTCCACGATACCATCAGATAGCCCCTTAGTAGGGACTAGTATCCCCTCCGATGCAAGGATATCGCCGACCTGGAGGAAAATTTCCGAGGCAGGGATAATGACATCAGCTCGGTCGGGCTTGAGCCGAAAGCGAATCATACGTTCTTCGTTGTTGTACTTACTCAGCTCGTTGTAGACGGCTCGTAAGTTGGTATAAGGGAGGAAGTTTAGTTTGCCTCGTTCGGAGGGTGCACCTAGTCGGAGGAGTTTATTGATATTCCCGCCAGAGCCAACTACTTGGATCTTAGGATGAGCGGACTTGACCTCTTGTAGATAGGCGCAGAAGGCTGCTAACTCTTTGGGCTCTACCTTGCCGCTAAGCTGACGTATAGTGCCGATATCGAAAGACTTGGAGCAGAGTAGTTGCCCCCCCTGTACAAGATTGAGCTCTGTGCTACCCCCGCCGACATCGACGTACAGGAAAGTATCATGACGAGAAAACTCTTTATCATCAATGAGGTCACTAGAGATAAGCTCTGCCTCCTCTGGGCCCGAGATAATCTCTATCTTAATACCCGTAGACTCCTCTATATGCGCCACTAGCTCTTCGCCGTTACTG
>JAXFXP010000178.1:0-26420 GCA_034091595.1 Porphyromonas sp.
AGAGCGACTCTATGATGTATATAGCACTCCCCCTCCTGGGCATTATTTAAGCACAGGAGGGGGAGCTGTTGTTGCTCGGTGTATAGTAGCCGGTGATTAATGGTTGTTGGTCAGTGCTCCGTTACTAAGCATTGCCCACTGCCCACTAAGTACAGATATTACCCCACTTTACTACCAGGGGCTACAGGGCTCTTGGGCTGTACGACACGCAGACGGCCGTCTAAGTCTTCGGCCGAGAGTATCATCCCCTGACTCTCTATGCCCTTGAGCTTGCGGGGCGGTAGATTGGCGATGAAGCATACCTGCTGGCCGACGAGCTCCTCGGGGGCATAGTGCTGGGCGATACCCGACACGATGGTGCGGCCACCGAGGCCGTCATCGAGCCGGAACTGCAGGAGCTTATCCGCCTTGGGCACCTTGCTGCACTCTAGTACAGTGCCGACACGTATATCAAGCTTGAGGAAGTCATCGAATTGGATATCCTCTGCCACGGGCTGCGCCTTGCGCTCGGCCGCTTCGTTGGCCTCCTTAGTGGCCTGTAGCTTGGCTATCTGTGCCTCTACGGCCGCATCCTCGATCTTCTCGAAGAGTAGCTCCGCCTTGCCGAGCTGATGTCCGCTGGGCAGTAGGTCGATGCTCCCGAGGGTCTCCCAGCCGAAGGCCTGGCTCTGGAGCATACCGAGCAGGCGCTCGCTGCTGAAGGGGAGGAAAGGCGCGAAGGCTGTCGTGAGGTTAGCAGTAATCTGTAGCGCAATATTGAGGATAGTAGCGACACGTGGCATATCGGTCTTGGCCAGCTTCCAGGGCTCGGTGTCAGCCAGATACTTATTGCCGATACGGGCGAGGTTCATGGCTTCCTTGAGCGCTTCACGGAAGTGGTAGTGCTCTAGCTCACGCTCTAGCTTGACCTTGATACCAGCGAGCTCAGCGATGGTCTCACGGTCGTAGTCCGTTAGCTCACCACGCTCGGGGATACGGCCCTCGAAGTACTTCTCGGTGAGGACTAGTGCACGGTTGACGAAGTTGCCATAGATAGCCACGAGCTCGTTGTTGTTACGTGCCTGGAAATCGCGCCACGTGAAGTCGTTGTCCTTGGTCTCGGGCGCATTGGCCGTAAGCACATAGCGGAGTACATCCTGCCTGCCAGGGAAATCCACGAGGTACTCGTGTAGCCATACGGCCCAGTTGCGACTGGTCGAGATTTTGTCGCCCTCTAGGTTGAGGAATTCGTTGGCGGGGACGTTCTCGGGCAGGATATACGAGCCCTCGGCACGGAGCATAGCAGGGAAGACGATGCAGTGGAATACGATGTTGTCCTTGCCGATGAAGTGTACGAGCTTGGTGTCCTCGCTCTTCCACCACGTCTCCCAGCTGTCGGGGAGTAGCTCCTTGGTATTGCTGATGTAGCCGATGGGGGCATCGAACCACACGTAGAGCACCTTACCCTCGGCCCCCTCTACGGGTACGGGGATACCCCAGTCTAGGTCTCGGCTCACGGCACGTGGCTGTAGGCCGAGGTCGAGCCAGCTCTTGCACTGTCCGTAGACGTTGCTCTTCCACTCTCGGTGTCCCTCTAGTATCCACTCGCGTAGGAAGGGTTCGTGCTTGTCGAGGGGCAGATACCAGTGCTTGGTCTCCCTGAGGACAGGTACATTGCCTGTGATGGCGCTCTTGGGGTTAATAAGGTCGGTGGGGGCGAGGCTAGTACCGCAGCTCTCGCATTGGTCTCCGTAGGCTCGCTCGTTTTGGCAGTGCGGGCAAGTACCAGTGATGTAGCGGTCGGCTAGGAATTGCTTAGCCTCAGCATCGTAGTACTGCATAGAGCTCTGCTCGATGAACTCACCCTTGTCGTAGAGCTTGCGGAAGAAGTCCGCTGCGTGCTGGTGGTGAATAGGTCCCGATGTACGGCTGTAGATGTCGTGTATAATGCCGAGACCCTCGAAGCTATCCTTGATAATCTGGTGGTAGCGGTCCACGACATCCTGTGGGGTGATGCCCTCTTTCTGGGCGCGTATCGTGATGGGTACACCGTGCTCGTCGCTACCACCGATGAGCAGTACCTCCTCGCCCTTTAGGCGTAGGTAGCGTGCGTAGATGTCGGCAGGGATGTAGACGCCAGCGAGGTGTCCGATATGCACAGGCCCATTGGCATAGGGCAGTGCAGTAGTAATAAGTGTGCGCTTAAAAGTCTTGTTATTCATAATGAGCACAAAGGTAATACATTATCGTGGTCGGTGGGCAGTGGCTAGTGACTGGTTATCAGTGGCCGATGGGCAAGGATCAGCTAAGCAAGGCTCTAGATAGCCCGCTCTAGCAAGCAGAGCTCTGTACGCTCGTGTGTGTACAGGGGTACACAGGCTAGAGCATTGCTGAGCAGAGGCGTGTGAATGCTTGCGAGGATAGACGGGGGGGGGTATCGTTAGCCTTCGTCTAGAGTTCTCTCGGACTATGCTCTGAGTCGTCTCGGGAGTGTTATCTAAGTGATTGAAGTAAAGTTTTTTGTGTGTAAGTCTTGCGCATAGCGAAATTATTACTACCTTTGTGTCGCTCTTTACACTCCGAATTGTGCGTTTCACTGTCGCCAGGGCGTAGTGTAGTAGGGCATAAGTGATTCATATTAAATATTGTACGGGCGTTCCGTATCAATTTAACTATTTCATTATTTATGACAGATCCAATAGCGGATTACTTGACGCGTCTGCGTAACGCAGTAAAGGCAGGCCACAGAGTGGTAGAGATTCCTGCGTCAAATCTCAAGAAGGAAATCACTAAGATTCTCTTCGACAAGGGCTATATCCTCAACTTCAAGTTTGTAGAGGAAGGTCCACAGGGCAGCATTAAGGTTGCTCTTAAGTACGACCGTACGGGCCGCGTAAATGCCCTCAAGGCACTCAAGCGTGTATCTCGTCCAGGTCTACGTAAGTATGTAGGCTACCGTGATATGCCACGTGTCCTCAATGGTCTAGGTATCGCCATCCTCTCTACGAGCCGTGGTGTAATGACCGACAAGGAAGCTCGTGAGCTAAAGGTAGGTGGAGAAGTACTGTGTTACGTTTATTAATCTTAGGAGAAACAAGAAATGTCAAGAATTGGTAAGCTTCCAATCGCTATCCCTGCCGGGGTTACTGTATCTCTTAACGAGGGCGTAGTAACGGTAAAGGGACCCAAGGGCGAACTGCAGCAGGCAGTAGACGCTCGTATCGTAGTAAAGGTTGAGGACGGCCAGGTAGTGGTAGAGCGTCAGAGCGACGAGCGCCAGGAGCGTAGCCTCCACGGTCTGTATCGTGCCCTCATCAATAATATGGTTACAGGTGTATCTCAGGGCTTCACGAAGACTCTAGAGCTTGTGGGTGTAGGTTATCGTGCCTCAAACACGGGTCAGGTACTAGAGCTTGTGCTAGGTTATACGCACAATATCTATCTGCAGCTTCCTAAGGAAATCAAGGTAGAGACGAAGACTGAGCGTAACAAGAACCCACTTATCATCCTAGAATCTGCTGACAAGCAGCTCCTTGGTCAGGTATGTACGAAGATTCGTTCGTTCCGTAAGCCAGAGCCTTACAAGGGTAAGGGTATTAAGTTCGAGGGTGAAGTGCTTCGCCGTAAGTCTGGTAAGTCTGCTGGTAAGTAATCGGGCTTAGAAAAACTTAAAGTAATCATGGTAAAGAAGGAATTAAGAAGACTAAAGATAAAGGCGCGCATCCGCGGTAAGGTAAGCGGTACGGCATCATGCCCACGCCTGACGGTTTTCCGTAGCAATAAGCAAATCTACGCACAGGTGATCGATGACGAAGCAGGTGTAACGCTAGCAAGCGCCTCATCACTCAAGCTAGAAGCCACTGGTACAAAGCAGGAAATTGCAGCCCTCGTCGGTGCAGAGGTTGCTAAGGCAGCTCTCGCCGCTGGCATCGAAACAGTAGTGTTTGACCGTAATGGTTACCTATACCACGGTCGTGTAAAGCAGCTCGCCGACGGTGCTCGTGCAGCAGGACTCAAATTCTAATCGCAAATGGCAAGAATCGAAAATCGCGTTAAGTCGACAAACGACTTAGAACTCAAGGATAGACTAGTAGCTATCAACCGCGTAACTAAGGTAACGAAGGGTGGCCGTACGTTTACTTTCGCCGCTATCGTGGTGGTAGGTAACGAAGATGGCGTAGTAGGCTGGGGTCTTGGTAAGGCAGGCGAAGTAACGGCTGCTATCGCTAAGGGCGTAGAGGCTGCTAAGAAGAACCTCGTACGTGTGCCTGTTTACAAGGGTACTATCCCTCACGAGCAGGTAGCTGCTTTCGGTGGTGCGCGCGTATTCCTCAAGCCAGCTTCACACGGTACCGGGGTTAAGGCCGGTGGTGCTATGCGTGCTGTGCTAGAGAGCGTAGGCGTACGTGACGTACTTGCTAAGAGCAAGGGCTCGTCGAACCCACACAACCTCGTTAAGGCTACTATCGAAGCCCTTAGCGAGCTACGCGACCCACTCACAGTGGCTCGTCATCGTGGTGTTTCTGTAGAGAAGGTATTCAAAGGTTAGTCTCACACTAAGGAAATAGGAACAAATAATGGCAACTATTAAGATAGTACAGGTGCGTAGCAGCATCAAGTCTCCTAAGGTGCAGAAGCTAACGCTCAAGGCCCTAGGTCTGAAGAAGCTTAACCGTGTGAAGGAACACAACGATACACCACAGATCCGTGGTATGATCGCTGCTGTGAAGCACCTCGTTAAGGTAGTAGAATAATAACGATAAACGAATCAAACTCTAGATATGAATCTATCAAGTCTTAAGCCTGCAGAAGGCTCAGTAAAGACACGTAAGAGAATTGGTCGTGGTCCCGGTTCAGGTCTCGGTGGTACTTCTACTCGTGGTCACAAGGGGGCTAAGAGCCGCTCGGGTTACTCTAAGAAGATCGGTTTCGAGGGTGGTCAGATGCCTATTCAGCGTCGTCTACCTAAGTTCGGCTTCAAGAACATTAATCGCGTAGAGTATGCACCAATCAACCTAGCTACACTACAGTCTCTAGCAGAGGCTAAGGGTCTCAGCGCTGTATGCCCAACTTGCCTTGTGGAAGCTGGTCTTATCGGTAAGAACGACCTGGTTAAAATCCTAGGCAATGGTGCCCTTACGGCTAAGCTAGAAGTTAAGGCTCACGCTTTCAGTAAGAGCGCAGAGGCAGCTATCGTAGCTGCTGGAGGCTCTATCGAGAAGCTCTAACCACAAAGTCTATAACTTATGCGCTTTATCGAGACAATCAAAAATATATGGGCTGTTGAGGAGCTGCGTCAGCGCATCCTCATCACCCTGTTTTTTGTAATCATATACCGCTTGGGTACGTATATCGTTATCCCTGGTATCGATCCCCAGACACTCAAAGCCCTCGAGGGTCAGACCGAGAGTGGCCTTTTGGCGTTGATGGACATGTTCTCCGGTGGCGCGTTCTCAAATGCATCAATCTTTGCTATAGGGATCATGCCCTATATCTCAGCATCGATAGTGATGCAGCTCGCCGCTATCGTGTGGCCTCCTATGCAGAAGCTACAACGTGAGGGCGAGAGTGGTCGTATGAAAATCGACCAATGGACTCGTTATCTAACTGTCGTATTGCTCATCGTCCAGGCGATGGCATTCCTCAAGAATTTGCAGACTCAGATTGCTCAGGCTGGCTTCGAGGCTCCTAGTGGCATTGGCTTTATGGCCTTCGCTACTATCCTTATGGCTGCTGGTAGTATGTTTGTACTGTGGCTAGGGGAACGCATCACGGACAAGGGGCTTGGTAATGGTGTCTCTATCATCATCATGGTGGGTATTATCTCTCGTTTGCCACAGGCAATCATCGGTGAGGTAACACATCAGATGCAGCCCGATAAGGGTGGGCTTATCGCCCTCTTCGCTGAGGCACTAGTACTACTGCTCGTGGTGGCTGGCACCATCCTGCTTGTGCAGGGTGCGCGTCGTGTCCCCGTACAGTATGCCAAGCGTGTCGTGGGCAATAAGCAGTATGGAGGCGCCCGCCAGTATATTCCGCTGAAGGTAAACTCAGCCAATGTAATGCCTATTATCTTTGCTCAGGCTATTATTATGCTCCCTATCATGCTTGGTGGTTCCTTCGCCAACGCTCAGGAGAGCCCAATCCTAGCTGCTATGAGTAATATAACAGGCTTTTGGTACAACTTTATCTTCGCATTGCTGATCCTGATCTTTACTTACTTCTATACTGCCATCACGATCAATCCGCATCAGATGGCAGAGGACCTCAAGCGCAATAATGGCTTTATCCCAGGTGTTAAGCCCGGCAAGGCTACCGAGAAGTTTATCAACACCATAATGGAGCGCATCACGCTCCCTGGTGCTATCTTCCTCGCTATTGTCGCTATCCTGCCTGCCTTTGCGCAGATGATGGGGGTAAATCAGGCTTTCGCTCAGTTCTTCGGTGGTACCTCACTCATCATCTTGGTGGGTGTAGTGCTTGATACGCTTCAGCAAATCGAGAGCCACTTGTTGAACCGTCATTACGATGGTCTTCTCAAGACTGGTCGTATCAAGGGGCGTTCAGGATCTGTTTCGGCATACTAGAACTTATGATTTACCTCAAGACAGACGAAGAAATAGAGCTCATGCGTGCTGCCAACCAGTTGGTGGGGCGCACGCTCGCAGAAGTGGCCAAAATTATTGCTCCGGGTATCTCTACCAAGGCACTCGACAAGCGTGCTGAGGAGTTTATACGAGATCACGGTGCTACACCAGCCTTCCTCGGATACAATGGTTTCCCTGGTAGTCTGTGTGTATCGGTCAATGACCAGGTGGTGCACGGCATCCCTAGTGATAAACTAATCCTCGCTGAGGGCGACATCGTTTCGGTGGACTGCGGTACTAAGCTCGCTGGTTTTACTGGCGACAGTGCCTATACTTTCGCCGTAGGCGAGGTAAGCTCCGAGGTGATGCAGCTATTGCGGACGACCAAAGAGTCGCTCTACATAGGCATCGCAGAGGCTGTCGCTGGTAAACGTACTGGCGACATCGGTAATGCTGTACAGCGTTACTGCGAGGAGCGTGGGTATCACGTCGTACGCGAGCTTACAGGGCACGGTATCGGGCGCTCTATGCATGAGAGCCCAGAGGTGCCCAATTATGGTAAGCGTGGTACGGGGACGGAGCTTCGTCCTGGTATGTGTATCTGTATCGAGCCGATGATCAATATCGGTAGCAAAAATGTGGTACAGGAGCGTGATGGCTGGACTATCCGCACCAAGACCCGCAAGCCCAGCGCTCACTTCGAGCACTGTGTCGCTATTCGTGAGAACGGTAAGGCGGATATACTCTCTTCGTTCGACTTCATTGCCGAGGTACTCGGTGAGAGGGAATTCTAACGTAATATCAAGCAAGTAATAGCAAGAATATGTCGAAGCAAGCTGCAATCGAATTAGACGGTGTCGTAATAGAGTCTCTATCCAACTCGATGTTTCGTGTGGAGCTAGAGAATGGTCATCAGATCATCGCTCATATCTCGGGTAAGATGCGTATGCATTATATCCGTATCCTCCCAGGAGACAAGGTAAAGGTAGAGATGTCGCCTTACGACCTGACTAAGGGCAGAATATCATTCAGATACAAGTAAACTCTATAAAAATATGAAAGTAAGAGCATCTCTAAAGAAGCGCACCGACGACTGCAAGATTGTGCGTCGCAAAGGTCGCCTGTATGTGATTAACAAGAAAAACCCTAAGTATAAGCAACGTCAGGGTTAGTAATCTGTCATAAACAACTCTAAAGAATAAGTATGGCTATAAGAATTGTCGGCGTTGACCTGCCACAAAACAAGCGAGGAGAAATTGCCCTGACCTATATCTTCGGTATCGGTCGTAGCAGCTCTGCCAAGATCCTAGACAAGGCTGGCGTTGATCGCAACATCAAGGTCAAGGATTGGACGGATGACCAGGCTGCTGCCATCCGTGAGGTTATCGGCTCTGACTACAAGGTAGAAGGGGACCTACGTAGCGAAATCTCGCTAAATATCAAGCGCCTTATGGATATCGGTTGCTACCGTGGTGTACGCCACCGTATCGGTCTGCCACTACGTGGTCAGAGCACCAAGAACAACGCTCGTACTCGTAAGGGTAAGAAGAAGACTGTTGCAAATAAGAAGAAGGCTACTAAGTAATAGGTAATATGGCAAAGAAAACAGTAACCAAGAAGAAGGTCGTTCGTATCGACGCTGTGGGCCAGGCTCACATCCACTCTTCTTTCAATAACATCATTATTTCTCTTGCGAATGCCGACGGGCAGGTGATCAGCTGGTCTAGCGCTGGTAAGATGGGCTTCCGTAGCAGCAAGAAGAACACCCCTTATGCTGCTCAGATGGCAGCTCAGGACTGTGCTAAGGTGGCTTATGACCTCGGCATGCGTAAGGTGAAGGTGTTTGTAAAGGGTCCAGGTAATGGTCGTGAATCAGCTGTGCGTACAATCCACGCTGCCGGCATCGAGGTGCTCGAGATCGTCGACGTAACTCCACTGCCACACAACGGTTGCCGTCCTCCTAAGAGAAGAAAGCCTTAGTAGACAGTTATCCTGACGTAAACATAAAAACTAAGTAGTCCCTAGGACGGAGCCTTATGGCTCCCTCGGTGCTTCGCTGAGAGCGTGTGAATTTAGATTGGCTATACTTTCATATTACCCTCTCCTCATAACCGGTCGCGGCTGCACACCTCTACAGTCGAAAGCCTAGGACAAACGCCCAATAAGGACTACGATACAATAAGAAGAAAATGGCAAGATATACAGGTCCAAAATCTAAGATTGCCCGTAAGCTAGGTGCGCCTATCTTCGGTGCTGATAAGGTTCTCGCTAAGAAGAACTATCCTCCCGGACAGCACGGCCAGAACCGTCGTCGTAAGGTGAGCGAATACGCTATCCAGCTCAAGGAAAAGCAGAAGGCTAAGTATACCTATGGTGTGCTTGAGAAGCAGTTCCGCAACCTCTTCGAGAAGGCTCAGCGTACCAAGGGTGTTACCGGTGAGGTGCTCCTACAGCTCCTCGAGAGCCGTCTAGACAACGTGGTATTCCGCCTCGGTCTAGCACGTAGCCGTGCTGGTGCTCGTCAGCTCGTATCGCACTGCCACATCGTGGTAGATGGTCAGGTGGTAAACATCCCATCTTACACCGTAAAGCCAGGTCAGGTGATTGGTGTACGCGAGCGTAGCAAGAGCCTCGAGGTTATCGAGACATCGCTAACGGGCTTTAACCACAGCAAGTATGCGTGGCTAGAGTGGGACAACAGCAAGATGGCTGGTACATTCCTGCACATCCCTGAGCGTACCGACATTCCTGAGGAAATCAAGGAACAGTTGATCGTCGAACTGTATTCTAAGAACTAATAATCCGACCTTTCACATGGCAATACTAGCATTTCAGAGACCCGAAAACGTTATCATGATGGAGGCGACAAACTCATTCGCTAAGTTTGAGTTCCGCCCACTCGAGCCGGGCTATGGTATTACTATCGGTAATGCCCTCCGTCGCATCCTCCTATCCTCACTCGAAGGGTACGCTATCTCATCTATCAAGATTGATGGCGTAGATCATGAATTTGCTACTATTCCGGGTGTCTTGGAGGATGTTACTAATATCATTCTTAACCTCAAGCAAGTTCGCTTCAAGGCTAATGTAGCTGACGCTACCGAGGAGACTATCTCCCTCGAGGTAGGGGGCAAGACGGAGTTTTTAGCTGGTGACCTCAACGCCAAGCTAACGAGCTTCGAAGTCCTCAATCCTGAGCTTGTTATCTGTCATCTGGATGCAGCCTACAGCTTCACCATTACACTGACAGTAGACAAGGGGCGTGGCTATGTGCCTGCCGATGAGAAGCACGGTAGCTATTCCGATGTACAGGTACTAGCTATCGACTCTATCTACACGCCTATTCGCAACGTGAAGTACTTCACTGAGAACTACCGTGTAGGGCAGAAGACGGACTACGAGAAGCTAATCCTAGAAGTTACGACCGACGGTAGCATCCACCCAGAGGATGCTCTCAAAGAGTCGGCACGTATCCTCATTGAGCACTTCTTGCTCTTTACCGATCGCGATATCGCTATCGAGCAAGTTGTAACTGAGGAGGTAGAGGAAAACAACGAGTACGAAAATGTGCGCCAGCTTCTGATGAGTGAGCTCAAGGAGCTAGACCTATCGGTGCGTGCCCTAAACTGCCTGCAGGCAGCTCAGGTATTCAAGCTCGGGGACCTCGTGGTACTACACAAGGAGGACCTCATCAAGTTCCGCAACTTCGGTAAGAAGAGTCAGGACGAAATTCAGGATCTCCTAGACCGCTTGAATCTCCACTTCGGAATGGATGTTAGTAAGTACAATTTAGATAAGAACTAAGAAATGAGACATAATAAGAAATTCAATCACCTTGGCCGCAAGAAGGCTCACCGTGAAGCGCTTCTTTCCAACATGGCTGCGTCTCTGATCCTACACAAGCGTATCTTTACGACGCTTGCTAAGGCTAAGGCACTCCGTGTTTACTTCGAGCCTATGGTAACTCGCGCTAAGGAAGACTCTACGCACGCTCGCCGTGTTGTCTTCGCTGAGCTACAAAACAAGTACGCTGTAAAGGAGCTTTTCAGCACTGTTGCTGCTCAGGTTGGCGACCGTCCTGGTGGCTACACGCGTATCCTCAAGACGGGCAATCGTCTTGGTGACAACGCTCAGATGTGCTTCATCGAGCTTGTAGACTTCAACGAAACCTACAAGAAGGGCGAAGAGAAGAAGGCTACCAAGACACGTCGTTCACGTCGTAGTGGTGCCAAGAGCGAAGCTGCTGCTGAATAGTAGTTCGCTATCTGATATGTGCTACGGGCTGTACCTCTTAGAGAGGTGCAGCCCGTAGCTTTTTGTCGTAGAGCCTATGCTCTCCGGGAGCTGGTTGATTCTCGAGTAGGCAGGTACGAGCTGAGCTACGGGGTCATGTAGTGGTCCTTATTCGGGGCTTACGCAGATTTTCTGTACCTTTATGCTACATTTTGTCCTTAGGACGCTGGGCCTATACCTAGGCTCAGAAGAGTCTATGTACAAACAAAGCGAATAAACATTAACAAAGAGATAGAATATGACCATTAAGCACTTCCTCTGTATGGCAGCCGCCGCCTCTACTATAGGGAGCTCAGCGCTGGCCCAAGATAGCAAGGGGATGAAGCCTGAGACTCTCCTGACGATGGCACGCCTAGGCGATGCCGCACTCTCACCCGATGGCAAGAACGTCGTCTATGCTGTTAGCTTCCCTAGCCTCAAAGACAACAAGAGCCGTAGTGAGCTGTTTACGGTTGGGATGGATGGCAAAAACAAGCGTCAGATCACGACGACTGCCCACAACGAATACAGCCCAGTGTGGATTGCCCAGGGGACACGCATTGCCTATATGAGCACCGAGAGCGGCTCTATGCAGGTATGGACGATGGCGCCCGATGGCAGCGACCGCCGTCAGGTTACTGACGTACCTGGGGGCATCGAGGGTTTCCGCTATTCGCCAGATGGTAGCCAGCTGTTATACGTGCAGCAGATCAAGTATGGCCAGAGTACGCAGGATCTATATCCCGACCTCGATAAGGCTACGGGCCGTGTCATCAATGATCTGATGTATAAGCATTGGGATGAGTGGGTAGAGACTATACCACATATCTTCGTAGCCAAGCTTAGCGGAGTACTTATCAAAGGGGGCAAGGACCTCCTAGAGGGTGAGCCTTATGAAGCTCCTATGAAGCCCCACGCTGGTATCGAGGACATTGCCTGGAGCCCTGATGGCAAATATATAGCCTACGCCAGCCGTAAGAAGACGGGCAAGGCCTACACGCTATCTACCAATAGTGATATATTCCTGTACAACATTGCAGAGGGAACGACGCGTAACCTCACCGAGGGTATGATGGGCTACGACCAGCACCCTGTATTCTCGCCTGATGGCAAGCAGATCGCCTGGACGAGCATGGAGCGTGATGGCTACGAGGCAGACCTCAAACGCCTATTCGTGCAAAACCTCAGCACCGGGGAGCGCACGCACCTTAATCCGGACTTTGAGTATGACATCGAGCAAATGCAGTGGGCCGCTGGCGGTAAGAGCATCTACTTCCTCTCCTGCGTCAAGGCAGAGACCAACCTCTTCGAGATAACACTCAAGACACGCAAAATACGACAGATTACCACAGGGCAGCACAACTATACCTCTCTGCAGGTGGAGAGTGGTCAGTTGCTGGCCGGTCGTCAGTCGATGGTTGCTCCCACGGACCTCTATAACGTAAACCTCAAGAGTGGCGTAGCCCTACCTATTACAGCCGAGAACGCAGAGGTGCTAGCCAAGCACCCTGCACCACGCGTAGAGAAGCGTTGGATGCAGACGACAGACGGTGGACAGATGCTCGTGTGGGTGGTCTATCCTCCGACCTTCGATCCTGCTAAGAAGTACCCCTCTCTACTCTATTGTCAGGGTGGTCCACAGAGTACTATTAGCCAATATTTCTCTTTCCGCTGGAATGCTCGTCTAATGGCTGAGCAGGGCTATATCGTGATTATGCCCAACCGTCATGGTGTACCTGGCTTTGGTAAGGCTTGGAATGAGCAGATTAGTGGCGATTACTCCGGACAGAATATTCGCGACTACCTGACGGCTGTCGATGAGATGAAAAAGGAGCCATTCATCGACCATAAGGCCATCGGCGCCGTGGGGGCTAGCTACGGAGGCTACTCGGTGTACTACCTAGCAGGGCATCACGAGGGTCGCTTCTCAGCGTTCATTGCCCACGCAGGTATCTTCAACCTCGAGATGCAGTACATGACCACCGAGGAGATGTGGTTCGCCAACTGGGACATGGGGGGCGCACCTTGGGATAAGGATAACAAGACAGCCCAGCGTACCTTTGCGAACTCGCCACACAAGTTTGTGGACAAGTGGGATACGCCCATCCTAGTAATTCACGGCGAGAAAGACTTCCGTATTATGGCCGAGCAGGGGCAGGCTGCTTTCAATGCTGCACAGCTCCGTGGCATCCCTAGCCAGATGCTGATTTATCCTGATGAGAACCACTGGGTGCTCCGTCCCCAGAATGCGCTCCTCTGGCAGCGGACATTCTTCGGATGGCTGGATAAGTACCTCAAAAAGTAATCTCTCACCAGACACATAAGCACGATAGCTGTATGAGCCAGCCCTATATAGTATCAGCACGCAAATATAGACCAGATACCTTTGCCTCTATTGTGGGGCAGGGCGCTATGTCTACGACCCTGAGGGCGGCTGTCCTCGGGGGGCGTATGGCGCACGCTTATCTTTTCTGCGGTCCACGAGGTGTGGGTAAGACGACAGCGGCTCGTGTGCTGGCTAAGACTATCAACTGTCTGCACCTAAGCCCCGAGGGCGAGGCTTGCAATCAGTGCGAGAGCTGTGTCGCTTTCAACGAGCAGCGTTCGTTCAATATCTTCGAGCTCGATGCTGCTAGCAATAACAGTGTCGAGGATATACGCTCACTGACAGAGCAGGTGATGATCGCACCTGTTCTGGGGCGTTATAAGGTGTATATCATCGACGAGGTGCATATGCTTAGCCAGGCAGCTTTTAATGCCTTCCTCAAGACGCTGGAGGAGCCTCCGAGCTATGCCATTTTTATCCTGGCTACGACGGAGAAGCACAAGATTCTCCCTACTATCCTCTCGCGTTGTCAGACTTACGACTTCAAGCGTATCACGGTGATGGACATCGCAAGCCATCTGCGCTATGTGGCCGACAGCGAGGCTATTCCGGCCGAGGATAGCGCCCTAGGGCTTATCGCAGAGAAGGCCGATGGTGGGATGCGTGATGCCCTCTCTATGTTTGACCGCGTGGCTAGCTTCGGGCAGGGGACAATTACCTATCAGCAAGCGCTCGACTGCCTCAATATCCTCGACCACCGCTATTATATCCGCTTCGTAGAGGGTTTCGTGGCGGGAGATTATCGGGATATACTCCTGGCGCTCGACGAAGTGCTGGGGCGAGGCTTCGATGGACAGTTGGTGATGGCGGGCTTGGCGAGCTTCGCACGCGATCTCTTGGTGGTACAGCACAGCAGTACGATGTCTCTGCTAGAGAAGCCCGAGAGTGTGCAGCAGCTCTATGTCTCTACGGCTCGCTTGGTGTCCCCAAGTGCCCTACATCAGATGATACGTATGCTCGTGGGGGCGGATAGCCAGTACCGTACGGCTACGAATAAGCGCCTCCTTATAGAGCTTACTTTCCTAAACATCCTCTCCGCCTTCCAGCCGAATGCCCTGGAGAGCTCGGCTGCTACCCCAGCACCTCAGGTACCACCACGCACAGTGCCTACGGTAGCCCCTGCCAGCAGTGTAGCACCTGCCTCGCCAGCGATGACACCTACGGTAGCCCCCCCTGCTCCTCAGCCTGTCGTGAAGCCCACGGCAGCACAGAGACGGACACCTGCGCCAGAGTCGAGCTCTGCCATCGTACAGCCCCCACAACCCGAGAAAGCCCCCGTCGTACCTCCGGCAGCCAATCAGGTAGAGGGGATACAGACACGGCAGCGCTTCCGTAATCGTCGGGGTACTCAGACGACGACGGTCGAGGTCCGTCCCGACCTCGGTGAGCAGCACGAGCTTTACTCCGAGAGCGATGTACAGGCGGCCTGGATGCGCTATGTAGAGGAGAAGCTGGGCAACGAGCAAGTTTTCCTAAAGAATGTGCTTGGTAATGTCTTCCCCACACTAGAGGGAGAGCACCAGGTGGCACTCCCGCTGATGGATACGGTATCTATTATCGAGCCCGTACAGAGCCTCCTAGGGGATATACAGCACTATATACGGGCAGCGGTGCATAATACCGATATAGAGCTACAGATACGGCCGATAGCGCCCGATAAAGTGCATATACCTACTACCAATCGCGAGAAGTATCAGGTGCTGGAGGAGCGTTACCCAGTGCTTGAGAGCTTTCGTCAGCACCTCAATTTACGTATACTCTAGATGTCAATCCTTCGTTACCTAGCCCCCGCCACCTTGCTGGGGCTAGTGGTTTTTAGTTGCACGACCAATAGTCTGCCTCCACTCGAAGTCGCTAGTGGCTTGCCCAGCGATAGTCTCGCCTATGTTACATTCCTAGGAGACTCTACGCTCAGTGTCTGCGATACGCTCGTCTTCGGAGACGAAGAGTCGGTCTTGTATCCCGATACTAGCCTCTACAATCGTGCCTACCTAGTCTATCCACAAAGGGATAGCGTTGTATGCTACAGTTATAAGGCTGGCCTTTGGCAGACGGCAGAGCCAGAGCGTAGACCAGACAGCTTAGCTCGGCAGCTACCCTACTATTACATGCGGGATACCTCGGGCAAGTATCACAGCCATACTGTGCTGAGCGCTGGGCGTACTATTGCCTATAGCTTTGCCAGCCCTGCTGGTCTCGTCCTGCACCGAGACAGTCTGCGCTCTCTGCGCATGCGCTACGGAGGCGATAGCCTGCTCGTGGTGTACCTATACCTAACGCCCTCAGATAGTACAGCTAGGCGACTAGTCAAACGAGATACGCTCCGAGGGACTGTATTCTCAGACAGCTTGGGCGAGGTATCCCGGCTGAGGGAGCAGCTGGGCATCGCACGTAGTGCAGAGCCACATACGTTTGTTGTGGATAGCGCACAGCGCATTATCCGTAGGCTGTAGTAGGCCCCGCTTGATAGCGAATTAAACTTTTATTACATCTGCTAGTCTAAATAGAAAGGATATATAAGTGCAGGCCTATTCTTTAATAAACCTGCCTGCGAACAATTAACTAGTAATAAAGGAAAGCCATGAAGAAGCTCGCAAAAGCATTCGCTACGCTGATGAGCGTTGGGATTATAAGTGTTGCATTTAGCAGCTGTGGGGTGTCAGGCCTCATTGCCGACGACTATGGTTACGGCAGTGGAGGATACTACGGAGGACGTGTTTACCCAGGCACGGTGTACGGTGGCGACTACGAATACGAACGCCAACGGGCTTATGAATATGAGCGTGCTCGCCAGCGAGAGCTGGCACGTCAGCGTGAATACGAGCGTCAGCGTGAGTATCAATACCGACGCGAGCTAGAGCGCCAGCGAGAGTTGGCACGTGTACAGGAGCGTGCTCGCCAGCGAGAGCTACAACGCCAGCGCCAGTTAGCCCACGAGCGTGAGAAAGCTCGTCAGCGCGAGCTAGAGCGTGAGCGCCGTTACAATCGCGGCTATCAGCAGCAACAAAAACAAGGTCAGGTGTGGGTAGAGCAGCCTCGCTCTACGAGCCAGCAGCAGCAACGTCGCTACGAGGATACTCGTCGTAGTGGTTACAACTCTCAGTACCAGACACAGTCTACTACTAAGAGTCGGGCCGAGGAGGCTGCGCGCAAAAACGACGCCCGCTACTAAGCGACCCTAGCTAAAACAACGACGGGGCGTGTCTCGATAAGAGACACGCCCCGTTTTGTATTCGTGGTTTAGAGCCTAGGCTTACTGGCGCTGGCCTAGCTCCTTGTCGAGCTGGTATAGGTACTTGTCCTCGGCCATCTTCACCTTGTTTACGAGGTCGCTAGCTACTTCCTCTTCTTCTACCTGCTCACGGATGTACTTCCAGAAGAAATCCTGTGAGGGCATATCCTTCTCAGCACCAGCGATGCGTACTAGCTCTTCGATGCACTCAGATACGTGGCACTCGTGCTTGTAGGCCTCCTCTACGATAGAGAGCGTAGAACCGAAAGTCGTAGGCACAGCCTCTATAGCCTTTAGCTCCACACGTCCACCACGGCGGAGTACGTACTTCATCATATCCTGTGCGTGCTGGATCTCCTCATCGTACTGCTTGTGGAACCAGCTGGCGAAGCCGTTGAGCCCCTCGTGTGCGAAGTGTAGGCTCATAGATAGATATAGATTGGCGGACCACATCTCGCGGTTGATCTGCAGGTTGATAGCATCCTGCATCGTCTGTGTAAACTTCATATTTGTTCTCTTATTGTGAGGCTGGGCCTCTGTTTGTAAATCGTCTAACACCCTATTAACGTAGCTCACAAGCCAAAAGTTTAGCAGCGCTTAGAACTCGAGCTCGGTGAGCGAGCCGAAGTCTGGTATTGTAGCGAAGGCATCGATGAGCTTCGTCAGACCGGCTAGGGTGCGGGCGCAGTTGATAACGCCTCCATGGCAGAAGATGAGGATCGACTCGTGCCCCTCGGCTTTTTTCTCTAGGATGAAGTCCCGCACGCGGGCTAGCTGCTCCTCTTGGCTTTCGCCTCCGGGCGTACGCTCGGTGAGGTAGCGAGAGAAGAACTCGTGGTAGTCTTCGTCGCCTATAATTTCGCTCCAGGGCTTGCCTTCCCACGAGCCGAAGTTCATCTCACGCAGTCTGTCATCACGCTCGGCATCGGTATAGCCACAGTAGTCGGCTAGCTTGCTGGCACGCTGTAGAGGACTGCTATATACACGGTTTACAGTGATGCCTGAGAGCCGCTCCTTGGCAGCCTCGGCCTCCTCAGGGAAGCTATCCCGAACATCTACGTCGGTGTTGCCGTAGCAAATAATAGCACCGTCCCATACGACGGTGGTGTGTCTCATCAAATATACTTTCATCAATCAGTTGCTGTTGTCTCGTTTATTAGTCTCTGGGCGTACGCTCCTTGCGTACAGCACCACGGGTACCGCTACGCTTGCTAGGACGCTGTGGCAGGGCGGTCTCTGGCTCTAGAATCTCGCCAGCGAGCACCTTGGCACGGTACTTGTTGACAGGATTGTTTTTGCTGGTTTTGCGTAGGGCAGCACTCTTACTAGCGTGCTGTAGTCGCTGACTTTCGGCCCGCTCTGTGCTCTTGTCTCGTGTGCGAGGTTTATCCTGCTTGGCTTGCTCGTGGCGCAGTACTTTCTCTAGGGCGATATGCTCCAGTACGAGGTCCTTGGTCGGTAGATCGAGGTCGTCGAATAGGACTGTGTCCTCGGTGCCGACCATATCGCCGAGCTGTGCTCGCTTGCCATTGATCTTGACGCGTCCACGGCGTATAAACTCATCGACTTCGCGCCTAGAGCCTAGGCCTGCATCACTTATGAGCTTGTTGATTCTTATTTTCATTACTTTTCTCGTTGCCGTATTATGCTTCCTTTATATAAGAAGATATTTTTTGTACTATTTGTTCGCTCGTAACGCCCTGACGGCAGGGCATATTGCCCTTGATGCATCGGCGCACCTTGCCAAAGATAGAGCAGGGGCGGCAGGCGAGGCTCTCGTTTTGTAGGCAATCCTCTAGCCGCTGGCCTATGCCTAGGAATCCTGCCGAGGGGTGTGTGGCACACCAGATGGATACCACAGGGCAACCTACTAGCGAGGCCAAATGCATATTGGCACTGTCCATAGAGAGCATTACCCTAAGGCGACTGATAAGGGCTAGCTCTTCTCCTAGGTCTAAGCGCCCTGCTACGGAGCGTGTATTGGGGTAGCGCTCGGCCCAAGTCTCTAGCAGTGTAGCCTCTCGGCCACGTCCGCCGAAGAGATAGACAAGTACCCCTGTGGTACTCAGACGACCTAGTACCTCCTCCATCAGCCCTAGGTCATAAGTCTTACTCTCTGTGGATGCGAAGGGGGCAATGCCCACGATCGGGCTACCATCGAAGGCCTCTGGGTAGGTACTGCACAGTGCTCGGCTATGGTCGAGCTCGGAGCACTCTATCGGAGGCCATTGCGTGGGAGCGTTCAGACCAGCCTCTGCGAATACCTGTCGGTATAGGCTAGGCATACTAGGCAGAGGGCGTAGGTCTTTGTAGCCCTCGGGGCGTAGGAGCGCTTTGCGCTCGCTGCGAGGTTTGCTCAGGTGCAGTACGCGCGAGCCCGAGAGCATCAGCGCTGTGCGTAGTAGCTTGGTCCTGAGGACATCGTGGAGGTCTAGGTATAGGTCGAAGTTCTCGTCCCTTAGGCGGTCTATGTACAGACATAGGCCCCACAGATTGCGTTCCTCACCTTTGGTATCTAGGACCATCGCCTCGAGGTTGCTAGGCGGTGCTATCAGTAGATTGGCCAGGAAGGGCTGGGTTAGTAGCGTGAACTCATGCTCTGGGTTAGCCCGTGCTACACTGTAGAGCACGGGTAGGAGCATGGCCACGTCACCCATGGCCGAGAGGCGAGAGACTAGGATTTTCAAGGCGAGAGCTTGCTAGAGCGTTTGCCCCTTGAGCATAGGGTTGAGCTCAGGGTCGTTGTACATTTTCATCTGCTTGTACACTTTCATGTACTTGCGCCCCTCGGCAATATCCTCTAGGAGCTCGTCTATAGCTGTCGAGAGGTCGACTTCCTGGGTGCGCAGTACATCTAGCTTTGCTTGGCACTTCTGGCGCAGCTCATCGCTAGTGGCACTCTCTACGGCCTTGCCCATGTAGTTGATTTTGAGGGCGAGGATAGAGAGCCTATCTATAGCCCAGGCAGGGCTCTCTGTATTGATCTTGGCATCGGCCAGGGGGCGAACGCTTTGGTAACGCTCTAGGAAGAAACTGTCGATTAGCTCTACGAGGTCTGTACGCTCTTGGTTACTGCGGTCTATACGACGCTTGATGGTGAGAGCAAGGTCTGGGCGAATGTCTGGGTCGCGGATGATGTCCTCGAGCCCCCACTGTGCATGGTCAATCCAATTTTTGCGGTATAGGTCGTGCTCTATAGTGCGTACAGGGTAGGGGTTGGGGCAGGTGCTATCAACGCCACCCTCGGCATTGTAGCGCTGGATAGCCTCGGCGAAGATGCGACGAGCTAGTTGGCTGAATGTTTCCATACGGACAAGTATATAAATGGTTTATCCCAAAGATAAACAAAAGTCGGCATAGGCTCTATGAGCCCCTTAGAACCTTGCGTATCTGCTCTTCGTCTCGGGCTATCTGTGCGGTCAGTTCCTCGAGCGAGGCGAAGCGTATATTCGGGCGTATGTAGTCTACGAACTCTAGGCGGATACGCTGTGCATACAGGTCTGCCGAGAGGTCGAAGATATTTACCTCTATGGTACGGGCTAGCCCTCCGCCTAGCGTGGGGCGGTCCCCAATATAGAGCATACCATCGTAGCGTGTGCAGCGCTCGCCACAGGCGCAGCGGTCTAGCCATATATGCACAGCATAGACACCATCGGCTGGGATGAGCTTCATCGGGTCGTCGGGCTTGATATTCGCTGTCGGATAGCCTAGGCTACGACCGATCTGCATCCCGCCCACGACTTGGCCCGAGAGACTGTAGAGGCGTCCTAGGAGCTCGTTGGCCTCACGGGTTTTTCCCTCGCTGAGGCAGCGGCGCACACGACTGGAGCTGACGGCCTCACCCCCTAGTGTAAGGGCATTGCTGCGAAGTACCTCTATGCCGAGTACCTCCCCTAGGGCTACGTAGTCGGGCGTAGCGCCCCCAGGCTCACGGCGCCCGAAATGGTGGTCGTAGCCTAGCAGTAGACCTCTCACTCCATACTTATCTCGTAGGAGCTGCATAAACTCCTCTGCCGATAGCTGAGCTAGTGCCTCATGAAAGTTTAATAGGATAATGGTGTCGAAGCCCATCCCTCTGAGGAGTGCTACCCGTTCGCTGGTGCTATAGAGCTGTGGAGGCATCTTATCAGGAGCGAGCACCGCACTCGGCACGGGGTCGAAAGTAATCACAGCAGGACGCATAGCCCGCTGCTCGGCTTCGTGTCTAAGCTCAGCGAGGAGGGTCTGATGCCCTAGGTGGAGCCCGTCGAAGGTCCCTATAGTGGCGAAGACTACATGCGTATCCATGCGGCTGGGTTTTGCTTACTACGTTCGTGCCAGAGCTGGAAGTGCAGCGTATTACCACGGCCATTGCTGTTGTCGCTGCTGATGCTCCCGAGGGCTGTACCAGCAGACACACGCTGTCCGGAGCTGACACGTACACTAGAGAGATTACTATATACGGTGAGGTAGTTGCCGTGGCGCACGATAACGCTCTGGCCGTAGCCAGCAGTCACGAAGACACGGCTGACGACGCCCTCGAAGACAGCGTAGGCTGTGCGGTCTCCCGAGACACGCAGGTCTACGCCACCGTTGCTGATGCTGACACGGCTGTGGAGGTCGTGCTGCTGTGTACCGAAGCGACGTACTAGCTCGTAGCGCCCTCGTACGGGCATAGGCAGACGGCCCTTATTCTGTGCGAAGCTACCCGATAGCTTGCGCTCGTTGGCATCCATGGCATAGCCCCCCTTGATGGCAGACTGGCGACGCTGGCCCTCGTCCTCACGCTCGGCCTCGCTATCCTCACGTGCACGGCGTGCGTCCTCCTCGGCCTGTCTACGCTCTTCCTCACGCTGGCGCTCTGTCTCCTTGGGGTCTTGCTTGCTGTCGGTTTTGCCTCCGCTCTGGCCCCTGTTTTGGTTACGGCGGACACGCTCCTCAGCACGACGCTTGGCCTCGGCACGACGACGCGCACGAGCCTCGCGAGCCTCCTGAGCGCGTCGGGCCTTGGCCTCGGCAGCGGCTATCTCAGCGGCTATCTGGGCTTGTATCTGTGCGTCTAGTTGGTTGGCCTGGCGGCGTTGCTTATCGAGGTCCTGGCTGAGCTTGCGCTCCTGACCCTTGAGATCTTTGACCTGCGCTGCTCGCTTGCCTTCCTCCTGCTCGAGGGCCTTGCGCTCACGGTCTCGTAGGCTGAGGACCTCGGCTTTTTGCTGCTGCGTAGTGGCCACTGCAGCCTGTGTCTGCTCTATATCTTTGCGGGTAGTACGTAGTTTGCGGGCGGCTTCGCTGGTAGCTAAGGCGTAGCGACTCATGAAGGTCTGACGCGTCCTCAGCTCGTCCATATTTTTGGCCGATAGTAAGAAGATGAGGCGCTGTCTAGCATTCTCGTCTTGCTGCAGTGCTCTGAGGCTGCGGGCGTACTGCTCTTGTAGGGTGTTTTCGCTCTGACGGAGGGCGCTGATACGTCCGCCTAGGGAGTCTAGCTGTCCCTCTAGGGCCTGCATCTCTTGGCTTAGTAGGGAGATAGCCTCACGACGCTGCGCCACCTGCTGACGCACGAGGTCGAGGCGCTTGTTCTCTTCTTTACTGCTCTGCTGTATGGCCTTGAGGGCTTTGTTGGTAGCCTCTATGCGACGCAAGACCTCGCTGCGCTGCTTATTAAGCTTGCGCACTTGGCTACTCTGGGACTGTGCCAAGAGTGGGAGGCTGATGAGGGCGCAGAGTAGGGTACAGACGAGCCGAATACTGCTACGCATCATCGGTTGAGCATTTTTAGGATTGCCCCGAGGTCTATGCGGGTGTACTTGTCCTTGATGATCGGTGCTAGAGAGAGGCCATCGGCACTCTCTAGCATATCTACGCTCTGCCACTCTAGGCTGAGCGTAGAGCTAGGGCTCGTAGCCTCTGAGCCACTGCCTGTAGTGTATAGGCTGTATACAGACTCCGCAGGCGTTGTGCAGGTGGGCAGACCCTGAGAGGCGCTACTGCGGTACTCGGCTCCGAAGAGACGTTGTCTACGGCTATTCTCTACGCTGATGGCGCGTAGGACGCTGCTGGGGCTTAGGCGGAAGCTGTAGCGGTAGCCATGGGTTTCTCCTGAGAGCTGATGCTCACCCAGCGTTAGCGGGGCATAGGCTAGGAGCTGTAGATCACGTATTGTAGCTCCCTTGCCAGGGGTGAAGACTGCCCCGAGGAGCAGAGCCTCTATCTGCCCGTAGTCGACTGTGATACCAAGGCGCTGGCCAAAGCGCTCGTAGCTCTCCTGGGCATAGCCACCGTTGACGAGGTCTACGAAGGTAACTTCCTGGGGTGTAAACCATACGCGGGCCACCTCGAATAGTAAGACGTGGGCCGAGAGGCGAATACCTTGCCCACGGGCTGCCTGTATCTGAATGCGGGCTGTAACCTCTTTGCCACGGCTGTTGATAGTGCCCTGTAGCTTGCCTTTGAGGGCAGTCCAGCTCTGACCGTTTAGCTCTAGTTGCTGGTAGAGTGCGCTACGGCTCTGCTCTACAGCGGTGCCTCCAGAGCTGGGGCGCTGACGCTTGCTCACGCCACAGGCCGCTAGGGCGAGGAGGATAAGGAGGGTCGCAAGACCTCTATATATGTGCATCATATTACTTCTGTTGTTTGAGTAGCTTCTCTAGTCTTTTGATTTTGCCTTGTAGCTCGCGTAGCTCTTTGCTTTTGGCTTTGGCTTGTTGCTTGAGCTTTAGCTCTTTTTGGTACAGCTCTATTGCTTTGGTCCACTTCTGCCGAGCTTGCTCCTCTTGCCCCTGGGCGGCTAAGATATCGCCGTAGTGGTCTAGATGTACGCCACTGAGCTCTTCGCCTGCTTGGTCTATAGCTTTGCCGATGTATAGCTCTGCTAGCGAGTAGCGTCCACGCAGATAGAGTATCCAGGCGTAGGTGTCGAGGAGGTTGTGGTTGTTCTCTTGTACCTTGAGGCCACGCACGGCCATCTGCTCAGCACGCTCTAGGTCTTTGCCCTCTAGGGCGAGGAAATAGGCGTAGTTATTGAGTACCTCGGAGTTGTGGTCGTTGTACTCGAGGGCTTTGTCGTAGTACTCGTAGCATCTGCGTCTGTTGTGGCTCTCGTAGAGGTCGCCTAGCAGAGCATAGAGGACAGATAGGCCGTAGTCGACGGCACCGGCTTGCTCTAGCAGAGGCAGCGCCTCCTCTAGGTACCTGCGCCCCTCGGCCATGCGGTCCTGCATGACGTAGGGCATTACGCCCAGGTAGGCTATCGTCCATTCGCTAGGCAAGGCACGGCGCGCCTCTAGAGCGATATTCGTGAGCTCACTATAGCGCTTCTGGTCGCCTAGTATGCTCAGGAGATTGGTCCAGACCTCACGCTCCTCGGGCATAGTCTTGCGTAGGTCCATCAGATAGCTGAGTGCACGTTCCCCCTTGCCCTGTAGCATCAGCTGCTTAGCATAGGCCTGCTGTACCTCTAGGGCGTCGGGATGCTCTCTGATAATCTGCTCAAAGACCCAGTTGTAGTCCTCGGGGAGGGTATCCCCACGAGCCTTGAGCTGTAGGAATGTCTGCCAGTTGTCGAGCTTATCCTTCGCTTCTATCTGCGGGTCCTTGAGCTCACTACGTAGGGCTTCTGCCCAGCGTATGCTGTCTCCTGTAGCTCGGTAGTAGGGGATGTATAGGCTACGTAGCTGTGTCTGGCTGACGCCATCGTCCTTGGCAAGCTGCTCTAGATAGCTCTTGGCCTCGGTCTGGCGCTCCTGCGTATATAGATAGTCGATAGCACGGGCTTTGGCGCTAGGTTCGTAGGGGTAGCGCTGTATCATCTCGTCTAGCTCTGCTCGGCTACGTGCTTTGTCTCCGAGGACATCGTAGAGCCGAGCACGCATGAGCGTTAGGCGTGCATACTCGGGGTATAGCGCTGTGTTTTCGGCGCGTACCTTGCCATACAGATCGATAGCCTTCTGGTAGGCACCTGAGCGGAAGTAGAGAGAGGCCAAATACTGCTGCGCTTCTTCGTCGTTGAGATTGCTAGAGATCCAATGCTCCAGAATGCTAATAGCCTCCTGTCGCTTATCTGGCACAGTGGCCAAAAACATGGTATAGGCCTGCATGTAGTCCCTATTGCTGCTATCAGCCTGGTAGGCCTGGCGGAGGAGGGGTAGGGCCCTGTCTAGGTCCTGACGCTGACCGTACTGCAGGCCTAGGCCGTAGGCTATTGCGGGGTCGCTAGGGTCGAGGTGCTGGGCATAACGGTATAGGGCCATGGCGGCCTCGTACTGCTCGTTGGTGGCTGCTCGGGCTGCTCGGTAGTAGTATAGGCTGGCCTTGTCGGGTTGTGGTGCCTGAGCTAGGAGGGGCGTAGGCACCTGTGTAGCGAGTAGGCCAAACACTAGGCTAAGGCATAGCCGAGTGATAGTATCTAGAGCTTTGCTATAATTTGTCATCATCTTGTGTATCTAACGTGCCTGCACGATAGCAGGGTACACGAACTACAAAATTACATAAAATATAGTGGGCAGTGGTTAGTGGGGTGATGGAGAATTCCGCACTGCTGGGATTCTAGATAGAGCCTGCCTTAGCATCCTGACTGCCGAGCACGGCTTCGCCACTTGTCCACACGAACTAGTGGACAAGTGGCGACCTCTCAGCAGGGCATGAGCCCGCTTATGAGTCAGTCTAAGCAGAGTGCATCAAGATGAATAGGTGTGTATGCTCGCTCCCTGAGCCGAAGGTAAATAGTTCACCCCATACCAGCATATCTGCAGAAAGAGGAAGCTGAGCCCTAGGATCAGGTAACTGATGCCATAGGCACGGGGATTGTGCAGGCGATGATGCACATAGAGTAGGTAGCTGAGCAGGGTGATAGCTGCCCACGTTTCCTTGGGGTCCCAGCCCCAGTAGGTCCCCCAGGCGACCTTAGCCCAGAGGCAGCCTATAGGATAAGCCCAATCATCAGAAAGGCTAGGCCTGTATAGACGAGGTTATCGCTAGAGGCTAGGAGTGGTCTTGGTTCGAAGTTTTGGTCTCGCTGCTCCTGATACAGCACATACAGGCCGACCAGCAGGCCTGCGCCCAGGAGGGCATAGGCGAAAATATAGGCAATCACATGTGGCACGAAATAGGGACTCTCGAGTGCAGGCATCATCGTCTTATTGTGTATCTCGGGTTTGAGGATATTGATGAGCATAAAGACCGTCGAGAGTAAGCCTGAGAAAGAGAGGATAATGCGGTAGTTCCAGCGGATATAGGTAATCAGCCCTGCCACAATGACGAAAAGCGAGTACCATAGGCGTGTCTCGCCCATAGTGCGCAGCGGTGGGCGCTCCAGCGAGAGCCACATGCCCCAGATGAAGAGACCTAGGATACCGAGGGCCAGAAGCCCGAGCCCAATGCTTAGGCTACGGCGACCACGGAAGGCAGCCCAGGCCGAGGCGATGAGGGTGAGGATACAGGGGAGGGCGAAGTAGACGAAGTGCGTCCAGTTAAGTAAAGGTATCAGTGCGTTCATGATTGCTCATCTGTAGGGTTACTAGTCGTCTGTGCATGGGGGATAGGGCCGAGGAAGAGGCAGACTGCACCCAGGAGGAGCATGCCTAGCCCCAGGTATACACCACCGAGCCAGCTGTCGTGTACGAGCTCGAACTCCGACATCCTGCTCCAGCGTCCTTTCTCGCGGTCATAACTCAGCTGATAGATGTACCAGCCTCGGTACTTGAGCGGAGTATTGACCTTGATTTCGGCACTGTCCAGCCCGCCGTCCTCGGCATAGAGCATCACCCGACTGCTGTACTGGCGTGGCTCGGGCTCAGCCATCACGAGCGAGACGCTGTCGCCCAGCTTTAGACTACGATAGGGGAAGAGGTGGCTGCCGGCTGAGACCCAGCCGGTCTGGCTTCGTCTGGTCTGGCGATGCGTGGCCCGTACCCGTGCCGAATGTACAGCCCCCGTAGTATGAAACTCACGGAAGACGATACTATCCTGCGTAACGACAGCTGCTGAG
>JAXFXP010000179.1:0-12576 GCA_034091595.1 Porphyromonas sp.
CTGGCAACTGCGAGGCGTCTCGGGTGTAGACGACAGCTCCGCTGGGGTACATAGGCTCTATCTTGAGGGCCGTGTGTAGCTTGCTGGTCGTGGCTCCGCCGATAAGTAGGGGTATGCTGAGGCCGGCACGCTCCATAGCACTGGCCACGACGCACATTTCCTCTAGCGAGGGGGTGATGAGGCCCGAGAGCCCTACATAGTCGGGTTGCTCGCGCTCGATGGTCTCTAGGATGCGCTCTACGGGGACCATAACGCCTAGGTCTATGACCTCGTAGTTATTGCAGGCGAGGATAAGGCCGACGATATTCTTGCCGATGTCGTGGACGTCGCCCTTGACGGTGGCCAGCACTATCTTGCCGGCACGCTTGCCGCCCGAGGTGGCAGCCTTGTCGGCCTCTATGGCAGGCTCTAGGATGGCTACGGCACGCTTCATGGTGCGGGCGCTCTTGACGACCTGCGGGAGGAACATTTTGCCCTCGCCGAATAGATCCCCGACGATATTCATCCCATCCATTAGGGGCTTGTCGATAATGTCCATGGGGCGAGGGTAGGTGCTGAGGGCTTCGGCAAGGTCTTCGTCTAGATACTCGCTGATGCCCTTTACGAGGGCATCGGCTAGTCGCTCCGCTAGGGGGAGCTGTCGCCAGGCTAGGTCGCGCTCGTGGCTACTGGTCTTGGCGCCCTCGCCGAGGCTACGGGCATAGTCCATGAGGGCCTCTGTGGCCTCGTCCCTGCGGTCGAAGATGAGGTCCTCTATGAGCCGCAGTAGGTCGCTCGGGATATCCTCGTATAGGACGCTCTCGGCAGGATTGACGATGCCCATATCGAGCCCTGCCTGTATGGCGTGGTAGAGGAATACAGCGTGCATGGCCTCGCGGATATAGTTGTTGCCACGGAAGGCGAAGGAGAGGTTGCTGATACCGCCACTGCAGCGGGCGTGGGGCAGATGGGCCTTAATCCAGCGTACAGTCTCTATGAAGTCGATGGCATAGCGTCTGTGCTCCTCTATGCCTGTGGCAATAGCCAGCACGTTGGGGTCGAAGATGATATTGCGAGGGTCGAAGCCGTCCTCTACGAGCAGGCGATAGGCACGGGCGCAAATCTCGGTGCGACGCTCGAAGGTATCGGCCTGCCCGACTTCGTCGAAGGCCATCACGATGACAGCAGCTCCGTAGCGTCTGAGCAGGCGAGCCTCGTGCAGGAAGGCGGCCTCGCCATTCTTGAGCGAAATCGAATTGACGATGCACTTACCCTGCGTACAGCGTAGTCCCGCCTCTAGCACCTCCCACTTGGACGAGTCGAGCATTAGTGGCACACGGGCGATGTCTGGCTCGCTCATCAGCAGATTGACGAAGGCACGCATTTCCTCTACACCATCCAGCAGTCCATCGTCCATATTGATGTCTATCACGCCAGCTCCGTCCTCTACTTGCAGACGGGCTATCTCTAGGGCTTCGTCGTATTTTTTCTCGTTGATAAGGCGCAGGAAGCGGCGCGAGCCAGCGACGTTGCAGCGCTCGCCTACGTTGAGGAAGCGCAGCTCGGGCCGTAGCTCTAGCATCTCTAGGCCCGAGAGCTGTAGATACTCTGGCTCGGGGGCTACGAGGTGTGGCTTAGCCCCCTCGACGAGCTCGCTGTATAGGGCTATATGCTCGGGCGTAGTACCACAGCAACCGCCGATGATATTGACGAGTCCGTCCTGTATATATTCGGCTATCTGCTCGCGCATCAGCTCGGGGGTCTCGTCGTACAGGCCTAGGGCGTTGGGCAGACCTGCGTTGGGGTGTGCCGAGATGTAGTAGGGGGCTATGCGTCCGAGCTCGCGTATGTAGGGATTCATATCCCGAGCACCGAAGGCGCAGTTTAGGCCGATGGAGAGTATCTGAGCGTGGCTGACAGAGGCTACGAAGGCCGAGAGGGTCTGCCCCGAGAGGGTACGTCCGGCCTTGTCTGTGATGGTGGCCGAGAGCATGATGGGTAGGGGACGTCTGAGCTCGTGGCTTAGCTCGTCGATGGCGAAGAGTGCCGCCTTGGCATTGAGGGTATCGAAGACTGTCTCTACCAGCAATAGGTCTGCGCCCCCCTCTAGCAGGCCTAGCACCTGCTCTCGGTAGGCTAGGCGTAGATCCTCGAAGGTAACGGCACGGCTCATAGGTCGCTCTACGTCTGGGCTCATAGAGGCAGTCTTATTGGTGGGGCCGATAGAGCCAGCTACGTATCGGGGCTTGTCTGGCGTAAGGGCGGTATATCTGTCGGCAGCCTCTCGGGCGATGCGGCTAGCGGCGCAGTTGAGCTCGCGTACGATGCCCTGCATACCGTAGTCGGCCATCGAGATACTGGTGGCATTGAAGGTATTGGTAGAGATAATATCGGCTCCGGCAGCTAGGTACTGCTCGGCAATCTCTCGGATGATCTGTGGCTGTGTCAGACAGAGGAGGTCGTTGTTGCCCCTCTGTGGTAGCTCTACCGAGGCGAAGCGCTCGCCCCGATAATCGTCTTCGCCGAGGGCATAGCTCTGTATCATGGTGCCGAGGGCGCCATCGAGGATGAGGATACGTTCCTCGAGCTGTTTGTATATGCTCATTGTATATATGCTCGTATTAACCTGTGCTTATCCTGCCGCTGGAGCGGATAATCTGGCTGCAAAGGTCGCAACTTCCCTTTGGTCAAGCAAATGTTCGGAGTAAATCAGTACGCTATCCTATTAATGCCTGTACACTTTTTGTTTCTTGGGATTATTATTCGGATAATTCCCTGAACGCAGGATACGTAGGGGAGGTATACCGAGTACTCAGAGAGCTATTGCTAGGGAGCTAACTTCTCGGTCAAGTACGATAAATCTTTCCGTGGTGCTTGGGCTCTTTTGTTCACCTAATAGCTGTCCACTTCTTCCCCTATTAGGGGACGACTTGTCCGCCTATTAGGCGATGATATGTCTGCCTAATAGGTGGCTATAGCCCCCACTGGGGCTAGCTTTCCGAGGGGGATTTGTGCCGGCTCCCGCCGAGCATTTATTACTGATGTATTACCTGGCCGTAATTACTCTAAGGAAATCTTAGTGCCTCAGCCCTAAGGTGGCTAGAGCGCGAGTCTCGGGGCTAAAGCGGGGATTTCGTATCTTTGCTAAAGTCATGCCGTACGCGGCCTTACCTTTTTGCCAGTTAGACAATACCTTAGTTTATGCTCTCAGCCCAAGAATTCGAACTATTTCTCACAAATCTTCCCGCTGATATGGGGTCCGAGTCTTTATCTATGATACGAGAGCATGCACGCATCGTGCGCTATAAGCGAGGTGAGATCATCGTGGACGCTAGGACATCAGAGCACAAATCGATGTTGATCTTGTCGGGGAGTTGTATCCGCTTTATCATAACACCTAACGGCAAAGAGCGGGCGGTGGCCTTTCATACTGAGAGTTTTCTCCCCATGATGGGGAGTTTCTTGGTACGCGAAGAGCACTCGATTATCAACTATTACATCAAGACCAATGAGCCTACGACGGTGATGGTGATAGACTCCAGCATTCTTGGGGCCGCTATATCTAGGGATAGGGAGTTTGTAGCACACTCTTTTAGGCGACGCCTAGCCTACACCTCTATCGAGAACCAGCTACAGAATCATCTTATGGGCCTCGATAGCAAAAGTTTTTTTCACTGGCTGATGTGCCATTATGGCTTCCTCTTTCGTCGCTTCTCGTCCAAAGATATCGCCAACTTTATGGGTATCTCCCCTACTTGGCTTAGTCTACTCAAACGAGAGAGCCGCACCCGAAAAACCACGTAAAGGCAAGTCTTTAACTACTTAAATATTTATCTGCTGTAAAGCCCGTAGCTTTGCAAGGTTTTAGCGGTACAGTACATGTGCATAGCTAAGACTCTGCTTAAACTTTTGCTGTATAAGTAGGACTAAATGACATTAAGTATTAAACAATGAACATCAATGATTAGAAAAGTATTAGTAACACTACTTGCTGTTACCCTTTCTCTCGGTGCGCTCTCTTGTGCCGGTGGTGGCGACAGCAAGCAAGGTGCAGGGATGGCACAGGGTGGCCCTGCGGAGTATAAGCTACTGACAGTACAGACAGGAGACACTGAACTCGTCAAGCGCTATACCGCTAGTATCAGAGGTCAGCAGGATGTCGATATCTACCCACAGGTCAGCGGGGCGCTCACGCGCGTCCTCGTAAGCGAGGGCCAGCAGGTGCGCCGTGGTCAGACCCTCTTCGTCGTGGACCAAGTGCCCTATCAGGCAGCACTAGCACAGGCCACGGCTAGCGTGCAGTCGGTCGAGGCTGCTCTAGCCACGGCACGTCTCAATCATCAGGCCAAAGAGCGCCTCTATGCCGAGCGCATCATCAGCGAGGTAGAGCTCTCGCTTAGCCGCAATAGCCTCAGCACCGCTCAGGCAGCAGTGGCTCAGGCCAAGGCCGCCCAGCTGAGCGCCCGCAACAACCTCTCCTATACCACCGTCGTAAGCCCTGCCGATGGCGTGGTGGGCACCCTGCCTTATCGTCAGGGTACGCTCGTATCGCCTAGCTTGCCGAGCCCACTTACCACGGTATCGGATAGCCGTGTTATGTATGTTTACTTCTCCCTGATCGAGAAGCATCTACTAGCCCTATCGCGCGAGTATGGTAGCCTCGATGCGGCTGTGGCCGCTATGGGTGCTGCCCGTCTGGAGCTCAGCGATGGTAGCGAGTACAACCACCCAGGCAAGGTAGAGAGCGTGAGCGGCGTGGTAGATGCCAGTACGGGTGCTGCTAGCCTCAGGGCTAAGTTCCCTAACCCCGACGGCATACTACGCAGTGGCTCTACGGGTAATGTATTGCTGGGCTCTGTACAGAAGGGCGTAATCGTCATCCCACAGGGTGCTGCCGTACGCATACAGGATAAGGTACTGGTGTACAAGGTCGTCGATGGCAAGGCCGTATCTACTATGGTAACGGTAGAGGATGGTGCTAGCCCCAGCGAATATATCGTGCGCAGTGGGCTCTCTGCCGGTGATGTTATCATCGCCGAGGGCGCAGGCCTAGTGCGCGAGGGCACAGAGGTATCTACGCCTAAATCTAAGTCTTAGCCCATGAAAGGAAACATCTTCATCAAACGCCCCGTACTGGCCATATCGGTATCTATACTGATTATGGTAGTGGGGCTTATATCGCTCTTCACCCTACCGGTGGAGCAGTATCCGGATATCGCCCCGCCCACTATTAGTGTGAGCGCCAGCTATCCTGGTGCCGATGCCGATGCCGTGCTCAATAGCGTGGTGATGCCCCTCGAGGAGGCTATCAATGGTGTGGAGAATATGATGTATATGACTAGCACGGCCAGCAATAATGGCTCGGCCAGTATCACAGTCTACTTCAAGCAGGGGGCCAATGCGGATATGGCCGCGGTGAACGTGCAGAATCGAGTCTCGCGCGCCCTAGCCCTGCTCCCCGCAGAGGTAACCCAGATAGGTGTGTCTGTCGTTAAGCGTCAGGCAGGCTTCCTACAGGTGGGTGGCCTCAAGAGTACCGACGGACGCTACGACGCTCTATTCCTAGCCAATTACCTTAATATCAATATTATCCCCGAGCTACAGCGTATCGAGGGTGTAGGTAATGTGCAGTCCTTCGGTAACGCCTACAGCATGCGTATATGGCTAAAGCCAGACCTGATGGCGCAGTACAAGCTCGTACCTAGCGACGTGTCGGCAGCACTGGCCCAGCAGAATATCGTGGCCTCGGCCGGTGCTCTGGGGATGGATAGCGAGGCGACATTCCAATATACGCTCAAGTATAAGGGCCGTCTAACGGACGTCAAGCAGTACGAAGATATCGTCCTGCGTGCCCTGCCCGATGGCAATGTGCTACGTCTGAGAGACGTGGCGACGATAGAGATTGGCGCTGCCTCCTATGGCTTCAATGGCTTCATCGATGGCAAGCCTGGGGCCAACTACAATGTCTCTCAGGTGGCTGGCGCCAATGCCACGGACGTAAACAACAAGATTACGGCCAAGCTAGAGGAGCTCAGCAAGAATCTGCCCGCAGGCGTAGAGCTGGTAACCATACGTAATAGCAACGACTTCCTCTATGCCTCTATCTATTCGGTGGTAGAGACACTGGTCATCGCTATTCTGCTGGTTATTCTGGTGGTGTACTTCTTCCTACAGGACTTCAAGGCCACTATCATCCCCTCGATTTCGATTATTGTATCGCTGGTGGGGACCTTCTTCTGTCTGGCTGCCGCAGGCTTTAGTATCAACATCCTGACGCTCTTTGCGCTCGTGCTGGCTATCGGTACAGTGGTGGACGATGCTATCGTCGTCGTGGAGGCCGTACAGGCTAAGTTTGAGGTGGGGTACAAGTCCGCCTACCTAGCTACCAAGGATGCTATGGGCGACATCACGATGGCTATCATCTCGTGTACGCTCGTCTTTATGGCCGTGTTTATTCCGGTAACGTTCATGGGAGGCACCTCTGGGGTGTTTTACACTCAGTTTGGCGTTACCATTGCTACGGCCGTAGGTCTGTCGATGATCTCGGCCCTCACGCTTTGCCCAGCCCTCTGCGCCATCATGATGCGCCCCGAGGATATGGAGAAGGCCGAAGGCTCTATCGGGGCCCGTGTACGCAAGGCCTATCAGATATCTTATAATGCTGTCCTCGGCAAGTACAAGCGGGGCATAGGAGCGCTCATAGGGCGCAAGCCTTTGGTCTGGGCTGCACTCGCCATAAGTAGTATAGCGCTCGTCTATTTGATGACGACCACCAAGACCGGGCTAGTGCCTCAGGAGGACCAGGGTATGCTGATTGTGAACGTTAGCGCCCAGCCAGGTAGTACGCTACACGAGACGGATAAGATAATGACAGAGGTAGATAGCCTCATTCGTGCTATCCCTGAGGTTAAGCATGTCAGCCGCATCGGAGGCTTCGGGCTTATATCGGGTCAAGGACCATCAAATGGGACCTTCTTCGTCCGCCTACAGGCCTGGGGAGACCGCCCAGCAGCCCATCAATCCTCTACAGCTGTGATCGGCCGTATTATGGGTGCTACATCTCATATCCGAGGTGCACGTATCTTCGCCATCCAGCCCGGTATGATACCTGGCTATGGTATGGGTAATACCATTGAGCTGAATGTGCAGGACCGCAATGGGGTGGATATGGGGACCTTCTATCAGACGATGATGCAGTTTGTGGGCGCACTCAATGCACGGCCCGAGATAGCCGTCGCCTACAGCAGCTATGCCATCAACTTCCCGCAGTATCGTGTGGATATAGATGCGGCACAGGCTATGAGAGCAGGTATCCAGCCCCGCGAGATCCTCTCGACGCTCGGGGCCTACCTCGGGGGCTCGTACGCTAGCAACTACAACCAGTATGGCAAGGTGCTACGTGTGATGACACAGGCGTCTGCGGGGGACCGCATCGACGAGGCTGCACTCAATAATATATACGTGCGTAATGGCAACGAAATGGCCCCTATCGGGCAGTTTGTGCGCCTAGAGCGTATCTCTGGCCCCGAGCAGGTGGAGCGCTTCAACCTCTTCGGCTCTATCACAGCTAACGTAACGCCTGCCGAGGGCTATTCGACGGGTGAGGCCATGCAGGCCATTAGTGAGGTAGCCGCCCAGGCGCTGCCCACAGGCTATAGCTACGAATATGGTGGTATCTCGCGTGAGGAGAGCCAGCAGGGGGGCAGCCGTACAGCCTTTATCTACGGACTCTGTATCCTGCTGATATACCTTATCCTGGCCTCGCTCTATGAGAGCTGGCTGGTGCCCTTGGCGGTGATCTTCTCGGTGCCCTTCGGTATTATGGGTAGCTTCCTCTTCGCTCGTCTGTGGGGCTTCGAGAATAATATCTACCTCCAGACAGGTGTGATTATGCTCATCGGTCTACTGGCCAAGACGGCTATCCTTATCACCGAGTATGCCTCGGAGCGTCGTCGCCAGGGCCTCGGTATCGTGGAGTCGGCTCGTGCGGCTGCCGAGGAGCGACTACGCCCCATCCTGATGACCGTAGCGACGATGATTATCGGGATGCTCCCGCTGATGTTTGCCACGGGTGCAGGGGCCAACGGTAATAAGTCCCTCGCCACGGGCGTGGTGGGCGGTATGCTCATCGGGACGCTGGCGCTCCTATTCGTAGTGCCTGTGTTCTTCATTATCTTCCAGTACCTACAGGAGCGCTTCGTCCGTACGCCAGAGCAACACGAGCTTAGCCCACAGATACAAGCCGAGCACGAACGTATGCTCGCCGAGCGCAGCGCCTTCAACACCCAGCCTACAGACCATGAATAAGATTATATCTACAGCCCTAGCAGCCCTCGCTCTGAGTGGCTGCGGGCTATACAGTAAATACGAACGCCCTCAGGACCTGCCGACAGACGCTCTATATACCGAGCAGACGAGGGCAGGGGCGGACTCATTGAGTATCGCCAGTCTGAGGTGGCAGGAGTTCTATACAGACCCCAAGCTACAGGAGCTTATCAGCACGGCTCTGACGTCTAATAACAACTTCCGAGCCACCCAGCTACGCATTGCCCAGAGCGAAGCACAGCTCTCGGCAGCGCGCAAAGCCTTCTTGCCCTCGCTAGCCCTAGCGCCACAGGCCTCGCTGACGAGTATAGACGGTGCCAAAGCGGTACAATCCTACCAGCTCCCCCTCACGGCCTCGTGGCAGGTGGATATATTCGGCTCTATACGTAACGCCAAGAAGCGCGCAGAGGTAGCCCTGCTCAATAGCCAAGTCTACCGACAGGCGGTGCAGAGCCAGCTCATCGCCTCGGTGGCGAATGCCTACTATACACTCGCCCTGCTCGATGCTCAGATAGTGGTTAGCCGACAGGCTATCACACTGGCCTCGGAGAGCGTACGCACCATGCGGGCCATGATGCAGGCGGGGCGTGCCAACGACGCTGCCGTATCGAGTAGCGAAGCGAACCTAGCACAGCAGGAAGTAACACTTCTAGGGCTCGAGCAGCAGAGACGTGCTACCGAGGGGAGTCTGAACTTGCTCCTGGGGCGCACGCAGATAGCGGTAGACCGAGCTACGATCGACAGCTGGACAGCGCCACAGAGCCTGTCTGTGGGCTTGCCTATACGCTTGCTGAATAATCGTCCGGATGTGCGTCAGGCAGAACTGGCCCTAGCGAGTAGCTTCTATCTGACGAATGCAGCACGTGCTGCATTCTATCCGAGCCTAACCCTTTCGGGCTCTCTAGGATGGACCAACAACGGCGGTAAGCTCTTTACAGACCCTGCTAAGGTCTTGGCCTCGGCGATGGCCTCGCTCGTGCAACCTATCTTCCAGCGGGGACAGCTGAGGGCCAACCTAAAGGTGGCCGAGGCGCAGCAGGAGGAGGCTAAGCTCGCCTTCGTGCAGGCGCTACTCTCGGCAGGCAACGAGGTGAATACCCGTTTCTCGGAGGTACAGACCTACCGAGCACAGGCACAGCATCTGCGCAAGCGTACCGAGGCGCTACAACGCAGCGAGAAGGCCACACGTCTACTGATGGAGTCTGGCGCTAGCACTTACCTAGAGGTGCTGACAGCACAGCAGGGGCTGATAGCTGCACAGCTAGCCGAGTACACGAATAGATACAACGAGATAGCCTCTACCATTGCCCTATATCAAGCGCTAGGGGGAGGCATCGAATAGCGTTCTGACAATATACAATGGGGCGGGTGGTCATAGAGACCATCCGCCCCATTGTTTTGTGGGTTACGGAAGCAAGGCTACTGCTATAGCCCAGCATCATATGACTATGATAACAGCCACTCAACCAGAGGCGACTCCTCCATCAGGGCATAAACGAAAAGAGCGATGAACGTTTGTCCATCGCTCTTTGTGACCCCGGTGAGGCTCGAACTCACGACCCAGTGATTAAGAGTCACTTGCTCTACCAACTGAGCTACAGAGTCATTGTTTAGCTTGCGCCGGAACCTTGGTGAGTTCCTTTTCGAATGCAAAGGTACAACTATTTTCGAAACCTGCAATACTTTGGCGAAAAAAATATTGTGGTGATGCTAGCCGAGCTCGTTAGCCGAGCAAAAACAGAGCCCTTAGGGCGGTGGCTAGTGATCGGTGGTCGGTGGGCAGTGGCTAGTGGGCAGTTGCTGGCGCACGCTAGATCGAGTATTACTAGGCACACTAGTCTGACTAGGTCCACTAGTACTAGCGTGGCGGGCTTAAGCCCGCCATACCAAGCACTGACCACTAGCCACTGATCACTGACCACCGTATACTATATAGCCATTTGGCCGCCTAGTAGCTGGACGATTGGCGACTCAGTAGGCGGACGAAGCTCCACCTACTAGGTGGACGTGGCTCCGCCTAGTACCTCGCCACAGCCCCCTCTGGGAGCGGGTCTCCGAGACGCAGTATTTCGCGCCCTCCCTGTCTCCTAGTGTGCGCACTACTAGCCACTATTATCACTATCTTTGTCTAGCCAAACAGATAACTATTATTATAATGTCAGAGCAAATATACAGTCCGGAGGAGCAGTCCTACGAGATATTAGAGTCTATCCGCACCCGTCGCAGTATTCGTATATATCACCCCGATAAGCCTCTGCCTGCTGAGGCAGTACAGGTTATCCTAGAGGCAGGCCTGCGTGCCCCCTCATCCAAGAATAGGCACACCACGCAGTTCATCCTCATAGAGGATAAGGAGAAGCTCATCGAGCTCAGCTATATGCGCGAGCGGGGATGTACTTTCCTCCGAGATGTTCCACTAGCAGTTGTAATCCTCGGTAGTCCTATGGAGTGCCCACATTGGACAGCTGACGCTTCGCTGGCAGCGGGCTACATGCAGCTACAGGCTTGGGCTATGGGTATCGGCTCATGCTGGTCAGATGTAGAGGGGGAGTTTACGGGCAACGGTCAGGATTCGGCCGAGTATGTACGCAATGCCCTCGGTATTCCTTATCAGCTGGAGGTGCTATGCATACTCGGCTTCGGCTACGTCAATGGTGAAGCTCCCGAGCGTCCCGTAGAGAGCCTCAAGTGGGAGAAGATACACATAGGGTCTTACCAAGAGCCTAATATAGAGGACTAGAGCGGTATGTCTTACCATACGCTTACGGGCGGTATGTCAGCCCGCACGGTCGTTCTCCTCGGGATGGGTAACGTTGGTAGCCATCTAGCGCGCATCCTTAGGCAGACCGAAGGCTATCGTCTGGTATATCACTATGGGCGTAGCCTAGGGATGCGTCTGGAGGATATCCCACGCCATGCCGATATATATATATATGCCCTCAGTGATAGTGCTCTGCCCGAGGTCTGGGCAGCAATGCCCGAGACGAGTGGCGTATGGGTGCATACGGCAGGCTCTGTCAGCATGGAGGCGATGAAAGCCTATCACGAGGCCTGCGGTGTGCTGTACCCTCTACAGACTTTCACCAAGGGGCGGGCGCTGGACTGGAGCGAGGTGCCTATATACTACGAGGGGGATGATGAGGTACGCCGTCTGGCCGAAGCGCTCTCTCGTAGAGTCTATCCAGCAGATAGTGCTGGTCGAGGTAAGCTACACCTGGCGGCTGTGCTCGCCTGCAACTACAGCAACCATCTGGTGGCGCTGGCCGAGGACTACCTAGCACGAGAAGGCTTCGAACCGAAGGCGCTACTACCGCTGATAAGGGAAACGATGTCTAAGCTGGAGAGTATGCCCGCACGCCGTGCTCAGACCGGTCCGGCTGTACGTCGGGATGAGGTTACCCTGGCCCGCCACCGAGCCTTGCTCGAGGGACAGGGGGAGCTACTCAGTATATATAACCTCTTGGCCGAGTCGATACAGCGTTGTCTCTAGGCCTTGCGGAGGCTACCTGCCTAGAGGAATAGTTGGGCATAAATGCAAGATTCTAAACTTTTTGCGGTTAAGGGTCGCATAGATTTTGATGTTTCGGAAAATAGCTATAACTTTGCACCGTTTTATAAAGTTGAATTCACTTAATTAAACTCAGAAAAGAAATGAAGAAGTTTGTATCTCTTTGCGCATTCGTTGCTGCTCTTTCATTCGTATCATGCGGTGGTAACACTGCAAGCAACGCTGTAGACAGCGCTGCTGCTGCTCTAGATAGCGCTGCTACGACTGTAGTAGAAACTGTAGACAGCACTGCTGCTGCTGTAGTAGATAGCACTGCTATTGCTGTAGATAGCGCTGCTGCTGCTGTTACAGAAGCTGTTGCTCAGTAATCTATAGAGCGTCCAACGAAGCAAGTCCCTGCCTCTAGTAGAGGTGGAGACCGACGCATAGGCAATCCCCCCGCTAGGCGCAAGCCTTGCGAGGGGATTGTTTTTTAGTGGTCGGTGGTCGGTGATCAGTGGTCGGTGGCTAGTGGGCGGGCTTAAGCCCGCCATACTAGCGCTAGTATTCTTAGTGAGACTAGGGCTACTAGGGACACTAGACCTAGCGTGCGCCAGCCACTGCCCACTGCATACTAGCCACCGCCCAGGGCAACCGCATCAAAATACAAGCGCTATCTTTGTAAGCATGAAATACTTCGAGACTATCCCAGATCCACGCGTATTAGGCCGCTGTAAATATAGATTGTGTGACATCCTATTCATCGCCCTTGCAACATATGTTTG
>JAXFXP010000180.1:0-26035 GCA_034091595.1 Porphyromonas sp.
TTCACTATGCACCACTCTATTATGGTGTGGACAAGAGGGAAGTTCGACTGAAGTTTGGGGAGCTGGTCGGCTATAAGAATGCGAGCCACAGAGTAGAGTTTGTATGGGCTAGCGGTCAGACGGAAGTGATAACATTCGACAACACGATTGTCTGGCGCAAGAATAGAATCGAAGACATCAAGTGGGTATTTACGCTCAATGGTAAGGTAATACCCAGTGAGATGATTACGTTAGTCCGCCCTGAGCAGAGGTAAGCTAAGCCTCAGATCCAGTATCTCATGTCGTAACAATCCCCCAGGCTATTCATCACGAACGGTCTGGGGGATATACGTAAATGGTTATTTAGGTTGTTGTAGTTAGTCCTTAGGGAGGTAGCTCTTTAGGGCGGTGAAGTGCTGAGTAAAGGCCACTTCGCCTGCTGCCGTGATACGGCAACTCGTGCGTGGGCGTTTGCCGACGAAGCTCTTTTCGATTGTGAGGTAGCCAGCCTCTGAGAGCTTGTCTAGTTGGACACTTATATTACCCGCTGTAGCCCCTGTTACCTCACGAATGTGTACGAAGTCAGCCTCCTCGGTCTGTATGAGGATAGACATAATGGCTAGCCGTAGCTCCGTTAGCAGTAGCGGGTCTAGAGGGAGGTAATTACTCATAGCTGGCTTTGTTTGTAGCGCAGGCTTTGCGTTGTTTGTACTGTAGGTAGTGCCCAGTACAGCACATCATCACGAAGAAAGTCGCTCCGAAGTAAAGGATTTCTTCGGGGCTAAAGCCTGTCCTTACGCTAGTTAGTCTTAGTAAGTAGATATACCCTGCGAAGCTCCCCCATTTATAGGCTTTGATGTCTAGGCTTATGGCTGTAACGAGCATAGCGATAGATATAACCGTAATCACTAGCATAAAGTAGACCTCTATAGAGACACTACCACCACCTCTTAGGCCCAGTATACCGCAGGCGATGCCGACAGAGCCACCGGCTACCGCCCAAAGCGTGTCTACGAAGCGCTCGGGAAAAGCACGTGTATTGGACTCAATACTGCTCTTGTCTAGGATGTAGCTGAGCGAATAGCCGAAGAGTGGGATTAGCATCCACAGGAAGTGTGCGTAGTAGCTAATGCTGGGGAGCAGGAAGTAGATGAGTAGTGATACCACTACTGTGGTGTAGCCCCAGACGAGCATAGGGGTTATACACTTTTGCTCTAGACGTTGGCTAGAGCGTCTGAGGGTTTGCTCAATCAGCTGGATGCTTTCCTGAGCGTTGAATGTCTTGTTGTCCATAGGTTGTTAGTTCTATTAGTTGGGTTAGAGTAAATAGGTTTGTAATGTTGTCATGGTTGCAAAGGTAATAAAGTTTATAATATAAACCAAATGTGATTAGTAATTAGTGGTCAGTGCTCAGTGGTTAGTGGCGGTAGCCCACTAGCCACTGAGCACTGCTCACTATAGTCCTAGTAATTGTAGTATCTTTGTAGCTAATAAGAATAAGATATATAACAATGGAGCTAGAAGCTAAATACAATCCCGCCTCTGTCGAAGGTAAATGGTACGAGTATTGGATGAAGCATAAGTTCTTCCACTCTACTCCCGACGCACGCAAAGCCTACACCATCGTAATACCCCCACCCAACGTAACGGGAGTACTGCACATGGGGCATATGCTTAATAATACGATACAGGATATATTGATACGCCGTGCTCGTATGAAAGGGCTCAATGCTTGCTGGGTACCAGGTACAGACCACGCTTCTATTGCTACAGAGGCCAAAGTAGTGGCTCGCCTGGCACAGCAGGGTATCAAAAAGAGCGACCTTAGCCGTGAGGAGTTCCTTGCGCACGCCTGGGATTGGACACGCGAATATGGCGGCATCATCTTAGAGCAGTTGAAGCGCCTCGGTGCTTCGTGCGACTGGGACCGTACGGCCTTCACTATGGATGAGGCACGTAGCCAAAGCGTCCTAGACGTATTCGTGGACCTATACAACAAAGGACTTATCTACCGCGGTGTCCGCGTAGTAAACTGGGACCCCGTGGCCAAGACGGCCCTCAGCGACGAAGAGGTAATATATAAGGAGCAACAAGGAAAACTCTACCATCTGCGCTACTTCGTAGAGGGTGAGGATAGGTATGTAGTAGTGGCTACTACACGTCCCGAAACAATCATGGGTGATACAGCAGTCTGCATCAACCCCCAGGATGAGCGCTATCGAGACCTCGTGGGCAAGCGCCTAATAGTACCGCTAGTAGGCCGTAGCGTGCCTGTGATAGAGGACGAATATGTAGACCTAGAGTTTGGTACGGGCTGTCTGAAGGTAACCCCCGCACACGATGTCAATGACTATATGCTCGGTGAGAAGCATCAGCTAGAGACCATCGATATATTTAATGATGACGCTACGCTCAATGAGCATGGAGGACGCTATGCGGGTATGGACCGCTTCGAGGTACGCCAGCAGATAGAGCAGGACCTACAAGCGGCGGGACTACTAGAGCGCACCGAAGACTACACCAACAAGGTAGGGCATAGCGAACGCACAAACTCAGTGATAGAGCCCAAGCTCTCTATGCAGTGGTTCCTCCGCATGACGGAGCTGGCAAAGCCTGCACTAGATGCGGTAATGAACGATGACGTTAAACTACACCCTGCTAAGTTTAAGAATACTTACCGCCATTGGATGGAGAACGTCAAGGACTGGTGTGTAAGCCGTCAGCTTTGGTGGGGACACCGCATCCCAGCCTACTACCTGCCCAATGGTGGCTATGTAGTAGCTAGTACCGAGGCCGAAGCACTCCGTCTGGCTCAGGCGCAGGATGCCTCGCTTACAATGGCAGACCTTCGTCAAGACGAAGATTGTCTAGACACGTGGTTCTCTAGCTGGCTCTGGCCTGTAACGGTGTTCGCTCCTATCATTGGCGAGAGCAACGAGGAGCTTGACTATTACTATCCTACTAGCGACCTAGTAACGGGTCCGGACATCCTATTCTTCTGGGTGGCACGTATGATAATAGCAGGCTATGAGTTCAGAGGGAAGAAGCCTTTCGAGAACGTATATCTAACGGGTATTGTACGCGATAAGATTGGCCGCAAGATGAGCAAGAGCCTCGGCAATTCGCCAGACCCGCTAGAGCTGATAGATAAGTTCGGGGCGGATGGTGTGCGTATGGGGATGATGATCTCTGCCGCTGCGGGCAACGATATCCTATTCGATGAGGCGCTCTGCGAGCAAGGACGTAACTTCTGCAATAAAGTGTGGAATGCCTTCCGCCTCGTGAAGGGCTGGCAGGTCGATGCGGCACTAGCACAGCCCGAAGCCTCACGACTCTCGGTGCAATGGTTTGACCAGCGTATGAGTCAGGTATTTGCAGAGGTTGATGACCTTATGAGCAAGTACCGCATTAGCGAGGCACTGACGGCTATATATAAGCTAATACGCGATGAGTTCTCTAGCTATTACCTAGAGCTCGTAAAGCCTGCCTATGGAGCACCTATCGATGCTAAGACCATGGCGGATACGGAGCGTTTCTTCGAGAGCCTGCTAGCGCTGCTACATCCCTTCATGCCATTTATCACAGAGGAACTATGGCAGGCCCTCAGAGAGCGCCAGGAGGGCGAGAGTCTGATGGTAAGCCTGCTGCCTACGACTGTAGAGGTGGACGAGGACTTCCTAAAGCACTTCGCTCAGGCACAGGAGCTAATCTCAGCTATCCGCAATATCCGCACGAGCAAGAACCTCTCACCCCGTGAGCCGCTAACGCTAGAGGTAGCACCTAGCTATAGCGATAGGCTAGACGCCGTAGTGGCCAAGCTCGCCAATCTATCCGAGGTAAAGCGCACGACAGAGCGCAGCCAAGGGGCTATCACCTTTGTGATCGGCACGGATGAGTTTGCTGTACCTATGGCTGGTCTTATTGATGCCGAGGAGGAGATTAAGAAGCTGGAGGCCGATCTAGAATACCAGCAGAAGTTCCTTGCTAGCGTAGACAAGAAGCTAAGCAATGAGAGCTTTGTCTCTCGAGCCCCAGAGCAGGTCATCTCCCTAGAGCGCAAAAAGAAGGCGGATGCAGAGAGCCGTATAGCTACTATAGAGCAAAGCCTCAAGCAACTACGAGGCCAGTGCTAAGTCGAACCACAGAAACAGCCACGATTATGGGCAACGCAAACAAAGAAGTACAAGTCCTGGAGCGCCTCTTCCGTAGCATAACGGAGGAGGGTAGCCAGACGAAGCTCTCAGCAGGGATAACGGACTTATTCGTCCGTATCAATGTCGGCACGGGCGAAGTCGCTCTCTACGGAGATGATGACGAGCAGATAGCCTCTACGGTGATATTTGCCTGGGTGGGTACCGAAGGGCGCCCGACTAAGGCGATGTTGCACAGTCTGCGCGAGACGATAGCTCTACTAGATGCTACAGGCTACTGGGAGTACGAGCTCTTTGAGCGCCCCTTCTCGGTTGTGCTGGTAGACGAAGCCTTCGAGACTGTAGAGGAGCTCTTCTTCCGTGATGATGAGCTGGTGTTGGCAACGAAGCCACTACTAGAGGGACTTGACGAAGAGCTCAGTAGTTTCCTCAGTAAGATACTTAGCGACTAAGCAATACACAGAGATAGCACCCTTTTGGTATGGTCCTCGGGCCGTGTCGAGAGGGTGCTTTTCTTGCTACTGTCTGGCTCTGGTGGTGCTCATTGTATTGTATGGTGTAGTAGCCCATGGAGCCTTGGCTAGAGTAGGGTTGCGGTAGTACTGCTAAAAACGAAAGATTGCAGTACTGCATTTTCCCGATTGGAGTACTGCCATCTGCGCTGGTGCTACTAGCCTCAGCAGACTTATCTAGGGAGAGCTGTGCCAGTGGCTCTACTAGGGGCGAATTTTGTACTGGTACAAAGTATAAGTTGTACTAATACAAAATCGAGATTGTACCGATACAAACTTCGGTTTTTACCGGTAGTGCAGAGAGCCTATCCCGATAGGGTCTCTGTGAATAGATAGTTGCCCCGAGAGTGGGGGCTTAGGATAGATAGAATACGAAGCAATAGATACTATTATGAGATACATAGGCTACCTAAATTTGTTATTGCTCTGTCTCGTGGCTACGTTTACGGCCGAGGCACAGCGCTACGAAGATTATTTCCGTGATAGCACCCTGCGTATAGACTATGCCTTTGCAGGCGATGTACGCTCTACGAGTATTCAGCCCGAGGAGCTGCATTGCTTGCCTCGTTGGTATGGTAGACGTAGCCACTTGTCCGAGTTACCACTAGAGGGCAATGGACGTATTACGATGCGCGACTCTATAACGGGACAGGTGATCTATCGGCACTCGTTCTCCTCTCTGTATCAGGAGTGGCTCTCCACGCCCGAGGCACAGCGTGTGGCCCGCAGCTACGAGAATGTATTCCTGCTGCCTTATCCACGTCGCACGGCTCAGATAGAGATAGAGCTAGAGGATATGATGCGCAGGACGATAGCAAGGCAGAGTTTCTACTTCGAGCCTAGCGATATACTAGTACGTCAGCATACTGCGGTGGCCCCTACTAAGCACAGCTATCTCCACAAGGCTAAGCACTCGGAGTCAGCTATTGATATCGTTATCCTAGCTGAGGGCTATACCGAGGCGGATATGCCTAAGTTCCTCCGTGATGCAGAGCGTGCTGGGCGAGAGCTATTGCGCTATGCGCCCTTCTCGGACTATCAAGACTACATCAATATCATAGCTGTAGAGAGTCGCTCGCTAGACTCGGGCGTTAGCGTGCCACGGGAGGGCAAGTGGCTGCGTACGGCTTTTTCTGCACACTTCGATACCTTCTACAGCGAACGCTATCTGACGACGCGCAGAGTGAAGGCTATCCACGATGCGCTCATCAATATCCCCTACGAGAATATTATTATACTCGCCAATACCGAGACTTATGGTGGGGGCGGTATTTATAATAGCTATACGCTCAGCAGTATCGACCCACGTTACTTCCTGCCAGTGGTAGTACACGAGTTCGGACATAGCTTCGGCGGTCTGGCGGACGAATACTTCTACGAGCAGGATGCTATGACGGACTCTTATGCGCTCGATGTAGAGCCTTGGGAGCAGAATATTACGAGTCTAAAAGATTTCAGCGGAAAGAAGTGGCACAGCCTAATCCCTAAGGGTACGCCTATACCAACGCCTCTAGCCGACAAGGCTCGTTATCCTCTGGGCGTCTATGAGGGGGCGGCTTATACGGCGAAAGGACTGTACCGTGCTAGTGATGACTGCCGTATGCGTACCAATGAGTATCCTACTTTTTGCCCAGCCTGCCACAAAGCTTTGGACGAGTTAATCCGCTTTTATCTACCAGAGGAGGCTGGTAAGCTGAGCCGACTAAAGGTTGAGATACCAAAAGATAAAACACGAGTTCGGTTTAATAAGCGCAAGTAGGTGATTTATTCTTGCGCAGAATGAGTATCTTTGTGTATGCTCACTAATATGTATCAAAATGACAAACAAACAGCTATACCATCTGGCCGAGTACCCACACCGACTACGTAAGAAGTTCGGTAATAAGCGCATTATCCGTTATCAGGAGCGAGACCTTGGCCCTTGGCTCAACCTTAGTGGAGAGCAATTTGCCGATAGATGCCTCGCAGCAGCTAAGGCCCTTATCCAAGAGGGGGTAGAGGTCGGAGCTAGAATAGGTTTCTATACGTCCAACTCTGTAGATGCTTTGGCCGCAGAGCTTGGTCTCTATATGCTACGTGCTATATGCGTGCCTCTATATGCTACTAGTGCGCCCGAGCAAGTAGAGTTTATAGTAGAGGATGCTGAGATAGAGCTACTCTTCGTGGGAGGCCAGTACCAGTATAACAACGCTTGGGAGTTTCAGAAGCACAGCGGTAAGCTAAAGCGTATAGTAGTGCTAGAGCCTGACGTGGTACTTCACCCTGAGGATAACATCTCAGTCAAGTACGAGGAGTTTATCCGCCGAGGAGATTCTAAGCCCAACGAGCACGCTGCTAATGTACGAGCCTCGGAGGCTCTGGCTGAGGATATGGCGGTTATTATATATACCTCGGGAACCTCGGGGCGTAGTAAGGGCGTAGTCCTCAGGCATAGACACTTTATGGTACAGATACAGGCGCACGTAGATATGTTTACTTTCCTGAGCAGCCGCGATGTAAGTATGAGCTTTTTGCCTCATAGTCATATCTTCGAGAAGACTTGGGTCTTTTATTGTCTATTTATAGGCTGTACGACGGCTATACTCGCTAACCCTAAGACCATTCTACAGGCACTGCCCGAGGTGCGTCCGACGATGATGTGCAACGTACCTCGCTTCTGGGAAAAGGTGTATAGTGGTGTGCAAGACAAAATCAGGAGCATGTCCCCCACACTGCAGCGTGTGATGCACCATGCTATGGAGGTGGGCGAGCGCTATCGCCTAGAGTATATCAACGAGGGTAAGTCTGCTCCGCTCGGCCTTAAGCTGATGTACAAACTCTATAAGCATACACTCTTTGCGAAGCTCAAAAAGGTCATCGGTATACAGCGTGGGCGCTTCTTCCCCGTGGCTGGGGCTGCCCTCTCGCCTGATGTCAATCGCTTCCTACAGAGTGTGTCTATCCCGATTTGCTATGGCTATGGCCTCAGTGAGAGTACGGCCACGGTGAGTTGTTTCCGTCAGACGGGCTACGATATGAACTCGATAGGAGAGGTGCTGCCACACGTGCAGGTGCGCATAGACCCTACTAATAACGAGATACAACTAAAAGGGCCTACTATCATAGATGAGTACTACCGCAATCCCGAGGCTAACAAAGAGAGCTTCACCGAGGATGGCTACTTCCGTACTGGTGATGCCGGCAGACTAGAGGGCCGTACCTTGTACTTCACTGAGCGCATCAAGGACCTATTCAAAACTGCCAACGGCAAGTACATAGCTCCGCAGATGCTAGAGGGACTGATACTTCTAGACCCAATATTTGAGCAAGTGGCTATTATTGGCGATGGCTACAAATTCGTCTCTGCGCTTATGTACCCCAACTGGGATATACTCCTGCGTGAAGCTGCTGCTAGAGGCATAGACACAGAGCGCCCACTAGAGGAGCTGGCCGTAAACCACGATGTGCGCCGCCTGCTGCATGCGCATATAGAGCAAGCACAGGCAAGCGTGGCTAACTACGAGATGGTGAAGCGCTTCACTATATTACCTAAGCCTTTTAGTATAGAGAGTGGCGAGCTAACACCGACGCTCAAGGTGAGACGTAAGGTCGTCAACGAGCATTATGCCCAGGAAATAGCTGCGATGTACAGCGAAGAGGACTAAAACAATTCATCCAAGACTATATAATCTCCAATGACAGCAAGCAAGCTAAGCTGCCACTTCGAGCTTATCGAGCGCCAGGAGCTGGGACGCAATACCTATCTCCTGCGCTTGCAAGCTCTAGAGGGGCAGAGCCTACCGCCTATTCAGGCTGGTCAGTTTGTGCAGGTGTTGCCCCCTGGTGGGCATACGTTGCTCAGGCGTCCTATATCTATATGTACTTACCTAGCAGAGCAGCGAGAGCTGTGGCTATTGGTTGCTCGGGTAGGCCGAGGCACAGCGGCTATCATAGATACTGAGCCCAGCGCCACGCTAGACCTGATACTTCCTCTAGGCAATAGCTTCGGTATAGACAAGTCCCAACGTCCGCTTCTCGTAGGAGGGGGCGTTGGGATTGCTCCTATGCTAGCGCTAGCCAGAGCCTTCGTGGGTATCGGTATACGTCCTACAGTACTACTGGGTGGACGCAGTAGCGAGTATGTGGTCCTGCGTGAGGACTTCGCAGCCCTCGCCAATGTGCTGATAACGACAGACGATGGCAGTCTAGGCATTCAGGGTCGTGTAACAGACCATCCAGAGATACAGACAGGAGCCTATGATGCTTTCTATTGCTGTGGCCCGCACCCTATGATGCGTGCGGTGGCAGAGCTGGCCGAGCAGCGTGGTATCTACTGCGAGGTGTCGCTAGAGAATACTATGGCCTGTGGTATCGGAGCTTGTCTGTGCTGTGTGCAGGATACCCACGAGGAGGGCAATGTATGTGTGTGTACAGAGGGACCTATATTCAATAGCAAGGCAATCAAATGGTAAATACTTCTATCGAGATAGCAGGCCTTAGCCTGCGCAATCCGGTGATGACAGCATCGGGGACCTACGGCTATGGTACGGAGTACAGAGACTTCGTAGACCTAGAGCGCCTAGGCGGTATCGTAGTCAAGGGTACTACCCTGCATCCCCGCCAAGGCAATCCTTATCCTCGTATGGCTGAGACACCCGCAGGTATGCTCAATGCTGTGGGGCTACAGAATAAGGGGGTAGACTACTTCTGTGATAAGATATATCCGACTATCAAGGATATAGATACCAATATACTCGTCAATGTGAGCGGCTCTACGATAGAGGACTATGTGGCTACTGCCGAGCGTATAGCAGCACTAGATCATATACCTGGCATCGAGCTCAATATCTCTTGTCCTAACGTTAAGGAGGGCGGTATGGCTTTCGGGGTAACTTGTGCTGGGGCTAGCAGTGTTACGCGTGCTGTACGTGCTGTTTATCCCAAAACGCTTATCGTCAAGCTCTCGCCCAATGTGAGTGATGTTACAGAGATAGCCCGTGCAGTAGAGGCCGAGGGGGCCGATGCGGTCTCTATGATAAATACGCTCCTCGGTATGGCTATTGATGCCGAGCGTCGTCGTCCTATACTCTCTACTATTACGGGGGGATTGTCTGGTCCTGCCGTTAAGCCTGTTGCCCTCAGGATGGTATGGCAGACGGCTCGAGCGATACAGATACCTATTATCGGTATGGGGGGGATATGTACTGCCAGTGATGCTATAGAGTTCCTATTGGCGGGGGCTAGTGCTGTGCAGGTAGGTACGTATAACTTCGTAGACCCAGCTGCGACAGTCCGTATTGTCGAGGGCATAGAGGACTATATGCAGCGCCACCACATTAAAGATATACGCGAGCTTATCGGCGGTCTCCTATAGACTTACTATATTTGTAGGTATAGACAACGATAGATGTCGTAGTAGTCTTAAATAGTTAATCTATTATTACATAGTATTATTATGAAGAAAATGATGCTCTGCCTAGCAGCGCTCTCACTGACGAGTGCTACGCTAGCAGCCACGGAGCAACCACTATGGTTGCGCTATCCGAGTATCTCGCCCGATGGTAAATATATAGCCTTTACCTATCAGGGGGATATATACAAGGTGCCTACAGAGGGGGGACAGGCACAGCGCCTCACCACCAACAGCGCTTACGACTACCAACCCGTGTGGAGCCCCGATGGCAAGCAGATAGCCTTCGCCAGCGACCGCAATCGTATGGGGATGAACCTATATATAATGAATAGTAATGGCGGGGAGGCACGTCTACTGACACAGCATACAGCTAGCAAAGTGCCTTACTCCTTCAGCCCCGATGGCAAGTACTTGCTATTCAAAGCGCATATACAGGATAACGTACGTAATAGCCTGCACCCCGAGTCTTTCCATAGCGAGCTATACCGAGTAGCAGTAGCAGGAGGCCGTCCTGAGCGTATTATGGATATGCCTGCCGAATGGGCTGTGATGAGTAAGGATGGTAGCAAAATCCTCTATCAGAACCTCAAGGGCTACGAGAACGAATGGCGTAAGCACCACACGAGCTCTGTAACCCGTGATATTGTAGAGTATGATATCAAGAAGGGTAGCTACCGCTTCGTCATCAAACATCCAGGCGAAGACCGCAATCCGCTCTATGCCACTGACGGTAAGAGCATCTACTTCCTGAGCGAGCGCAATGGTGGCTCTATGAATGTCTATCGTGCAGGGCTAGACGGAGCAGCGGTACAGGCACTGACCAACTTCACTGGCGAGCCGGTGCGCTTCCTCAGTATGAGCAATCAGGGGATGTTAGCTTTCGGTTACGGAGGCGAAATCTATACTATGGATGCTCAGTCTAAGCCTCGTAAGGTAAATATTCAGCTTGCCAATGACCTTGATGATGCTACGACCGTAAAGCTCAACTTCCGCTCCGGACTAGGCTCATCGGCTATTAGCCCTGATGGCAAGCAAGTAGCTTTCGTGCAGCGTGGCGAAGTCTTCGTAACCAGTGCAGACTATAGCAGCACCAAGCGAATAACTACTACGCCTGCAGCAGAGCAGGGGCTGACCTTCTCTGCCGATGGACGTACGCTCGTCTATGGCAGTACTAGGGATGGCAAGTGGGACCTGTATAAGGCTACGATGCCACGCCGAGAAGACCCCAATTTCTCCAACGCTACACAGATCAAAGAAGAGAAACTACTACCTAGTATTAAGGGTGAGAAGGGCTATCCCCAGTACTCGCCCGATGGTAAAGAGATTGCTTTCGTGCTAGACCGTCGCAAACTCGCTGTTTATAATATCGCTAGCAAAGACCTGCGCATCATAGCCGACCAGTCTAATCTGACGAGTTCGCTAGCTGGTGGGCTGGACTTCGAGTGGTCGCCAGACAGCAAGTGGATAGCTTTGTCCTATGTGGCTCGTAAACATGCACCTTATAGCGACGTAGGTATTATCTCTGCTCAGGGGGGCGAGATCCACAACATCACCAATAGCGGTTACTTCTCGGCTCAGCCACGCTGGAGTACCGATGGCAATGCCCTTATCTTCGCTACCGATAGATATGGTATGCGCAATCACGCCTCGTGGGGCTCTATGCAGGATGTGATGGTAGTCTTCCTCAATCGTGCTGCCTACGAGCAGTATCGTATGACCGAGGAAGAGGCTGCTCTCTACGAAGAAGCTAAGAAGGCAGAGAAAAAGTCTGAGGCTACAGCCGAGGCTAAGAAAGACAAAAAGGCGGAGGATAAATCTAAGACCGAGGATAAGGCTAAGAGTAAGGATATTATCATCGAGTGGGACAACATAGAGGATCGTATCGTACGCCTAACGCCCAATTCCTCAGACCTTGGTGCAGCTATGCTTAGCCCCGATGGCAAGAAGTTGTATTACTTCGCAGCCTTTGAGGGACGTTATGACCTCTGGAGCATAGACCTACGCAAGGGCACTACTAAGCTGGTGAATAAGCTGAATACTTCATATCCTTACTTTGCCTACAATGCCAAGCGTGACCAATATTTTGTCCTCGGTAGTGTTAGCAACAAGTTCGATACCAAGACCGAGACGCTAAAGCCCCTGTCTTTCTCTGCCGATATGCGTTACAGCCCACGCGAGGAGCGCGAGGCGATGTACAACGAGGTGGTACGTGAGCAGGCTGCTCGTTTCTATCGTAAGGATATGCATGGTGTCGATTGGCCTCGTCTCAGCGAGCATTACCGTCGTTACCTACCTTACATCAGCAATAACTACGACTTCGCAGAGATGCTGAGTGAGCTATTGGGTGAGCTGAATGTATCGCATACAGGCTCGCGCTATCGCACTACGGCTACGGCAGAGGAACCAACGGCAGAGCTAGGTCTATTCTACGATGACCAGACAGGTCGAGATGGGCTACTCGTAACAGAGGTAATAGCAGGAGGTCCCTTCGACCGCTCGGACATCAAGCTACGTGCTGGGGCTGTGATAACAGCTATTGACGGAAGTGAGATAAAGGCTGGTCAGGACTATCACCAGTTCCTCGCTGGTAAGTCGGGACGGAATACTCTCATTAGCTACCGACAGGACGGCAAGGAGGAGAGCGTAGTGATTAAGCCTATCTCTACCGGTCGCCAAGAAAGTCTACTAGAGAAGCGTTGGGTAAAGAGCCGCGCAACCCTCGTCGATAGCCTCTCTGGTGGGCAACTAGGCTACGTACACATTGCCTCTATGGGAGACGATGCTTTCCGCAACGTGTACAGCGAGGTCATGGGGCGTTACTACGACCGCAAGGGCATAGTGATAGATATTCGCCACAACGGCGGTGGACGCCTGCACGAGGATATAGAGGTTTTCTTCGGCGGACAGAAGTATCTACAGCAGGAAGTGCGTGGTGAGGATTACTGCGAGATGCCTAGCCGTCGCTGGAACCACCCCTCTATTATGCTTGTCTGCGAGAACGACTACTCCAATGCACATGGTACCCCATGGGTCTACAAGACTAAGGGTATGGGCAAGGTCGTAGGTATGCCAGTGCCTGGTACGATGACCAGTGTAAACTGGGTTACGATGCAGGATAATACGATGGTCTTCGGTATTCCAGCCGTGGGCTATCGTACTGCTGAGGGCACTTATCTCGAGAATAGCGAGCTACAGCCCGATGTGCTGGTAGAGCTAGACCCCGTGCGTGCGCTCAAGGGTGAGGATACGCAGCTGGCCCGTGCCGTAGAGGAACTAATGAAGGATATACGCAAGAAAAAATAATCAATGTCAATCTTGCCTATAGGAGATAGATAAGGTTTCCTAATAGTATTGATAGATGCCCCTAGGTGTTTGCTCATTAAACACCTAGGGGCACTTTACGTCTAAGGTCTATATTCAAAGAAAGAAACTACAAGTAGATACAGATATGAAAAAATACATCCTCGCTGCCCTAGTGGTAGCAACCCTAGCGGCCGTACCTATGGTGGCCAGTAACGACAGAGTGATAACTCTAGCCGAGCTACCTCGTACAGCTCAGGACTTCGCCAGCAAGTACTTCGGTACTAAACAACTAAGCGTAGTAACACTAGATAATGAGGTGGTGTCCAAGACTTACGACCTTATCTATGCTGATGGGACCAAGCTAGAGTTTGACGGCAAGGGCAACTGGACGGAGGTCAGTGTGCCCCACGGCTCGTCTATCCCTACGGGTATTGTCCCTGCGGCTATCGTTAGCGATCTGGCTAAGCGCTTCCCACAGCAGTCGGTACAGCACATAGAGCGCAAGCGTCGTGGCTACGAGCTAGAGCTCTCCAATGGTCTCGACCTTGTTTACAATAACAAGGGGAGGTTTGTCCGCATTGATGACTAGTCACTTTAGGGACTCTAGATGAACTAGAGATAAGTATAAAGCAATAACTAAGAGCAACGATAATGATGACGATTAAGAAAATCCTGAGCTATACCCTAGTGCTAGGTGTACTAGGCCTCGGTCTAGTTAGCTGTGATAAGGATGATGATGATAGCTTCGCACTTGCCACGGGCGTCGAGGCTGTAACGACTTTGCCCGAGGCGGCTCGTACTACCCTAACAGCTATCTCTGGTGCTCAGGTGAGCAATACCAAGACTTACTCTGTGCTCTCTGAGCGTGGAGCTAAGTATGAGAGCTACCTTACACTCTCTGGTGTTAGCCTAGAGTTGGAGTTTGACGCGCTCGGCAACTGGCTAGATGTAGAGGCACAGGGCTATGCCGCTATCCCCGAGTCTATGCTAACAGCCCTAGGTCTCCCCCAGACAATGCTAGACTATCTACGTACCAATGCTTTATTAGCTCAGGTAGAGGAGGTAGAGCGCACTGTCTATGGTTACAAGGTAGATCTGCGTAATGATATCAGCCTGCAGTTTAATCAGACGGGCGGATACGTAGCTACATATCGCGACTAAGGAGCCGTACATTACCGCAGGCCTTGGTATGGTCTGATAGCGGGCTTGCTCATCGTATATTACGATGGACAAGCCCGCTATTATTATAAGACCCTTCCTCGGACTTCTATATCGTGGAGTTTAGATTGCAGTACTTCAAGCGTACTGCTCAGCAAAGCTCTGGCTGCGTCGCCTAGCGCTAACGCAAGAATATTCGTCTATGTGTAGAATAATTCGACCAGTTGGCTTATAGCGAGTTAGCTGTATAATGTTCCCGACTTGCGATGATTTCGCTCATGTTGTCAAGCGACCATTCCACGAGCTTGTTGAGTAGAGGCATGAGCGATTTGCCGCGCTCTGTGAGCGAATACTCTACGCGTGGAGGAATTTCGGGGTAGGCTGTCCGCTTCACCAAGTCGTCCGCTTCCAATTCTCCCAGCGTCGATGCCAACATCTTTTGAGACACGCCGGGGATGGCCTTACACAATTCTGTAAAGCGCAACGGCTTATCAGTGTCTTGCAATGCCAAGAGCGTAAGTAACGACCACCTGTCCCCAATGCGTGAGAGCACATTGCGGACAGGACATTGCGGAGCAATAGGGTCTATTATCTGTTTCTTAATCATATCTTTATAACGTGTTTTGCCACCCTCTTAGTGTCAAGAGGGTGGCAAAGTGCTTAGAGAAGGGCTTGATAAGCCTCAGTCAATTTAATCTATTCGCCTACCACGCTGATGCGCTGCCCTATGTGATTACCTTTCTCTATCTCATCGACCAATGCGATGGCATAGTCGGCATAGGAGATGACAGACTCGCCACGGCTGTTTAGTATCAGTTCTTCGCCCCCGAGAACATACTTGCCAGTGCGCTCCCCCTCTGCCTGGAAGTCGCCAGCCGGACTGATATAGGTCCACTTTACCTCTTGCTCTGCACGTAGGAGGGCGAGAGCCAATCCGTGAGCGGCACTCACAGGCTTGTAAAGATCGGGGAAATTGGGCTGAAGCTCCACAGTAGAAGTATGCTCCTTATTGACATAGAGCGAGCCAGCACCACCGACAACGAGCAAACGGGTTGCACTGCCACGGAGCAGACTAGAGAGATGGCTCGCTGCCTGTGCCACGATGTGTAGGCTCTCCAGCGTCCAAGCGCCTACTGCATCAACAACGGCATCAAAGCCCTTAAGGTCCTCTGCCGTCAAGTCGAAGATGTCTTTTTGTACATACTTCTCGGCTTTGGTATTGTTCCCCTTACGTCCAAAAGCCGTTACATCGAAACCTCTGTTGAGTGCTTCCTCAACAATCTTACTACCCGCCTTTCCGTTGGCGGCTACGACTGCAATTTTTTTCATGCTTGTATTCTTATAGTTGTTCTACTTTCTTTTCGTTTGTTGGTGCAAAGTTAGACGGAATTGTCGTATGGGACAAGAACGCACGATGATGTAAGTCAGTTACTTAGAGGTTAGTTTTGTTGATTATGAGACGTTTGTAAAAAGAAGTTTTAGGTGTTTTTTTTCTAGACTCGTAGGACTTTCTAAGACTTGAGTGGTTTTAGAGGTCTAAACGCTGTTTGGGGGGACGAGAAAAGCCCAAGGTATTATGCCATGGACTCCCTATAAGGGGCTAGGGAGGTGGGGTAGGAGGCCACGATTTATTTCACTAGCGAGTGTCCACTCGGTCACCTACCGAGTGGACAAGTGGCCGCCTACTAGGCGGAGCTTCGTCGACCTACTAGGCGGACCAATGCCCGCCTATTAGGTGACCAAATGGAGATCTAATAGGGGGAGCGGTCGCCGGCTATGGTCGCTTCTTGTGCTCGGATAGTGCAGCTGTCGAAAAGTTTTTATCGTTCGGTGCATAAGTCCGCACTTATAAGGCACTTAAATCGTCTATTTGAATGTGCATAAGTCTGTGTGTAGGGAATTCGTTGTTGTGTAATTTGTTGATTTATAGTTGTATGTGCTTCGTTTTTATTGCGTGTGTATAACTCTCGGTCTAAGTGCTTGTATTTAATGATAATAGAGAAAGATTGAAAAATACAAGACTTCTAGAGTTTTTTTTTTCGCCCGAAAAGGTAGAACTTTGCATTACCAAAAGCGTCGCTAACAAGTCTCAAATTGTTGGATGCTTTGTGTGTAGTTACTAGACCGATTTAGAAGCCGATTATACAGAGATGACCGATAACAACGGAGCCCAGATTTTCACCGAGGAGGAGCAAGCCAAGGCAAAAGAACTATGGCACAAGTGCCGTACTTTTCTCTCCACGATGTTGAGTGAGCAGGATATGCGCAATTGGATTGATCCTATTGTGCCCCAGGGCCTGCGTGTAGGTGAGCTGGCGCTACGTGTATCGTCTGAGGCTTTTTGTGTTCACCTGGAGGAACACTATGCCAATGAGTTTAATATTATGTCGCAGATATATCTGTCGGCTGCTAATATTGCTATGGTCTTTGAGTACACGCAGACGCTTGAGGAGAGCATTAAGCTGTCTGCTACAGGAGAGGCTACTGCTCAGGAACGCAAGGTAGAGGACTATGTGAGTGCCCTCAACGATGCTCTGAGCTTCGAGACTTTTATAGAGAGTGATTGCAATCATCTGGCACGTGCTGTGGCCGAGTCCGTAGCTCTGCGCCCAGGGCAAGCTCCGCTGAATGTGCTATTCATCTATGGCCCTAGTGGGGTGGGGAAAACGCACCTCTCGCAGGCCATCGGGCAACGTGTGCGCATGCTACATCCAGAGAAACGATTGTGCTATGTGTCCTGTAGTAAGTTTGAGCTACAGTATGCCAATGATGCTCGCTATAATGGCAAGGGAGCTTTCCTAGAGTTTTATCAGCAGATGGATGTCCTGATAATAGACGATATCCAGGGGCTTATAGGTAAGGAAGGGACACAGCAGGCCTTCTTTGAGATCTTCAACCATCTGTACTTGCTCAATAAGCAGATTATCCTGACCTGCGATGTCGCTCCAGCCGAGTTTTATGGCATCGAAGAGCGCATCCTAACACGTATACGCGCCTCTATGATGGTGCCTCTGGCACGTCCAGACCTAGAGCTACGCCGCAAGATACTGCGCAACCGCATTGCTACAGCCGGGGTAACACTTGGCGATGAAGTTGTAGAGTATATTGCCAGCAATATGCAGAGCAATGTGCGTGAGCTAGAGGGGGCTATGACTACGCTCCTGACGATGGCTCAGCTACAGCGTAAACCTATCGACTTGGCCATTGCTAGCATGGTGATGGGGCAGTCTATTAGCCTCAGCAAACCGACACTAACGCTAGAGGATATAGCGCGTTATGTAGCGGAGGAGTTTGATATAGAGATCGACGACCTACGTTCTAGTTCGCGAGCGCGCAAGTTCGCTCAGCCTCGTCAGGTGGTAATGTACCTCTGCCGTAAGCATACCGAGCAGACCCTCAAGACTATTGCCAAGAAGCTGCGGCTCAAGCAGCACACTACGGTGATGCACGGGGTGGAGAAGGTTGAGGACCTGATGGCACAGGATGCAGAGTTTCGCAGTCAGGTAGAGGGGCTAGAGCAGCGTATGCTAGCACGAGGCTAGAACCTCGGTATAAGTGTGTGTCTATTATGACAGCGAGCTATTGGACTATAGCAGCGCCCAGTGAGGGGCAGTACTCACAATTACGCAGTAAGTTTATCGCCTATGCTCTACCTGTGCAGACAGAGGAAGAGGCGCTAGAGGAGGTGGCACGCCTAAGACAGCGCTATTACGATGCCCGGCATGTATGCTGGGCATATCGTTTGTCAACCGATGGCTCTGTAACTCGTAGCAATGACGATGGAGAACCCTCAGGTACGGCAGGTAGGCCAATACTAGGGCAGCTACTCAGCCATGACCTTACGGAGGTTTTGGTAGTGGTGGTGCGCTACTTCGGAGGGGTGAAGCTCGGCACGCCAGGCCTCATAGAGGCCTATCGTACAGCTGCGCATGAGGCCCTATCTGCAGCGCAGCGTCTAGAGCGTATTGTGGAGCGTACTTTGGAAGTAGACTTTGGCTATGAGCTGATGGGGGAGGTAATGCGTTTGGTAAAAGACAGCGGAGCTAGGATTAGAGAGCAGAACTTCGTGGAGCGCTGTCGTCTGCTGGTAAGTCTCAGAGCGGACGAGGTAGAGACCCTGTATGCACGGCTAGAGCGTCTCTATGGCACGACACTGAGGTGGTGCCAAGAGGAGGGTTAGAGGCTAGACTTAGTTTGTCTAGCCTTTTCTTTTTGAGTACTTTTGCATACGTAAAAGAATTATAAAGATAGTATGAGTTTATCGCAATATAGAGCGGATATCGATGGCTTACGTGCTGTGGCTGTGCTTTCCGTTGTTATCTTTCACCTCAATACAGCTTGGATGCCGAGTGGCTTTTTGGGTGTTGATATCTTCTTTGTGATATCGGGCTATCTAATTACCTCGATTATTTATCGAGATTTGCTGCGAGGCAGCTTCTCTTTTAGGGATTTTTATCTGAGACGCATCAAGCGCATATTACCAGCCTTTTTTACAGTCCTGCTATTCTCTATATTGGTAGGGGTATTCTTGATGTCTGTAGAGAGTAGCTTTGCAGAGTTGAAGAAAAGTGCCTTGGCTGCGACGTTCTTTGCTGCTAACTTTTACTTTATGCGTGGGGTGAGTTATTCAGACCCTACGACAGAGGACAAGCCCTTTCTACATATATGGTCCTTGTCTGTGGAGGAGCAGTTCTACTTCGTCTATCCGATACTACTTATCCTGTTACTCCGATATGACTGGACACGTCGCAATAAGTATCCTATCTTGTTAGCTTTAGGAGCTCTGACTCTAGGTGCATCATTTATTAATCTGGGAGATTACGGTATTACTTGGGATACCTATTATATGCCCCACCTGCGGGTCCCCGAGATGTTGGTCGGGTCTCTGCTGGCTATGGCCTCTACTGATGGCTTACTTGCTAGGGCATTGAACCTAAGTAGGGCTAACCTACTTAGCGTCCTGTGTCTGGCTATCCTCTTTGTTTGCTTTTTCCTAAGGGGCATCTTTGTGCCGCCCTTCTTCCCAGGCTTTGCTAGTCTGATACCATGTGTGGCGGTGGCGGGCTTAATCTATCTCAATAGCCAACCAACCTGGGTATCGGGCCTCCTGTCGAATGGCTTTGTGGTGTGGATTGGTAAAATCTCGTACTCTCTGTATCTCTGGCACTGGGTCGTCTTGGCCTGGATGCGCTATGCCTATGGCATTGGGCCTCTAGAACCCAGGCAACTAGTGGCGGCAGTGATTCTTATGACCTTACTCTCTGTGCTTAGCTATTATTTGGTCGAGCAGCCGACACGACACCAGCATATCAGTTTTAGCAAAAGTTTGGGACTGTACTATCTGATGCCTACGACCCTTGTCTTGGTATGGTATTTTGTCCCCAACACACTATACACAGAGCCTACGCCTGAAGAAATATCTGATTGGGGGAAGGGAGGCACTGGTGTTTTGCTAGAAACCTTGGATGGAGACGGACTTGTGGGGGATAAATCTAAGCCCCCAACTGTACTGATAACAGGGGACTCGTACGTCGGGCACCTGGATGTGTTTTTCGATACTTTGGCTCGGAGAGAGGGCTGGTGTGCCTATGCAGTATCTATACCAGGGCAGCCATACTTTATCGATTATGAGCGCCAAGTATCTAGTCAGTGCTACGAGCTGGATCAAGAGCGAGATAGTATTATACTCAGAGACTTAGGACGCTATGACGTCGTTATACTATCCTCATTCTGGGGGAACAAGTATTACTATGAGGAAGGCTTCGATCTCCGTGAGGGTCTAGATAAGACTTTGGCTTATCTGACAGAGCAGGGGAAGAAAGTGTATGTTTTGTATTCGGGCAATCGTCTGCGTAGTGTTCTCTGGAAAGAGCTGCCATTGCTGAACCTGGGGATAGATCTTGGCCGAGAGGACCTCCGAGGTAAGGAATATGAGGAGTCTAAGGCTTATACGGAGCGGATTAGGCAACTTATCCTGGAGAAATATCCTCAGGTATCATGGATAGATCTGACTCCGTATATCCCTCAGGACCTAATGCTAGGGTCAGTGCCGGTTATGGCTGATAACATGCATCTCAATCTTTATGGAGCGGAGTATGTAGCCCGTCGCTTCGTAGAGGATGGCCGTAGGCTTATCGAGCCAACTCCGTAGTCTCAGTCCCCCATAAAAGCCGTATCTTTGCTCCCAAACGAAGAAAAGAATATGAAACTAAGGACAGAGGACCTAGTAAAAAAATACCGCACACGTACGGTCGTGAACCACGTATCTATCGAGGTTAACCAAGGCGAAATAGTAGGTTTGCTCGGCCCCAATGGGGCTGGTAAGACGACGACCTTCTATATGACCGTAGGGCTGGTAGTACCTAATGCCGGGCGTATCTTCCTAGATGACGAGGATATCACCAAATATCCCGTGTATAAGCGCGCCAAGGCTGGCATTGGCTACCTAGCGCAGGAGGCCTCTATCTATCGTAAGCTCTCTGTGGAGGATAATATACTGAGTGTGCTTGAGCTAACCAACCGTACTAAGGCTGAGCAAGAGGCACGTCTAGAGGAGCTTATCGCAGAGTTTCGCCTTGAGAAAGTACGCACCAACGATGGTAATCGCCTATCTGGGGGGGAGCGACGACGTGCCGAGATTGCCCGCTGCCTCGCCATTGACCCCAAGTTCATCATGCTCGATGAACCTTTCGCAGGGGTTGACCCTATTGCCGTGCAAGACATACAGGCCATTGTGGCTAAGCTCAAGTACAAGAATATTGGTATCCTTATCACTGACCATAACGTTTACGAAACCCTCAGTATTACAGACCGTGCCTATCTCCTGTTCGAGGGGAAGGTGCTCTTCCAGGGTACGGCCGAGGAGCTTGCTGAGAACGAGATCGTGCGTGAGAAGTATCTAGGTAAGGACTTTGAGCTAAGACGTCGTAATTTTGATTACCTCGAGGGACTAGAGAGTTAGCGCTCTGAGGCTCAATAATCGCTATGGGCTGTCTGCGCATATCGGCGCAGGCAGCCTTATTGTTTTGTGGCTATGCTCCGATGGATAGCCTTTTGTCCCATAGCCCTAATTTTGACTACCTTTGTAGACTAGATAGTAAACATATAAATATATAGGATATGGAACAGAACGAATTGCTTCTCTCGGTACGCGCCAAAGCTACGGCTTGGCTGGCTGAGAGCTACGATGCAGAGACACGTCAGACAGTAAAAAGCTTCCTTGACAATGAGAACCCTAATGACCTCATCGAGGCTTTCTACAAAGACCTAGAGTTTGGTACAGGTGGACTACGTGGTATCATGGGCGTGGGTAGCAACCGTATGAATAAATACACGGTAGGGGCTGCGACGCAAGGCCTAGCTAACTACCTCAAGCAAGAGTTTTCGGGACTTGATCAGATTGCTGTCGCCATCGGACACGACTGCCGTAACAATAGTGCCCTCTTCGCCCGCATTACGGCCGAGGTATTCTCTGCCAACGGCATTAAGGTTTATCTCTTCGATGGACTACGTCCTACGCCAGAGGTGTCTTTTGCTATCCGTGAGCTAGGCTGTCAGAGTGGTGTGATGATTACTGCTAGCCACAATCCTAAAGAATACAATGGCTATAAGGCTTACTGGAGTGATGGCGCACAGATTATAGCACCACACGACCGCAATATTATTGTAGAGGTTAACAAGATAAAAGGTGCAGAGGATATCAAGTTTGAGCCCAACGAAAGCCTTATCGAATTAATTGGTGAGGAAATAGATAAGAAGTTCATAGAGCGTGTGGCTGATCTCTGCGCTGCTAAGGATAGCATTGCGCGCCATCACGACCTCAAGATTGTATATACACCTATCCATGGTGCTGGCGTTCGTCTCATTCCAGAGGCATTGCGCACGATCGGTTTTACCAACATCATCAATGTTCCCGAGCAGGACGTAGTGAGTGGGGACTTCCCAACGGTTGTTTCGCCCAATCCTGAGGAGCCAGCAGCTCTAGAGCTCGCCATCAAGCGAGCTGAGGAGACGGGTGCAGACCTCGTCCTAGCCTCTGACCCTGATGCAGACCGTCTGGGCGTGGCCATCCGAGACAACGAGGGTAAGATGATCCTCGTAAATGGCAATGATATGTGTGCCCTTCTGACCTACTATGCTATTATGCAGCGCAAGGAGGCAGGTACGCTGGAGTCTACAGACTATGTCGTTAAGACTATCGTAACGACTGAGCTCATCAAGGCCATTGCCGATAAGAATGAGGTAAAGATGTTCGACTGCTACACGGGCTTTAAATGGATTGCTGATGTCATTCGTAAACATGAGGGTAAGCTCCGTTATATCGGCGGAGGCGAGGAGAGCTATGGCTACCTACGTGAAGACTTTATCCGAGATAAGAGCTCTGTATCTGCGAGCTCTATGTTCTGCGAGATGGCTGCCTGGGCAGCCGACAAGGGGCTTAGCGTCTACCAGCTACTCCAGCAGATATACCTAGACTATGGTCTCTACAAGGAGCAGGGTATCAGTGTCGTGCGTACGGGTAAGAGCGGTGCCGAGGAGATCGAGGCCATGATGCGCGCCTTCCGTGAGAACCCCATCAAGAGCCTAGCTGGTAGCCCTGTAACAGAGGTACTAGACTATGCCAAGCTAGAGGGCAAGTGGCTTGATAAGGGCGAGACCTTCCAGCTGCATATGCCTGCCACTAGCAATGTGCTACAGTACAAGACCCTAGATGGTACCAAAATCTCTATTCGCCCCTCGGGGACTGAGCCCAAGATTAAGTTCTACATCGGTGTGCGTAGCACTGCCGATAGCCTGGATGCCCTAGTAGCTGCCGAGCAGGAATGCCTCGCTAAGATTGCCCAAATCCGTCAAGAGCTAGGTATCTAATGCATAGCAAGCAATATCGACTCATTGCCAAGACCCTCCACAATCTGGAGGATGTCTTGGCGGGCGAGCTAGAGGCACTAGGAGCTCAGGATATCGAGATAGGGCGTCGTGCCGTGTCTTTTGTGGGAGATAAGCGTATGCTCTATAAGGCGAATCTTCGTCTGCGTACGGCCCTGCGCATCCTTAAACCTGTGCATACTTTCCGAGCCAATAATCCAGACGAACTTTACGAAGCACTAGTCTCATTCCCCTGGGATACGATAATGCGCGTGGAGCAGTCCTTTGCCATCGACACAACAGTCTTCTCAGATAGCTTTACGCACAGCAAGTATGTAGGGTATCGTGCCAAAGATGCTCTTGTGGACTATTGGCGTGCCAAAAGTGGTACACGTCCGAATGTGAGTCTTACAGACCCAGACATATACCTTAATATCCACATTGCACACAACGAGGTAACGCTCTCCCTCGATAGCTCGGGCGAGAGCCTGCACAAGCGTGGCTATCGTGATGTGCAGACGGACGCCCCTATCAACGAGGTCTTGGCTGCTGCTATCCTGCTAAAGGCTGGCTGGGATGGTAGCTGCGACCTCATTGACCCGATGTGTGGCTCTGGCACTTTCCTAATAGAGGCAGCTCTCATAGCACGCAATATCGCTCCGGGGATCTATCGCAAGAGTTTTGCCTTTGAGAAATGGCTGGATTACGATCAGGCTCTGTTTGAGGACTTGTACAACGATGACAGCGAGGAGCTGGAGTTTGAGCATAAGATATATGGTAGCGACATTCTACCCCATGCCATCCGAGTGTCGGATAGCAATGTCCGCCGTGCAGGGGTATCACGCTACATTCAGCTAGATATTCTCCCCTTCGAGGAACGTCCTAAGCCTGAGCGCCCTGCCCTCATTGTGATGAATCCACCCTATGGTGAGCGCCTCAAACTCAAGAGTGCCGAGGAGCTATACCGCATGATAGGCGAGCGCCTCAAGCACAACTATCCTGGCTGTCGTGCCTCTATTATTGCCTACCTTCCCGAGCACTTCGATAGCATTGGCCTCAAGCATAGCGCCCGCACCGAGGTGATGAATGGCTCGCTAGAGTGTGAGCTGCGTAGCTACGAACTCTTTGCCGGTAAGCGCGAGGACTTCAAGCGTAAGCCACGCCCCGAGGGTGATACAGCTGAGCGTGCCGAGCGTAAGCCTGTGCGCCGTACAGAGGGGCAGGGAGACAAACCCTTCGAGCGCAAGCGTCGCTTCGAGGACAAGCCCCGAGGAGAGCGTCCCGAGCGTAAGCGTCGTTTCGAGGACAAACCCCGAGGAGAGCGCCCCGAGGGTAAGCGTCGCTTCGAGGACAAGCCGCGAGGGGAGCGTCCCGAGGGTAAGCGTCGCTTCGAGGACAAGCCCCGAGGGGAGCGCCCCGAGGGTAAGCGTCGCTTCGAGGATAAACCCCGAGGGGAGTGCCCCGAGCGCAAGCAAGCAGGCCCATGGCCAAGCGACCGCTTCAACTATACCGATAGCGAAGGTAAGCAGCGTCGTCGCCCACAGCCGAAGGCCAACATACAGGTATTCCGCAAGGAAGACTAATCCATATCCCGAGGAGGCTGTATCAGGCGAATGTGCCGTGATACAGCCTCTTTTTGCTAGTTCATCACCATAAGTATCAAGCCATGAGAAAACAATTAGCACTCAGCCTAGTCGCTCTAGGCCTATTCTTATCCACTGGCACTATGCAGGCCCAGCAACAGCTACGTACCCTCACCCTCAGCGAATACACAGCAGGCAGTCCTCAGTATAAAGCCGCCAAGAATATCTCTGGCCTACAGTGGCTCGGGCAGGAGCTACTATCCTACGACAAAGAGGGTATTAAAGTCCGCTCAATAGAGAATAAGGGTGAGCGACTACTCCTCAGTTTGGCCGATGTAAACAAGCTCTTTAGAGAGGCTGGGGTACAGGACGAGTATAAACGTATGCCTCGTTTCGAAGCTTTGCCCAATAGCTTACTTCGGCTTAATGTTGTGGGAGAGATGATCGTCGTAGACCCATATAAGAAAACGCTTATTAGCCACCTCTCTAGCGAGAAAGGCAGCCAAGCGAGTCTCTACAATCCTCAGAATACTGCCGAGGCTTATGTCAAGGGCGATAACCTCTATGTGGCGACCTCGGCAGGGAAGCGGCAACTGACCACGGATGGTAGCCAAGAAATAGTCTATGGCCAGAGCGTGCATCAGAACGAATTTGGTATTAGTGGCGGTCTTTTCTGGAGTGGCGATGGCAAGCGTCTAGCCTTCTACCGCATGGACCAGTCGATGGTAAAGCCGTATCCTATCCTGCACGTAGACAACGAGCGACCCTATAGTAAGATGCAGTACTACCCCATGGCAGGTACGCCACTGCACCATGTAAAGCTCGGTATCTATGACCTTACTACGGAGCGTACGCTATACCTAGATACTCCAGACCCTAGCCAGACCTATCTAACGAACATCACCTGGAGCCCCGATGGCAACGAGATCTATGTAGTAGAGCTCAATAGAGCCCAAACGACTTTCTCAGTCGTAGCCTACGACCCCACGACGGGCAAGATGAAGCGCAAGCTCTTCACCGAGCATAACGACATCTATGCCGAGCCCCTCCACCCGCTCGCTTTCGTCCCCACCAAACCCAACCTATTCGTAT
>JAXFXP010000181.1:0-23400 GCA_034091595.1 Porphyromonas sp.
GCTGCCAGTTTTTCGAGAGCCTCTTGGTCTAAGGACCGAGGGGCTCTCTTGCTTTTTAGTGGTCAGTGGTCGGTGATTAGTGGGCGGCGGGCTTAAGCCCGCCCGAGACTCGAGCTAGTGATACTAGTGGGCCTAGTGATACTAGCTCTAGAGATACTAGCCACTAGCCACCAACCACTAGTAACCAACTACCTCTTATGCTTAGATACAGTTAGGGGGAGCAAATATATATATTTGCTCCCCCTCTTAATTACCTCTGATACTAGGTGGTCTCTATTCTTTATCCTTACCTCGCACGAGTAATTCTGCTGGTGTACCCTCTAGCTTGATATTGCGCTCGAAGCTGCGGTCTAGGGAAATCAGAGTCTCGGTATCCACTACTCCTGGGATGTGCTGGATAACACCGTTGAGTATACGCATCAAATCGTGGTTGTCGACGACGAACAGCTTAATCATCATAGCGTAAGGGCCTGTCGTTGCATGGCATTCTACCACTTCATCAATCTCTTTGAGGCGCTCGGCCACCTCCTGGTAATACGACCCTTTCTCTAGGCGTATGCCCACAAAGGTACAGGTCTTGACGCCCACTGCGTATGGGTCTACAGAGAAGCCAGAGTATTTAATAGTCCCATTATTAATGAGTCGTGCCAGGCGAGTGTTTACAGCACTGCGTGAGGCATCGCAAGCTGTTGCCAAGTCTTTTATCGTGATACGAGCATCCTTGGTAACTGTCTCCAATATTAGGAGATCCATTTTATTCAACTTTTCCATATATCTTAGTATTCTTAATTAGTGGCTGCGTCATACCACTAGTATTCAACGGGCAAAGGTACTACAAATTGTTCTCTCCCCAATAAAATATCGTGTCTAAGACGATTAGTTTGTATCTTTGCTGTAGGACTAATCAATTCTATAAATAAGTACTACCGTATGATAAGGAGATTTTTGATGCTTCTCATCGCCTCGTCTTTGGTGGCGGCACAGTCGCTGGCCGATGAGGGGATGTGGCTTATGCAGCAGCTGCGTGCTCAGCTACCTAAGATGCAGGCACGTGGCCTCAAACTACAGGATTACGACCTCTACAACGAACACGGGACATCGCTCCGCGATGCTGTGGTGATTTTCGATCGTGGTTGCACAGGGGAAGTTATCAGCAGTCAAGGGCTCATCCTTACGAACCACCACTGCGGTTATGATGCTATCCAAGGTCTTAGTTCGGTAGAGCACAACTACCTAGAGAACGGCTATTGGGCTCAGAGCTTGGAGGAAGAGCTACCAGCCAAAGGGGTAACGATTACCTTTATTGACAAAATCGAGGACGTTACCGATTATGTCAAGAGCAAGCTTAAGGGCAAGCCGGCAGGCAATATGGATTACCTCTCTCCGAGCTTCCTCTCAGGACTTGCCAAGGCGCGTGTAGGACAGTTACCTCCGGGGGTAGAGGTAGAGATTAAGGCTTTCTATAATGGCAATCGCTACCTAATGTTCACCAAGAAGATATATAGCGATATTCGTTTCGTCGGGGCTCCCCCTAGCTCCATCGGTAAGTTTGGGGCTGATACAGACAATTGGGCTTATCCTCGCCACACGGGCGACTTCTCTATCTTCCGTGTGTATGCGGATGAAGCGGGTAATCCTGCGCCTTACTCTCCTACGAATAGACCACTACGCCCCAAGCGCTGGTTCAATATCTCTACTGGCGGCATCGAACGAGGACAGTTTATGATGGTAATGGGCTTCCCTGGACGTACCAACCGATTCTTCCTCCCCGAAGAGGTCGAGGAGTGGAAACGTATCGACAACGACATACGCATACGTATGCGAGGTATTCGTCAGGAAGTAATGCTTGCAGAGATGCTAGCCAAACCCCAGACCAACATCCAGTATGCCTCTAAGTATGCTTACAGCCAAAACGGATACAAGCGTGCAATAGGTGCCAACTGGGGGATACAGGTGCGTAACCTCACCGAAGACAAGCGCCGCCAGATGCAGAGTTTGCTAGACTGGGCTAAGCCCAAGGAGCGCAAAATATACCAGGCGGCTATTGACGATATCCGTGGAGCCATTGCTGCGCGTGCAGAGCTGCGTCGTCGTATGTGGTACATCCTAGAGGGCTTTGTCTATGGTTGCGAACTTGTACAACTACCCGAGCTTATGCGTAAATCCCAAGACGAACGTCTAGCCTTTTATAAGGACTTCGACCCTGCGGTGGACGCCAAGATTACACTAGCCATCCTTACGGACTACCTGAAGCAGCTCCAGCCCGAAGAGTACCCAGCTGACCTACAGGCCCTGCTAGCAGAGCTTGGCTCTGCCGAGACCCTCATCCGTGCTCTATATATGAGCGACTATATGAGCTTAGACGGCCTACTCCAACTAGAGAGAGCCAAAGAGCAAGCTAAGGCAAACGGGCAAGCATATATCGAGCAGAGTATACTCTTGGACGGTAAAAACATACAGCCCAATAGACTGGTAGAGCGATTCTCTAGTATGGTGCGCAGCGAGTATCGCCTTCTGAATGAACAAGCCTCAGCCTATGATAACAAGATTGAGCAGGCACGCCGTATCTATGTCGGTGGGCTTCTGGAGCAACACGGAGCCGATAACCTATGGCCCGATGCTAACTCTACGCTTCGCTTCACCTATGGTAATATCCTTGGCTATGAGCCTAGAGATGGCGTAAGCTACGAACCTCAGACTTATCTAGACGGGGTGATGGCTAAGGAGGACAGTACCTCGTGGGAGTTCGTAGTCCCCGAGCGCCTCAAAGAGATTTACCGTACACAGAGCTATGGCAAGGACAATCGCTGGGCAGAGCGCACACCAGAGGGCAAATGGCGTATGCCTGTCAACTTCTGCGCCACCTCACATACGACCGGGGGCAACTCTGGTAGCCCTGTGATGGATGCTAAGGGGAACCTCATTGGTATTAACTTCGACCGCAACTGGGAAGGGGTCGGCGGAGATATCCAGTACCTAGCAGACTATCAGCGTAGCATTATCTGTGATATTCGCTACATCATGATGATTATAGAGGAGTATGGCCAATGCCATCGCCTGATAGAAGAGATGAGCTTCGTTGACTAGAGCCCTTAGGTTTATAAAGCAAGCCCCGACTGGTAGAGCATCAGGCTCACTAGTCGGGGCTTGGCTATAGGAGGAGAGGCTACCAGTTGGGGTTCTGTGTCCAGGCTCCCGCTGTCAAACTAATCATATTAACGTGGATAGGTAGCAAGTAGTCCCTATCTACACGAAACTGCCAGCCATTAGGATAATCGGCAGGATTGATAGGCAGCACATAGCGGTATGTATCACCAGGCTTACCGCTGAGGTATAGATTGTTGCCCGAGGGCTGGTCGTACTTGAGGCTCGTGCCATACTTCGTGTGCCCTGCGAGATCACTACCTACGAAAAGCACACCCATAGCTCGCTTACCAACGAAGACCTCGTCAGCTGCCGCCCAGCGCATCAAATCTCGGAAGCGACGACCCTCTACCGCCTGCTCCACACGGCGCTCACGGCGTACGGCCTGGATATACTTATCTAGAGCCCTGAATGGGTAGTCAGACTCCGTATTGTACTCTCTGTCAAAGTCAATACCAGGCATCCCAACACGCTCGCGTAGAGGATAAATAAGCTCCTTTATTTTCGCCTCATACAGTGCGCCCCCTAGCTCAGCTAGAGCTTCGGCATAGTTTAGCAATACATCGGCATAGCGATACTGTATAGCAGGCGTGGCTCCCTTGAATTCGGCATCTAGATTACCTTTATAATCTATCTGCACGTACTTGAGGAGGGAATAGCCCGTTACGTTCTGATTATACGCCGAGGAGCCTACTAGGGGTGGGACTACATAGTACGGAGCGCTATCATCTGGGCGTAGCTGCTGTCCGGGACGACATACGGTCTGTGCTAGTCGAGGGTCCCGAAGAGATGGGTCTAACTCTCGGCCAAATACCCTCTTGGCCTCGAGCTTCTCAGAGCTCAGAAAGGGTTGCCCTGTCCTAGTCAAATAATCATCTACGAGTGACGCAGTTACACCTATTCCTCCTCCTCCCTGATTGAGGTAGCGATTGACATTATTCCCTATTTTATCCCCATCATAAGCCTTATACCAGAGCACCTCGGGATTGTTCCCCAGGTTGGTAGTCTGGAAGATCTGACGGTAGTCCTCCTCTGGCTTACCTGTGCTGTAGACAGACCACACTTTGCGAGCTACTACAGCCTCGGCAGCTGCCACTGCTTGCTCTAGGTAGTTTTTGATTTTATCATCAGTAACAGCAGCGTCGTAGAAGGGGGTCTTGTCTGCACGATGGTATCGCTCCCAGGTAGCCTCAAACAGAGCGACCTCGCTCTTGAAAGCTCTAGCGACATCCCTATGTATACGCATAGACGCAGAGTTGCTTTGCTCCTGTAAGAGAGCTATAGCCTTATCGAGGTCGGATAGTATCTTGTCCACCACCACTAATCGGCTATCACGAGGTAGACTCATCTCCTCGATATTAGGGTCTAGAGGCACCTCTAGCCAAGTCAATGGACCGTAGTCTACGAGCATCTGGAAGTAGTACCAAGCCCTAAAGTAATAGGCCTCGCCCACATATTGGTTGTAACTAGCCGAGCCTTTCTCTGACGTATTCTCGAGATTACCTAGAAAAAAATTGAGGTCGCGTATCTGACGATAATAAGCCAATGAAGTAGCGTGCCCTAGCGACAGCTCTCCAGCCAAACGTGTATTCATAGAGTTGGACGAGAGATTATCGCTGTAAGTATCAGCCCCTGCGATAAAGCTGCCTCCTCCAACAGTAAGCCCTTGTTGCCTTAGTCCCGTTTCATAAAACTGGTCTATGTAGTTGCGCATCTCCCCCGTACTCTGGAAGGGTTTTACTGTCGACAGCACACCCTCGGGGCTACGGTCGAGGCTATAGCATCCTGCCAATAGTGCCGATAGAGCCAAGCTCTGTAATATATTTTTGAGTTTCATATTAGATGATATTCGATTTAGAGGTTCACTATTAGCCCCATAGATAGCACCTTATTCATAGGGTAGTTCTTACCACCTTCGCTAGAGTAAGCACTGCCTGTAAATATTGCTTCGGGGTCAAACATACCCTTGAGTGGTGTTATGGTCAGAAGATTCTCACCCGAGAAGAAGACTTGTACCTTCCTAAGACCGAGTCTAGCACTCCAGCTAGTGGGCAACTCGTAGCTGAGGCTTAGATTCTTTAGACGACAGTAGGCTGCATTCTGTAGATAGAGGTCGCTAGTAGTCATAGTCTTAGCTGTAAAGCCTCCTATCGCACCTGCATTGTGGATATAAGGCTTGGGGTAATAAGCCCCAGGATTATCAGGACGCCAATAATCCATATGCTCCTCAAAGACTGTAACCTGCGCAAAGGGGCCACTCGCCCAAAAGTATACGCCATTAGGGCTCCAATCTCTCTTGGCTACCCCCTGGAGCATAAAGCTCAGACTCAGCTTGCGCCACGAAATAGAGCCATTGATAGAGTACTGATAGCGAGGTGTGGTATTACCTATGACTTCCATGTCTCCCATATCTCCGAGGACATTGGTGCCGTAGTTGATCTTACCATCCCCATTGAGGTCTCGGTACTTGAGGTCTCCCGGCGTCCATGGTCTACCACTCAGGTGAGTTAGGTTGTGCTTAGCATTGTACTCATCGGCCTCTGCCTGTGTCTGTATAATGCCATCAGCGCGATACCCCCATATCTCGCCAACCTTACGTCCTTGATACCAGTTGGACGCTGGGTTAGCGACCACCTGCTTGCCATCGCGAGCCACAGATCCATAAGCAGTAACGACTGAGGTAGCGTCAGAGAGCATCCCTCCTATGCTATAGTCAATCTCTTTACCAATATGCCCACGATAGTTGAGTGTTAGCTCCCAGCCACGATTACGCATACGCGCATTGTTGGTAGGCGGAGGGGTCGCTCCGAATATATCTGGCAATTCCTCAGCTTTGCCAAGCATATCGCGTGTCTCACGCTGGAATATATCGATAGAGCCTGATAGTGCCCCCGACCATAAAGAGAAGTCGATACCTATATTCTTGTTATCAACCTTCTCCCAGGTTGTATAGGGGTTAATCACCTCTGGAGCATTGGTGTATATATGTCTACCATCGGGGAAGATATAGCTACCCAACCCACCATTCAAGCTCATCGTACTTGCAAACGTGTAGAGGCTAGCCCCAGCCTGATTGCCAAGTAAACCATAAGACAAACGTAGCTTCAGGTGGGATAAAACATCCCGAAGGGGCTCCATAAACTTCTCTCTGGAGATATTCCAGCCTATCGAAGCCGAAGGGAAAAATCCCCAACGGCTATCGGGGGCAAAGCGTGAGGAGCCATCATAGCGACCATTCAGCTCGAGCAGGTACTTGCCATCATAGTCATAGTTGATACGGCCAAAAAAGCCACGTGTGGCCCAGCTATAGCGTACATCGGAGATTCCCTTATCGCCCGAGCCCATGGCCACACTAGGATTCGTCGTCGAGTATAAGCCAGTAATACTATTATACAAGCTACTAAACCTATTCTCCTCCTGCTGAAATCCTGCCAAGAGCGTAAAATTATGCTGCTCTCCTAGGCTAAAGAGGTAGTTCGTATAGGCATTCATAGACTGATAGTAGCTACGTGTGTAGCCTCTAGTAAAGCGACCATCAGCCACCACACCTAGCTCAGAGCGGGCGCCCAGAGTCGTACTTGTGCCATTGGCACCATAGATAAGGGGAGCCTTATTGAGGGCCTCATACTCTCCATGGCTACCCTTGAATGTATAGTCGAAGAAGATATGCCAGTTATTCAGGGGCTTTAGCTCAATACCGCCAGTAATACCATAGTGGCTATCTGTGGACTTGGTGTAGGTGCCGCTACGTAGATAAGGCACCATGCTAAGCTCTGTATAGCGACCATTGGGATCTGTATGGTGCACCGTAGGGCGGAAGCGAGCCAGAGAATGATAAAAGCCCTCACTTAGCCCTCCGTTACCAAAGGGCGTATTGCTAATGGCGTGCATAAACTTGGTATTTAGATTTAGCTTGAGCCATGATGTAAGCTCTGAGTTCAGGTTGCTCGCTAGGTTATACCGAGTATAGTCTATATCAGCATGGCGGAGTAAGCCCTCCTCGTTGTAAAAGCCTCCTGATACATAATACTGTGCCGCCTTACCTCCACCACTGAGACTCAGGTTGTGGTTGTGCTTAAAAGCCCAGTCCTTGTAATGGAGATCGAAATAGTTGGTATTCCCTATACCGCTCTCCGAGTTTTCGAAGGCTGGGTTCATCGTCGCATTAGGAGCTAGCTCCTGCCAGGGATTAACACTACTAGGGTCAGCAATAAACTGCTCTAACAGGGCTAACTTCTCGGGCTTATATAGCCTATTGGCTCCCGTGTTGGTTACACCATCATTCCAGAACTGAGCAAAGCGCCGCGAATTCACCATCTTGGGCAAGACTGTAGGTGCAGACCAACCTGTCGTTCCCTGGTAGCTAATATTCATCTTCCCTTCCTGCCCACGCTTGGTAGTTACTAGCACTACTCCATAGGCAGCGCGCGCACCATAGATAGCAGAGGCGGCAGCATCCTTGAGGACAGAGATACTCTCGATATCATTGGGGTTAACATCTGCGAGATTCATCTCCACACCATCCACTAGTATGTAGGGCGCTGCATTACCACTGAGGTTTCCCTGCCCTCGTAAGCTGAGGCTAGCAGCAGCTCCAGGACGGCCCGAGCTACTGTTATTGACCGTAAGACCAGGGACCAAACCCTGTAGGCTCTGTGTGGCATTGGCTACAGGACGACGCTCTAGGGCCTCACCTTTTACGGCCGAGACAGAGCCCGTAAGATTTACTTTGCGTTGCACGCCATAGCCAACCACGACCACATCGCTTAGCTGATTGGCATCATCCTGCATAACGATAGAGATAGTATTTTGCCCGTTGATTGGTACCAGCAATGTCTTCATGCCTACATATGAGCATTCGAGTACAGCGTTAGCAGCAACTCCGTTAAGTACAAACTTGCCATCAAGATCAGTAGCTGCCCCAATAGTAGCGCCTTGGACACGGACATTCACCCCGATAAGAGGCTCTTTCTTGGCATCTGTCACGATGCCTTTTATGGTAATAGTCTGCTGAGCCATAACGTTTGTAGCCGACACTACAAGCGTAGCAGCTACCAAGGTAGCACAGCGTGCTAGACCAATACCAGATGTGCAATTGAGTAATGACATCATAAGGTGTAAATTTGGATTTGATAGATATAGTAGGATAAGCCTATTTAAGGAAGACCTTTGCCGAGTTGCAACCAACACGCCATGGGGGGATATGCAATGGTCTCTACCTGAAAACAATAGATATATCCCTATACAAATATAAGACTTTATTCAACACCTGTCAAACTTAACAAAAGCAGAGCGCCTGTACTCGAATGCTCGAGTACAGGCGCTTAGATGTGATAAGGGCTATATAGATGAGCCCTCTAGAAGCGGAGGCCAAGTGATAGGTAGGCAGTCATATTCTGAGCCTGAAGACTCTTGATTTCTTGACGGATTTTACTACTATCAAACTTATTGCCATCCTTGTATAGATCGTTGAGGTCGTAGTCTATACCTCCACGTATGTAGAGCTTGGTGAAGTGCACTGCCACGCTTGCCCCTACGCCATAGTGTAGGCGTTCGGGCCTTAGGCTTGTGAAGTCGATGTCTCCCACTAGAGCTAGAGACTCTCGTGCTGAGGGTAGGCTGTAGGAGCTTTTGATATTGTAGCTGGCATAGGCGCCTGCTTCGGCTGATAGTCCCACAGGTCCCAAACCTAGGTGTATGCCGAGGTTGAGTGGCACAGCTACCTCGGTATAGGTAATCTTACCTAGGTCTAGGCTGGATACGGGTACGATGTTGTTGCGCAGCTGAAGCCCTGGCACTAGATAGACGAAGGGGAGGAGCTTGATTTCGTAGGCAGCTCCTAAGCGGTAACCAATGCCATTTTTTAGATTGAGGGATGTCTTACCATTCGCCCCTTTGAGGTTGCTTACGCTGGCACCTGCTTCAATACGAAACTGTGCATTGGCTACTCCTCCGACCAGGAGGAATAAGCATAGTAGCATCAGAAGTCTTTGTTTCATTGTATGTATTGTGTTTAGTTAGTAGCTTCTTATCCGCTCGCTATTGAGACCGCTCTTACGGGCTCCAAAGTAACAAGTGTAGCTTGTCCTCTGCTGAGACCTTGGAGCATGCAGTAATCGCCAGGTGCCCAGACTGAGGGCAAGAGGAGTTTGCGGTCGTGAATAACCAAACCCCAATAGCGAAGACAACGAAGTGAGTGCCACATTATACAATAGTCTCTATTAAGCCCTAGGAGCTCAGACGATATATAGCCTTGCTTTTTTGTATAACGTATTAGGTGCAGGAGTGATTGTGTTGCTCGCAGAGGGCAGAAGGCCTTCGTTGCATTTGGGCGTAGTCTCACTACTAAAGGCTACTCGTGGTTTATTGGGTCCAGACTACAGGAAAGTATTGCTCGAGGATGCTACGAGCTTCGTCTATTTGCTCTTCGCTGGGCTCCGACACTCCCTCTAATAGGTAGGGCTGACCTATTGTCTCGTACTTGTGCTTGCCATAGGTGTGGTAGGGCAGTAGCTCTAGACGCTCTATGTTTTCGTAATGGCCGAGGGTTTCCCCAAGTTTGTGCAGGTCTTCGGCTGCATCGCTATAGCCCGGTACTAGCACATAGCGTAGGCGCACAGGCTTGCCTATGCTCCGCAGGTACTCAGCTGTGCGTAGTGTCTGTAGGTTGGCTGCTGCGGTCAGTACTTCGTGTCGCTTGGGGTTTATCTGCTTGCAGTCTAGCAGTACCATATCTACGAGCTCCCAGAGCTCCTCTACATATCTATTGCGGATGCTGCCGTTGGTGTCAAGGCATATGTGTATACCCTCGGCTCGGAGAGCTTGGCAGACAGGTATCAGCTCCTTGGCCTGTACGCTCGGCTCTCCACCGCTGAAAGTTACGCCTCCCCGACGTCCGAAAAAAGGCTTCTCGTTGATGGCACGGCGGAGTACCTCTCCATCCTCGATTAGTTTGCCTCCCTGCCCGATGGGGATTGTATCGGGATTGGCGCAGTAGAGGCAACGGAAGTTGCAGCCCTGCAAGAATACTACTAGGCGTAGTCCTGGTCCGTCGAAAGTCCCCATAGACTCGAAGGAATGTATACGTAGCATTGGTGTCTGTTGGGTTGAGCTAAAGAGCGAGGACGTTAAGGACTAACAAGCCTCAACGTCCTCTTAGTTTATAATATCAAACTGTAAGAGACCTTGGGTCTCTGTCGAGATTACACATTAGCGCATCTTCTTGTGGAAGGAACGAGAGATAACCTCTAGCTGATGAGCTCGGCTCAGACGGATGAAGTTCACGGCATAGCCTGACACTCGGATAGTCAGCTGTGGATAATTCTCAGGATGCTCCATAGCGTCCTCTAGCATCTCACGATTGAGTACGTTTACGTTGAGGTGATGCGCTCCCTTGGTGAAGTAACCATCCATCATATCCAGCAGGTTGTCTATCTGCTCTTCTTTGTTGCTGCCGAGCGAGTGGGGGACAATGCTGAAGGTGTTACTGATACCATCCTGAGCATCCTCGTAGTTGAGCTTGGATACAGAGCTGAGCGAGGCTACAGCGCCGTGTTCGTCTCGTCCGTGCATAGGGTTAGCACCAGGGGCAAAGGCTTCACCTGCACCACGTCCGTCTGGTGTAGCTCCTGTCTTGCTACCATACATCACGTTGGAGGTGATGGTAAGCACCGACAGGGTAGGTGCAGCATCTTTGTAGATGGGGTGCTCCTTGAGCATATTAGAGAAGAGGTGCGTGATGTCGTGTGCAATGCTGTCTACACGGTCATCATCGTTGCCGTAGCAGGGGAATTCGCCCTCGATATCGAAGCCCTCCGTTAGCCCCTGAGCATTGCGTCGGGGAGTAACCTTGGCGTGCTTGATAGCGCTGAGAGAGTCGGCTGCGATAGATAGACCTGCCACACCGTAGGCTAGGTTGATCTTGGGGTCTGTATCTATGAAGGCCATCTGGGCACGCTCGTAGTAGTACTTGTCGTGCATGTAGTGGATGATATTCATAGAGTCGTTATATATGCGAGCGATTTCCTTGAGGACGATGAGGTAGTTGTTCCATACCTCCTCGAAGTCTAGCACCTCGCTTTTGAGCTCAGGGATGTTCTCTAGCATCAGTGTGCCCGTATTCTCGCAGCGTCCGCCATTGATAGCGAGTAGCAGACCCTTGGCTAGGTTGGTACGAGCTCCGAAGAACTGTATCTGCTTACCAATCTCTTGGAAAGACACACAGCAGGCGATACCATAGTCATCGCTATTGCGGGTACGCTGCATTAGGTCGTCATTTTCGTACTGGATGGACGAGGTATCTATGGATACTTGAGCTGCGAATCTCTTGAAGCCCTCGGGTAAGCTAGGGCTCCAGAGTAGCGTAAGGTTAGGCTCTGGGCTAGGACCAAGGTTGTAGAGGGTCTGTAGGAAGCGGAAGCTTGTCTTGGTAACCTTGTGGCGCCCATCCGCTAGACGTCCTCCGATAGATTCCGTAACCCAGGTGGGGTCGCCACCGAAGATGTCGTTGTAGGCGTTCATACGCAGGTGGCGTACCATGCGTAGCTTGATGACGAGCTGGTCTACGAGCTCCTGCGCTAGCTCCTCGGTCAGTGTGCCGTGGTCTAGGTCGTACTGTATGTAGATATCTAGGAAGCTAGATACATTCCCGAAGGACATAGCAGCGCCATCCTGATCTTTGATGGCTGCCAGGTAGGCGAAGTAGACCCACTGTACGGCTTCTCGGGCGTTGTATGCAGGGCGACGTACATCGAAGCCATGCTGCTCGGCCATCTCTACAATCTGATGCAGGGCGCGTATTTGCTCGGCTACCTCCTCGCGCAGACGTATGCGGTGGTCGGTCATCGGGCCAGTAAGGCCAGCCAGGTCTTGCTTTTTCCATTCGATTAGGCGCTCTGCTCCATATAGCGCTAGACGGCGGTAGTCCCCTATGATGCGGCCTCGGGCATAATTGTCTGGTAGCCCCGTGAGGAAGCCAAGGGAGCGGAACTTACGTATCTCGTCGGTATAAGCATCGAAAACACCATCGTTGTGCGTTTTGCGGTAGTTGGTAAAGATGTCGATGACACGAGGGTCTACCTCACCTCCGTTTTCTTTCACCGCCTTGGCTACTACCTGCCAGCCACCGAAAGGTTTCATAGCACGGCGTAACACCTCATCGGTCTGTAGACCTACGACTACCTCGTTCTCTTTGTCTATGTAGCCAGGAGCGAAGGCTGTTACCCCGCTGATGGTCTTGGTGTCCATCGAGCGTAGCCCGTTGTTTTCGCGCTCTTCTTTTAGGGCCTGCATACACACGGCCCAGACTTTCTTGGTCTTCTCTGTGGGACCTACTAGGAAGCTCGCATCGCCATCGTAAGGACTAACGTTCTGAAGTACGAAGTCGCGAACGTTGAGTTCACGCTCCCAGACTCCAGTTTTGAAGTTTGGATATTGCATGGTTTTTAGTTTGTTATTTATACAAAATAAACTGATGCAAAGATAACAATATTCATACACATTTGCAAGGTCTCACTAAGGGGCAAGCATAGCTTGGGCTACGTGGGGATTAGGAGGGCCTAAGCCATGTCGAGCTAGGGACACACGTGGATGATTACTCGTATAATCGCAGATGACCAGATGTGCATTCGTTGGTGTACGTAGCATGCTAGCTCGGAGGGCCGATATGTGCCCCGAGGGAATGTTTTCGCTTCGTCTCACTAGAGGGATATTCGACGCGTATCTCTTAGATTTCTAGCCTCTTGGCTTCGCTAGCCGAGCTCCCCTATATGGGTGTATTGCTACTGGCTATGAGCATAATCGCCGATAAATGAGTATCTTTGCAAAAATTTAGATATTAGGAATAAAGCAAACAGAAACAAGAAGCTAATGAAGAAGCTACTACTCATCGTCATGGGGGCCTGTGCAGTGCTATGCTGTGCTCCTCGCCTAGAGGCTCAGCGCGCAGCCCTTCGGACGAATGCACTAGCACTCGCTACGGGCAACCTCAATTTGGAAGCATCGCATATGATTGGTCAGCGCTGGACAGCGCATCTGATGCTACAGGCCAAACCTTTCTCTTATCCACTACCTGCACCCATAGGTTTCGTGCGCTGGGCCGAAGGCCTAGACTCTGGAGTATCACGTTTCCCAGAATTCGGAACCATCAAGCATACTGAGCATTATACTGTAGAGCCCAGCCTACGCTACTGGATGAATGGCCCCTATAATCGTGGGCTTTTCTTCGGGATACAGGCTACGGGTTCGCTATTTACCTATGGTGGAGATAAGTTTGATGCCAATTATCGCCAAGGCTGGGGCGTCGGAGCTGGCTTGTCTTTGGGTTATTCTCGAGAGCTTAGCTCGCGCTTTAACTTGGAATTTGAGATAGGGCTCGGGGCTATGTATCGCGACTATCAGATGGTTAGTGGGCAGACAGACGTTGCTTTTGGCCCTCGTCAGACAGATATCGTCCCCACGCTCTCACGTCTAGGTGTCAGCCTAGTATACACGCTATAACATACAGATAAGATAAGCCAAGAATGAATATAAGATATACTCTCGGGGGCATGGCGCTAGCAGCCTTAGCCCTAGCATCGTGTGCTAAGCGTCCGCTAACCTCGGCGCTCTTTGAGCAGTCGGGACGTGCACACATCTACCTACCAACACAAAAAGAAGAGCGTAGTGGCATCCTCGCTGAGCGTGTAAGCTACCAGACCAAGGTGGACACCATCCGACCAGACCGTAGCAAGACGAATACAACGAGCAATGATGATGACCCTACGATGAAGACGCATGAGCTAGACCTCTTTACCGTGGTGGCAGACCGTCCTAAGGTGAAGATATCGACAGTCCGCAACGGGCTCATCAATCTAAGTTTCCTCACAACCGTACCTCGCACCTTTATGGATGAGCGTTATCAGGTAGTGCTCTATCCGACCCTTATCAATGGCGACAAGCGTGTGGCTATGCCTCCGCTAGTACTGCAGGGTAACAAGTTTCGTGAGGCTCAGGATGCAGAGTATGCCAAGTATGCCAAGTTTGAGGAAAGTATCATAGACTCGGCCAAGTACGACAGTATTTATTTCGACACCAAGCGCCATAATGCCTTCATCACACGTCTACAACGTTCGTACCTCGATAGCTATGCTAGAGACTATGCCTTACAGATGCGTTACGACCGATGGAAGCAAAATATGGAGCAGCGCTATATAGACCATAAGGCCCGTGTAACTGGGGCTTATGATAGCCGTACGGCTACGAGCCACCTAGAGGCACTGCGCAAAGCCTATGACCTAGACCTCTATGGCGAAGACTCAGCTAGCCTACGCCGCCGTGTAGATAGTATCTATACGATAGAGCGCCGTAGCAAGGCTATTGACTCTAAGGCTCGTACGATACGTCTAGAGGATGTGCCAAGCAATTTCCAGACTCTGTATAAACACAATCTAACCCTAGACTCGCTACGTAACAAGAGCGTTACCGAGCAAGACTCTATAGATGTAGCCCGCCATACGTACAAACATAGAGATATAGCACGCAACGAAGCTAAGCGGGACAACAAGGAAACCATCAAGAGCCACCTGATATACCTCAAGCGCATTGATAGTGCTCACCGTGTAGAGGCTATTGCTCCAGGACAAGACTACGCCTATATATACAGTGAGGATATCCCAGTAACCGAAGACCTACAACGCAAGCTACAGGTGGTGGTAGATACACGTGTTACAGCTCTCGACCGTAGCACATGGTGGCAAGCAGGGCGTGATACCCTGAGCTATATCGTCAGCGGGATGAATGACCTAGTAGACCTCTCTCAGGCCAAGCGCCTCAGTGGGGCTGAGCTAGAGGAGTATGAGCAAGGACTCAAGCGCCTAGCCGTACGTGATTACTATGGAGCCCTAGAGATATTCAATCGCTATCCCGATTACAATGCTGCTGTGTGTCTGCTGGCCCTAGGACACAACCCTCAGGCCGAAAAGTTCCTAGAGTATCTAAAGCCAGCCAACGGTAAGGTCGACTATCTCAAGGCTATCACGCAGCTGCGCCTTGGCAATAAGGATAAGGCTAAGGAGATGCTACTAAGCGCAGCTCGAAAAGACCCACAGATGGGCTATCGCTCAGAGATAGACCCCGAGTTCGCTAGCCTCTATCGGGAAGACCCAGCTCTACTAAAGCAAGTGTTGAGCATCAGTGGTGGCGATGACGAACTAGAGGATATCTAAAGCTCTTAAGAGACAATAACTAAATCCGATCGCGATGAGAAAATTATATTTCGCTTTGATACTGGCCCTCGTATCGGTGGGCTCGGTCTTTGCCCAAGGGTTGTTTGACTTCACGCCCATGGATGGCCCTATAGGCCGTGGTATACGCATGTACAATGTGAGCGTAGGGGTACCTGGAGGCTTTGCCTTCGATAAGTATCCTAGCGAGAGTGTTAGCCTCAAGCAGGGCTATAGCATCAATCTAGGATATACGACTGTGTTTGCTAGTATGGGGAAGATGTCTGTAGCCTCTGAGAGCGAGGTCTCCTATCGGACTAATAAGGAGCTTTATTATGACGAACAGGAGGTCTCCCGCTCTACGGTGCAGGGACAGACTGGGCTAGGCCTGTACTACAACCTAGGCCCTAAGCTAGCTATCTACGGCAAGGGACTTGTGGGTGTATACACCGACTTCGGAGGCTCTAGTCGTTCTGGCTCTTTGGGCTCTATATTCCGACTAGACGCCCGTGGGGGGTTGCTCTATGCTTTCGGCCGTAATTTCTCGGTCTTCGGAGAGTTTGGTTATAGCCAAGACTTAGTGCGCATCGGTTTTAGTATCAGATAGTCTACCCGAACTATTTGATTTATCAAATGTTAATAGGTTGTACGAGCAGATAGCTGGTACAACCTATTAACTTATATGCCTAATTCGTTACCGCCTCTCCGTAGTGTCAGACTCACGGATATGCCACTGCCGCTAGTCTGCTTACCGCTGATGCTCATCCTTTTAGTCTGGATGAGCGCTGGCTGGGCACTCTGTGCCCTGTGGGGAGGGATTCTGTGCCTAGTAGGCCTGTATGCGTGGGAGAGGAGGCTCGCACAGGAGTATGTCGCTATTCTTAGTCTGGGCTTGCAGAGTGCTATATTCTACGCTTTGATAAGGCTTCTGGTGCGGTATATTGACAATGACCTATGGGAGCAGACGCTTTGGATGCTTAGCTTCGTCTTGATACACTTGGTAGCGGGCGTAGCTATCAGGCGCAATAAGTTCCCCCGCCTAGATCAGCCTAGTTGCTGCTGCGATAAGAGGCGTTTCGAGACGCTACGGGCCGAATACGTGCGCTTCGATAAGCTGCTTATTCGCATTTGTCTTTGGGCGATAGCTATATTCTTACCTTTTACATACATCCTACGCCCGAGCGCAGTGGTTGAGCTTGTCATGACGCATATGCTCTCATTGGCTTCTTTTGCTCTGATTGTAGCAGAGCTGTACAACTTAGCCTGGGTGCGTCGTCGTCTGACCGAGGAAAACTGGATCCCCGTTCTGGATGATCAGTTGCAGCCTGAGGGGCGCATACCTCGATCAGAGGTAGAGGGGGCTACAGGTATCCTACCATACGTTCGTTTGGTAGCCATTAGCCAAGGGATGGTATATCTAGAGCGCAAAGAAGATTGCGATACTCAAGGGGAGAAACCCACGTACGACACCCCTTTTGCAGACTACCTTTGCGAAGATGATACGCCCGAGAGTACTGCCCAGCGTATGATAGATGCCCGATTTTGTGGCATTCGTAGAGCAAGGCCTCGACGCCTATTGCCCTATCGTATTGAGACCCCTAGGGGCCAACGCCTTGTCTATCTGATGGTCGTAGAGATCGAGGAGCCTGGCCAGTTATATATCGACTGCCGCCCAGTCGAGGGTAAATGGTGGTGTCTTAGCCACTTGCAACCTATTGTTTCGCAGAGTGATTTTAGCCTATACCTAGAGAGTGAGCTCCCGATATTGGAGCAAACAGTATTCCTCGCTCAGCGCCTGCGTTCTACACGATAGTGGCTACATAGCGGATGATAGTATAGCAGAGCGTCCGGTGGCACTAGTACCACCGGACGCTCTGCTATACTGTTACGAAGTCTTAGAGACTTTTTGACTCTCTAGAAGACGTATTGCACACGGCACTGTAGGGTGTGGAAGTTGAAGCCCTTATCTTCTTGTCCTGTTGGCGCTACGAGTTTGCCTGCGGCACGTGAGTATTGGTCTTGCATCGTATAGTTGTAGTTGAGGCCAATGAGGAGGTTGCCTCCCGTTGGATACCAATTCAGACCGAGAGTGGCTACAGCAGATTCGCCCATGCGGATAGGAGTCTCGCTACCTTTGCCTACGGAGTTTGCATTGACGTAGCTAAGACGCCCAATGAGCTCTAGACCACCTGTCCGAGGGATGTTGGCCAGAGGAGAGAATATGCCCCAATAGTTGAGGTACTTGCGTTGACGACCGATAAGCATATAGGAGCCAGTAACGTAAGCACCGTGGAAGAAGGCGCTCTTGCGCTGGTAAGCGGACTCATCCTTGAAGTAGACGTTGTTGGCGATGTATTCACCCATCAGATGAAACTTACCTCGTGTGATGGCTAACTCGCCACCGAAGAGGGCGTAGCCCCGTACGTTTGTGAGGCTCCCACTCGTAAAGTTGCGACCGTCTATAGTGGAGCCTGGGTGTGTCCCAAAGGTCATAACATCTCTACTGCCGGTAACACTGACGTCAGGGGTACGATAGCGTGCGTAGGCTCCGATGTAAAGGGTATTGTCGATCTCGTTGATAGGGATGTATGCTCCGCGCAACGTTACGCCCCAGCCATCACTACCTCGGTTGGCTTTGTTTTTGCTGCCACCAAGACTGCTGCCATAGAAGCCCCCAGCCACGTAGTGATGCTGCCCGAAGCTAGTCAGAGAAAGCGTCATAAAGCGTGTCTGATGTGCAAACATCGATATGGCTGTAGGTGTATTTAGGCTAAGGAAGCTAGACGCTGCATTAGCTTCGACGCTCACAGGATCTACGTAGTAGCCTGCTCTGATGTAGAGGCTTTTGGGGTTGAGCTTATAGTCAAGGAAGACATCCTGGAGGGTAATCTGTCGATCCACGACCTTGACGTCGATCTTGCCCGTCCACTTTTCTCCGAGAGAGCCCCACACACCGAAGCGCGCCTGCGTGATATTAGCACCGTTGGAGAATTGGAAATCCTCATTGCCCCACTTCCACCCCTCGGTGTCTGTGCCAGGGATGTACATGGCGCCATCCATCGTAACACGGGTGTCGAGCTTGAGCGACAGGTCGCCAGATTTGACCGTTACTGCTTGTTGCGCCAATGCGGCAGTTGAGAGAGATGTTAGGCAAGTTAAGCCGAGGAGTAATCTTCTCATAGCTGTGATATTTTAATTAGTGAGTGATAATCGTTCCTTTGTTTTTAGCAAATGTAGAAATAATATCGTAATACACCAAATGCTCCGTGGCTATGCCGACATTTTATTACAGACAGCAACGAGAGAGCGCCGCTGTGCCCCCGGGGAGGGGACAGCGGCGCTCTTGGTTCTTTGGGGCTAAGCCTTCTTAGCGCTTGCGCTTTTTATCAAACTTGTCGTAGTAGCGCTCATCACTAGCTTCGGCACGTCGGCTTGTGCGGCGTGCAGCACTTCGCTCTGAGTGTGGGCTGTCGCCTCTACGTTGGCCGCGATGCCTCGTCTTATTATCTCCGAAGTCTACGCTACGACGGCTACGTCCAGCGCCCTTGCTACCCTTAGCTTTAGCCTCATGGCTGGGTGCATTATCAGCGAAGTCTACGACAATACGTCGTCCCTCTACCTCGTATTGGTTGAGGCTATCGACAACTTCCTGAGCATCATCCTCAGCAACCTCGAAGAATGAGAACTTCTGCAAGAGGTCTATCTTACCGATTTGTACACGACCAGGGACACATTTGTTGATGAGCTCTATGAGTTTGTTGGGGAACATACGGTCCATCTTACCGAAGTTGATGAATAGGCGGCTCATGCCCTCCTCAGCCTTACGGCTACGCTTGTTGCCCTCGCTCTCGCCACGCTCTTTGCTGCTGCGCTCCTCGGCCTCATCTATCTCTGCTACATTCTCGTAGTAGTTTAGTAGGCGGCGGAACTCCATCAGCATTAGGCGACGCAGTAGCTCTTCCTTATCCAGCCAATCGAGCTTGTGCATAATAGTCGGTAGGATCCCCTCTAATGTAGCATCCTCGGCTACGTCTACGCGCTCTAGGCGATCAGCTAGGTTAAACAGTTGCTTCTCGCAGATAGCCTGTCCACTAGGTATGCTGACGCGTTCGATTTTTGCGTTGATAATCTTTTCGATCTCACGTAGCTTGCCACGTTCGCGACTATGGCAGATAGCGATAGATAAGCCTGTTTTGCCGGCACGGGCTGTACGCCCGGAGCGGTGCGTAAAGCTAGCGATGTCATCGGGTAGGCCATAGTGGATGACGTGCGTAAGGTCGTTTACGTCGAGACCTCGTGCAGCCACGTCTGTAGCTACTAGTATCTGTAGGTTGCGGATGCGGAAGCGCTGCATTACGTAGTCTCGTTGTGCTTGGCTGAGCTCTCCGTGGAGCGAGTCTGCGTTGTAGCCATCCTTGATAAGTGCATCAGCGATTTCCTGTGTTTCCTTGCGAGTGCGGCAGAATACTATACCGTAGATGTTGGGGTAATAGTCTGCAATACGCTTTAGGGCTAGGTACTTGTGCCGTGCCGATACCATATAGTATATATGCTTGATATTGGCGTTGCCTTCGTTCTTATTGCCGACCACTATCTCTTTAGGTTGGTGGAGGTAGCGCTTGGCGATATTTGCTACTTCGCGGGGCATTGTGGCCGAGAATAGTAGCAGGTGGCGCTCGCTAGGTACAGCACCTAGGATGCTCTCTATGCTCTCGGTAAAGCCCATATTGAGCATCTCGTCGGCCTCGTCGAGGACGACCGTTGCTACCTCATCGAGGCGTGCTACGCCACGCTCCATCAGATCGATGAGGCGACCAGGGGTAGCGACGATAACCTCTACGCCACGCTTGAGCACCCGTATCTGGGCCTCTATACTACTGCCGCCATAAACGGGTAGTATACGGACGTTGTCGAGGTACTTGCTGTATTCGGCTAGGTCGTCGGCTATCTGCAGACAGAGCTCACGGGTCGGGCAGAGGACGAGGGCTTTAGGCTGCCCGCTGGGGTTGCTGCCTGCGGCTAGCTTGTGCAGTAGGGGTAGGCCAAAGGCGGCAGTCTTGCCTGTGCCAGTCTGAGCAAGAGCTACTAGATCGATGGGTTCGCCGAGGAGATACGGGATTACGGCTTCCTGTACGGGCATAGGTTGTTCGTAGCCTAGCTCCGTTACGGCCTGGCAGATGGGGGCTATGAGCCCCAGTTCTGTAAATGTCTTCAAGTTTTATATCATTGTCATGGGACTACTGCACAGCCCCATGCCATGCTAATGCCCATATACTTCTAGTACAACAGGGCTTGCAGTATAAATGTTTGGCTTAGGTGAAAATAATTTTTTGCTTACTAGTAGGCCCCCTTCCCTAGTGAGGGTGTACAAGGGTCTTATTAGGTATATACTCTAGCATTCATAAGGTAGGAAAGTCGGGATTTCCCTCGTATAAAAGCAAGTTTGCACTACCCGTTGTAGTAACTGTACACTCTCTAGTGAATGGCTGGATACGCACGTCTGAACGCTAGGTCACTAGAATATGTAGTATATTTGTGATATGATGACAAAAGAAATTTACCTAGCTGGCGGCTGCTTCTGGGGCACCGAGCACTTTATGAAGCAGCTACGTGGTGTCGTAGATACCACTGTAGGTTATGCCAATGGCCACCACGATAAAGCTCCCACTTATCAAGAGGTATGTACAGGGGCAACGGGCTTCGCTGAGACCGTACGTGTGGCTTATGATTCCGAAGTGATTGACCTTGCCTTGATTCTGAGGCTCTATTTCCGTACCATTGATCCGACAAGTCTCAATAAACAGGGTGGGGATATAGGCACTCAGTACCGCACGGGCATATATTATACGGATGAGGCAGACCTAGAGGTAATCACAACAGCTCTGAAAGAGTTGGCTAGCCTGTATACTGCAGAACTCTGCATAGAGTGTGAGCCATTGCGCAACTTTTATCCTGCAGAGGATTACCACCAGGGATATCTAGATGCCAACCCAGGGGGGTATTGTCATATAGGGCAAGACCTGTTTATTCTAGCGAGAGAGGCTAATAGATAAAAACTTCGGTCCCCAAGCGCCTAGTATAGTATGGGTGTTGGACCGGATAAGAGAAGTGTTAGTTATGACCAAACTGAGCGTAAACGTTAACAAGATAGCCACCCTGCGTAATGCACGTGGAGGTAACACGCCTAACGTGTTGGACTTGTCATTGCAGATCGAGGGGTGGGGTGCTGATGGCATTACCGTGCATCCACGCCCTGATGAGCGCCACATACGCTATCAAGATGTGCGAGACCTAAAGCCAAGGCTACGTACAGAGTTCAATATAGAGGGGAATCCGATCCCTGAGTTTATGAGCCTTATTGAGGAAGTGCGTCCTGCTCAGGCGACCCTCGTCCCCGATGGCCCTACACAGCTGACGAGCGATTCGGGCTGGGATGTAGCAGCGCATGCCGACTTCCTACGAGAGACTATTGCCCAGCTGCACGCTTGGGGTGTGCGCGCCTCTATATTTGTGGGGACCGATCTGGACAATATCCGCTTAGCTCGGGAGGTAGGGGCAGACCGTATCGAGCTATATACAGAGCCCTATGCTAGTATCTATGCAGAGGATAAGGCTGCGGCCGTGGCGCCTTTCGTCCGAGCAGCAGAGCTGGCGCGCACCTTAGGCCTGGGTATCAATGCTGGACATGACCTCAGCCTAGAGAATATCTCTTACCTGCATGAGTGTATTCCTTACCTAGATGAGGTTTCGATAGGGCATGCTTTGATCAGTGAAGCTTTGGTACTTGGCCTCCCCGAAACAATTCGGAGGTACCAGGTCGGGCTCGGCAATCTCTCTGATAAATGATTTAGAACCAAACTAAGATTATGGAGATAGGAACTAGACTCCCCGACTTGCTAGGTCTCGATCAGGAAGGCAAAGAGGTGCAGCGTAGCGATTATTCGGGCAAATGGATTGCGCTCTACTTTTATCCGAAGGATAACACTGCGGGCTGCACCAAGCAGGCCTGTAACCTTAGAGATAATTACCTAGAGCTAGGACAGCATGGTGTGGTCGTAGTCGGTGTGAGCCGAGATAGTGCAGCTAGCCATCAGCGCTTCATCGCACAGCATCAGTTACCCTTTCGTCTCATTGTAGACGAAGATAATGAATTGGGTGAGCGCTTCGGTGTATGGGTAGAGAAAACGCTCTATGGGCGTAAGTATATGGGGACCGAGCGGACCACTTTCCTTATTGACCCTGAGGGTGAGCTACGTTATATCCTCAGGGGGCGTGCTGTCAAAACTGGCGAGCATGCCCATCAGATACTAGAGCTTTTGCAGGGCAAGTAACACTTAGGTAGAGCTACAGGCTCTAATACCCCTATAAGCAGCAACGGCTGTGCACCTCTGGGGAGGTACACAGCCGTTTTCTGTTGCCTTATTAGGGCTAGTTCGTTCGTACGAATTGCTCTAACTCTGCGGTGCTGGGGTTCACGAGTAAAACTTTACCCTCTGCGTCAATGAGGACGCTGCGGATACCATCCTTTTGACCATACAGCTCTGCCAGGGCATCCCGCCACTGAGCATCGGCTAGTACTTGTCCGTGTACATCAACACCATCGAACGCAAGCGTCTGTCTATAGACATCCGCATCCACATCTAGAGAGATACCTTGGTAGACTATCGTCTGGGAGTTTGCCAAGCTCTGGGCATACGCCACATTGTTGGCACGGCTCTCGGCATCGTAGGCAGCCCAGAAGTGTAGGAGCTTTAGACTCTTACCTTGCTCTAGGCCGACAGTGTCCCTAGTGCTGCGCTCGTTCGTTATCTTCATCGTGGGCAGGGTATTACCTACGGAGACGGCTGCTGCAGCCTCGGGCTGCTCGGCTGTCGTCCATGAGTAAGCTAGCAGGATACTAGCTCCTAGACCTAGCGCTACCAACTCACGACGAACACTACGTAACGTCATAAAATTCAGTTTAAGTCCGACTAACCTCTATCTAAGTCAAGCGACTTATGCAGTCGCATCACCGATAGAGGTGCCCGTGTCTCGGGCTGGCAATAGGCCCTTGACC
>JAXFXP010000182.1:0-2409 GCA_034091595.1 Porphyromonas sp.
AAGCATCGGGGCAGACATACTGGGCATTGAAGCCGGTGTACTGGCCGAGGGCAAACTGGCCGACCTATGCCTCATCGACCTAGACAGACCAGAGATGGTGCCTGTACATAATCTTATCTCCAACCTTGTTTATTCGGCTTCGGGAGCTTTCGTAGATACTGTTATTTGCGATGGGCGCATCCTAATGCAGGGCGGATATGTAGAGGGGGAAGAAGAGATTATCCGCCAGGCCCGCGAAGTGGCTGCTAGACTAGTACCAAAAACTTAACTATATACATTATGAAGATAGCCGTTATAGCGGTTTCTCCTCAGGGAATAACTGTGGCCGAGCGATTACTTGCCGAGTGGCCCAGTCAATTAACAATCTTCTCGACGCACGAGCACGTGTCTGTCGAGAAGATTGACAGTATTAAGGGACATGTAGATGCACACTGGGCCGAATATGATGCCTGGGTATTCGTAGGTGCTATGGGTATCTGCGTCCGCACCATAGCCCCCCATATTCAGCACAAATACCACGATCCTGCTGTCATCAATATAGATAGCGTCGGGCGTTTTGTCGTGTCTGTTCTATCGGGCCATATAGGCGGAGCTAATGAACTAACCGACCATATTGCTACTGTTCTCGGTGCCGAGGCCGTAGTAAGTACTCAGACCGATAATACGGGGCTGTGGGCGCTGGACTTATTCAGCAAAAAGTACGGATGGCAACAGCATAATAATACGGATGGCCTTAATCGCCCTATCGCTCTATATACCAATGGCAAGCGCACCGCCCTGCTCCTCGAGGTCAAGGATAAGCACACGCTAGAGCTGGAGCGTACACGAGCAGAGCACGTCGATATATACTACCAGCGTGAGGCGCTCAACGAGGCGGACTACGAGCTAATACTTGTCGTTAGTCCACGTGTCTATACTACAGACAAACCTTGCATTCAGTATATCCCGCAATGTCTCAGTCTAGGTATGGGCTGTCGCTACCTCTGCGAACCAACAGATATCCCCGAATACATTGCTAGCGAAGTATTACGTCTCGGCTATTATCCCGAGGCCATACAGCGAGTGGCTACGATTGATATCAAAAAGGATGAGCCACTACTACAGGACGTGCTAAGACGTTTCGGAGTCTCTTCGGCTGATATATATACCGCCGAAGAACTAGCCCCTGTAGAGATACTCAATCCTTCGGAGTACGTTTTCAAGGTTACGGGCGTATACGGCGTAGCCGAGAGCAGTTCTCGTCTCTCTGCCCGTATGGGTAGTATCGTGATCGAGAAGCAGAAGGGTATGCTACATGATGGTAATGATTTTACTTTCGCTGTCGCTATAGACCGCGAGTATGAGCGCCGTGGGCATATCGAGATTGTAGGTGCTGGCCCTGGCGACCCTGACCTCTGTAGTATCCGTGGGCGTGCCTTCCTAGAGATTGCAGACCTTATTCTCTATGCTGGCAGTCTAGTACCAAGGGCACTGACCACTTGCCACAAGCCTGGCGCCACTGTACGCAGCTCTGCGGATATGAATCTGGAGGAGCAGTTTGCACTGATGAAAGACTTTTATGACCGTGGACTCCTCGTCGTACGTCTGCATACGGGCGACCCCTGTATCTATGGTGCTATTCAGGAGCAGATGGCTTTCTTCGATGAATATGGTATGAGCTATCACATTACACCGGGTATCTCCTCCTTCCAAGCAGCAGCAGCAGCTCTGCGCTCTCAGTTTACTATCCCCGAGAAGACACAGACTATTATTCTGACCCGAGGCGAAGGACGTACCCCAATGCCCGATAAGGAGAAGTTGCATATGCTAGCACGTTCGCAGAGTACTATGTGTATCTTCCTCTCTGCGAGTATTGTCGATGATGTGCAGACCCAGTTGTTACAGGAATATCCAGAGGATACCCCCGTGGCAGCTTGCTATCATCTGACCTGGCCCGATGAGCGTATATATCGTGGCGTTCTCAAGGACTTAGCGAAGATTGTGCACGACAACAAGCTCACACTGACGACTATGCTGGTAATCGGTGAAGCTATAGACAACCGCAAGGGCTTGTCGCGTCTCTATGCCGATGAGTTCAAACACCTATTTAGACGATAAAACCTATGAGCAAAGCAAAAGAATTAAGACTCGTATATATGGCGACGGCAGACTTTGCCCTGCCTAGCTTGCAACGCTTAGTAGAGGAGGGCTATCAAGTCTGCGCTGTCGTAACTATGCCAGATAAGCCTGCGGGTCGAGGTATGAAGCTACAAGAGAGCAAGATTAAGCAGTATGCCGTGTCGCAGGGTATAGAGGTACTACAGCCTGTCAAGCTAAGGGACGAAGGCTTCGTCAATCGTCTTCGGGAGTTGCAACCAGACCTCGGGCTGGTAGTAGCTTTCCGCATGTTGCCTGAGGTGGTGTGGCAGT
>JAXFXP010000183.1:0-8983 GCA_034091595.1 Porphyromonas sp.
CGAGAAATGTGATGACCCTCATATCCGTTTCGAGCCTAGCTGCTGGCAAGGCTCTATCCTAGTGTCTGCCGAAGGTGAGGGTAAAAAAGCCAACAAGGGCTGGTGGCTGAATCTATGGATTGGGGTAGACCTGAAATAACCAAGATAGCACAAGAACTAAACCTATGCTAGAAGCAATCATTGGGGACATCGTAGGGAGCTACTGCCGATTGGCTGTATCACGTGCAGCATCCCTCGCAGAGCTCAGGAGGAACTAAATAGGCTATGAATATAAAACAAAGTATGTGGCTATTATTCGCAATTTTATCTGCAGGGTTTGCTGCAGCAACCGCTATCCTTGCTAAGATTGGCATCGATGGGGTAGACTCCAACTTGGCAACAGCCGTACGCACAGTAGTGGTATTAGTCATGGCTTGGGCAATGGTCTTTGTTACGCACCAAACGACAGGCATCTCCTCTATATCTCCTCGCAGTTGGCTATTCCTCATTCTCTCTGGGCTTGCAACAGGAGCCTCATGGCTGTGCTATTTCTATGCCATCAAGATTGGGGATGTAAGCAAAGTGGTCCCTATTGATAAATGTAGCCTCGTACTAACCATTCTTTTCGCTGTGTGTTTCTTGGGAGAAGCCTTTACGTGGAAGGCTGTCTACTAATCCTCTCAGGCACACTAATTATGATACTATAGCTTGCCTCACTCTAGGGTCCTTTTACTTATCTTTAGTACATGAATCAGGGGTTGCGCCCGTACAACGCAACCCCTGATTAACTGTTAGATATATAGCCTAGCCTGAGTTTATTTCACATAGAGTAAACTCTTGGCCAAGTCTTCGTCGGCATCGTGCTGTGCTGGTTGGATGCCAAGCAGCTCACAGACGAGTGGATAGAGCGTAATATTAGGTACAGGATCTACTAGCTGACGACCTGGCTGGAAATGAGGCCCTACAGCTTTGAATAACGCCAACATCTCGGGATAGGCATTATCGAAGCCATGTCCGGCAGCTAGCACCTTCAGACCCTGTAAGCCTTCGGGACGGAAGAATACCGTAACACCCACCTCTGGCATCACAACGATTTCGCCGATACGTGGGTTAGTCCCGTAGTGTAAGCGCTTGGGTAGCTCGCTCTTGCGGTAAGTGCGGAGTCCCTTGATGCCGCGGAGTATCTCCATAGCCTTGTCGGTATAGCCCGCCTTGGGGTACAGATGTGTAAAGGGACCTGTAGACACACGCTCAAAGCTATCAAGTGGTAGATGGTCGGACAGATTAATCACTCTATCGAAGCGAGCCATCCCGTGGTCACTTACTAAGATAAAGTCCACCTTGTCGCCGTGGGGAAGACGACGCAAACCCTCACGAAAGTAGCCCACTACACTATCTACCTGCTCGATCATAGAGGCAGTCTCCTTAGCCTCCGGAGAGAACGTATGCCCTGTATGGTCAGGCTCCTCTAGATACCACATCACTAGATGCGGACGCTCTGCCTCAGGGAGGCTAAGCCAATGGAGCACAGAGTCCGCTCTATCACGATAGGGGACCTTGCTATTAAACTTCTTCCATCGGTCTGGCTGGCTACCATTAATGGCTGTTTCGCTACCTACCCAGAAGAAGCTCGCAGTACGTACTCCCTGGCGCTTGGCTGTATTCCACAGAGGTTCACCTTTGTAAAAGAATGGGTCCTCTACAGCGGCTCTATTGCCCAGTGTATAGCGCTTACCTCGCTCGTCCCAGAACTCATTCGCTACGATACCATGATTATTGGGGTGTAAGCCCGTAGCCATAGCATAATGGTTTGGGAAGGTCAGACTCGGGAAGCAAGGGCGAAAGCTACCTGATAAGCCCTCATGATCCATAGCATCTAGATGTGGCGTGTGCGCCTTGCGCTGATAGTCATCTCTAAATCCATCGAGCGATAGTACCACCACATAGCGGTCGCCACCAGGGCGAGCATTGTAGCTACTAGCCTTATGTATACTACGGCTAGAGCAGGAGGCAAGCCCTAGCACTAGTGTAAATGCTAGCCCTAGTAATCCGTAAACTCGTCTCATTATCTACGTCTATTATGGTTGCGATTAAAAAAGTAGCTTGCTCCCATTAGATTTAGGATACCTAATGCCATACCTATCCCTACCACGATACGCTGTGGCTCATTGAGGAAGATACACCATACGCCTCCCCCGACGAGGATAATAGCCCCGAGAACGAGGAGTATGCGGTTGATTTTCTTACTGTCTAGTTGCATCGTTGTTTATAGTTTGTAGTTAAATCCGAAGCTCAGCATCTCGTTTATCTGAAGGTACTTATTCCAGCCATCGGAGGGTTTGGCTGCGTCGTCGTAACGTAGCTGTAGGTTGATGCGTGTAGAGAAGAAGCGGCTTATACGCATTGTGAGCGTATTCTCCCACTCTGCCTCTACAGACTTGTACGAGGTATTGAAGTAGACACGGCTCGTCCAGCTAACATCCATATTAAAGTCCCACTGTAGCTGCCCCCTCAGCGTAGAGCCGAAGGTATGTATGCTCATCTCCTCTGGCTTGAGGCCATGACGGCCGAGGTCGATATCCTCTCGCCCACTCCAGCGCCAGTTATGCGAAAACGGTGCCAAGTTGAGCGAGGCCGAAAACTTACGCCCATAGCGTGCATTACTACGAGTACTATAGCTGTACTGCATACCCACCCCAATATTAGTACGGATAGGTGCCCATGGGGCCGACTGCAGACGCGTGTGCTGCGCATTGTAGGTATTGAATAGCTGAGTGCGTAGCTCCCCGTCAACGGTATAGGACCAGCGCTTATTCAACTTAATCCCATAGTTGCTATGTAGGCGCAGTAGGTCCTCACTGATGCGGTAGCGTGGTGTATCCCCACCTTGGTCTGCTGTGTATAAGCCGAGCTTGCTCTCTAGCTCGTTGAGCCACTGTACTCGGTCTCTACTGTACACGAGCGCAAAGTAGTTTCGCATAGACAGGTTGAGGTTGCTGCTACCGCCTTTATACCAATTGTCCGATATGTAGTTTTGCGAAAACTGAATGCTGCTCTCAAAGCGTGGCTGCCAATACTTACGTTCTATCTCCGCTACTACGAATTGATCGTTGTAGCGCTTAATGCTCCCAGGTCTGATATCATTGCCGAGCATCCTCTGTGCATCAACCTCATTACCACGCTGGCTCATACGTTCAGAGGAGCGCTCTAGATCGCTAGCCGTGTAGTCTGCATAGGCGAGACTACGCATCTGTAGTGCCTGAGCCGCATAGTCATCGAGGAGGCCATACATTTTATAGCCCTCCAGTAAACGATCTATCGAAGCTATGCTATAGGGTTTAGGCTCAGGGAAGAGCTGTAGACTATCCAACCCAAAGCTAAGTGATGTAGGCGCTTGTACAGGGCGCACCACAGCAGGCAGCTGCAGCCTAGAGACAAATAGCGTGGGCCTAAGCTCTGGTAGTGCTACACCCTGACGCAGATAGTCTACTACAGCACCTTCGCGGTGAGGCAAAGCTCTGAGCACACTATCGGTCTGCTTGTGTGGAACGAAATATTCTTGAGAAGAAGGCAGCTGACGCAGCAAGGAGTCTAGCCTGTCGTCCTGAGCATAGACGAGCATAGGCATAGCCGCTAAGCTTATCGCTAATGCTTTCTTGATCATATACATTACCTTGGTTCTATTAGATAGCAAAGATACCTCTTTTATTCCAATCAATCCCAAGAGGATAATCAGAGCCAAAAAGCTAAAGCCGAGTCTAAAACTATCGTCATAAAGTCTTAGACTCGGCTTGGGGACCGTATAATAATAGGCTATTCGGTATCTAGCCCTAGATGCACTGATGCTCTAAGCACCACAATGTTCCTCGGGCAATACTACGATCATCCAGCATATGCCATAGCGGTCGGTAAAGGTGGCATAGTAGCCAAAGAACATATCTGCCATAGGTTGCTCCACTACTCCACCCTCGCTTAGGATGGCAAAAAAGCGGTCTGCATCTTCGCGACTCTCGGGATGTATTACCACGCTCTGGTTATTCCCTTTTATCAGCGTGGGGCTATAGCCAGGAACGCTATCCGAACCCATCAGCATAGTGTCCCCGATATTGAGGTTTACGTGTACCACCAGGTGGCGACATTCTGCTGGAGCATCAGGCATATCGCCCATACGTAGGTAGCGAGGTGTACCTCTGAAGGCACGAGCATAGAGCTCAAATGCCTCTGTGCAATCCCCATCAAAGATCAGGTAGGAGTTTAGTTTACAGTTCATACTCATATCATTTAAGGAGAGCATGCAAGGCATTCTCTTAGTCTCTGCGCTATAATCGGAATAGGGCTCCCCATAGTTCGGGAAGCCCTATTCCGATTACAATTAATAGCCTAACGCAGGATTAGTAGTTGTGTGCGTGTGGATCGCTAAGGTCCTTCTTACTAATCTTGTGGAAGTCCAGAGCCCTCCAGGCATACCACATATAGGCTAGCACAAAAGGAGCCGAGAGTGATACATAGCTCATAACCTCCATAGTGAAAGGGCTAGAGGAACTATTACGTATCGTCAGCGAGTGCTGCAGATTAGCCACAGAGGGGTAGTAAGCGGTGTTGTTCCACCCTGCTATCAAAAACAGCGCTAGTGCTGTCAGCACAACGCCAACACCCTCGAACCAAATACCCTTCTTGAAGCCTGGACGCAGTAGCGTCAGTAGAATACCCGTCAGTACCAGTACCACACCTACGAGCATAGCGCAGGCTACGAGGGGCATCTCTACAAGGTTGTGAAAGTATTTGTAGGGCTGCATAAACACTTCCTGAGTATCAGGGTTTACAGCGAAGCCCTCTGTCGTCAGGAGGAAAGACATATAGCTCAGGAAGAGTACCACGAAGATAGCTGCATTCCAGGCCAAAGCTGTACGAGACTTCTTCTCTACGCCAGCATCATCGATATTGTTGATGAAGTACAGTAGAGCTGTAGTACGGCTTAGGAAGAAGATTGTAAGCCCTAGCAACACATTCCAGAGGTTGAAGACTGCCTCTAGCCCGTGTAGCTGTATACCATTCCATGGGACCCAAGTAGAGATGGTCTGGCTAGAGCCCCCTAGCTCTAGTATCGCTGAGCGGTCGATGGCAAAGTTGGCTCCGGTGAAGAAAGTAGACACAGCCGTGCCTAGTAGTATCGGGCCAAGCAAACCATTGATGAAGAGCCATGTCTGATAGGTGCGTGCCCCTAGGACATTACCTATCTTATTCTGGTACTCATAGGATACAGCCTGTATAACGAAGCTGAAAAGTATCAGCATCCACACCCAATACGCCCCTCCGAAGCTAGTAGCATAAAACATCGGGAAGGAGGCGAAAAATGCACCGCCAAATACTACTAGCGTAGTAAAGGTGAACTCCCACTTTCGCCCTACAGAGTTTACGAGTAGACGACGTTCTACGCTGTCTTTGCCAAGGCTAAAAAAGAGCGACTGACCACCCTGTACAAATAGCAGAAACACCAGCAGAGCACCGAGCAAAGAAATCAAGAACCACCAATAGTCCTGAAAAAATGCGTAATCCATATTGTTACTTATCTAATTGGTTGGACTTAGTGCTTAGTGTGCATCTGGGCCTGCGGTGATGGCCTTCTTCATAATATTAAGCTCGGCAATGAGCATAATCGTAAAGAGGATAGCAAACAAAGCAAAGGTAATCATCACCGACGAAGCCTCTAACTGTGATACTGCCGCACGTACAGGCAGGAGGTTCTGTATCGTCCAAGGCTGACGGCCAACCTCAGCAACGACCCAACCAGCTTGGCTTGCAAGCCATGCTGTAGGTGCCAATAGCAGAGAGGCACGCATGAGCCAAGGATACTCGTTGATAGCCTTTTTACCCTTGAAAGCGAACCAGCACAGGGCCATAAACAACGCAATGAACGCACCACCGAGCATCACCATAATGCGGAAAGAATAGTACGTAATCGTAACGTTAGGTACTACTTCCTCAGCCTTATCGAAGTAACCGTAGCCAAAATACTGGAAGTTCTTCTGTAGATCTGCATTATGACCTGCAGCAGCAATACTATCGGCCACGTTACCCGTTTTGCGGTAGCTCAGCTGCACCTCACGGAAGCTCTTGAGCGATGCAATAGCTTCACGACCACGTGCCATCTTTTCCTCGACAGAGAGAGGCTTGCTGCCATCTGGTAGATAGTAATCACCACGCATAATATTGCCAATGCCTGGCACATAGTGGTCTAGGCTACTACCCGTCATAATGGACATAAAATAGGGCAACTCTATATTGAATAGGAACGGATCTACACCATCGTTCCACTGCTTCTTACTAGGATTGAGAATACCTATATTGAAGCCAATACCCTTACCATCAGCTGTTTTGTAGCTCTGGGTACACTGTCCAGCCTCATAAAGCCCCTCCATAGCGGCGAGCTTCATAGGCTGATTCTTAGCTACATCCACACCAGATGCGTGCCCTGTCATCCCTGTTAGAAGAGCTGCTGCTAGCCCAAAAGGAGCTATAATCTTGAAGTTACGCACCACAAACTCGGTGTTCTTCTTACGAATAGCGTAGAAGCCAAGAATTCCTACTGAGAAGAGTGCACCGAGCGTCCAGCTAGAGGTTACTGTATGCCAAAACTTAATCATAGCCGTAGATGATAGAGCCACAGCCCAGAAGTCATTCATCTCGCTACGCATCGTCTCGGGGTTGAAAACCATACCAACAGGATTCTGCATCCAGGCATTAGCCACTAGGATCCATATAGCAGAAATGGTAGCTCCTATGATAGTTAGCCAAGTAGAGGCCAAGTGGAAGCGTTTGCTCACCTTATCCCAGCCAAAGAACATCACTGCGAAGAAAGTAGACTCCATAAAGAAGGCTATCATCCCCTCAATAGCTAGAGGAGCCCCGAAGATATCCCCTACAAAAGTAGAGTAGTTAGACCAGTTGGTCCCGAACTGGAACTCTAGGATAATACCCGTAGCCACTCCGATGGCGAAGTTAATCCCGAATAGCTTTTGCCAAAACTTGGCGCTACGCTTCCAGAATTCCTCGCCCGTACGATAGTACTGTGTCTCAGCCAGCGACATAATAATCCCTAGCCCCAAGGTCAATGGCACGAAGAGCCAGTGATACATGGCCGTAAGAGCAAACTGTGCTCTCGACCATCCCATGAGTAGTTCTAAATCCATACAGACATTATTATTAATTAGTTATTAGTACTCTTCTTATTTCTTTAGTATTTCCCCTATTCACACTACTTAGCTCCTCGGTTAATAAGGTCCTCTTGCACCCACTCCGAGCCCGTGATATTACGTTCTGCAGCTTGCTGCTTGGTATGGTTGGGGAAGAAAAATGCCTTAAGGATGGCAAACATGATGAATAGCTTAAGGCCTACGATAAGCCACAGCGTGCGCGAAGTCGGGGTAAGCGTAGAGAATCCCTCTCGGTACATATCCCAGGCACGTCGCCAAACACTAGGCTTCTGGTCTAGTTGGTTCATTATGGTTATTACTTTATATATTGTCCTATACAAAGATAGACAAATAAAAAGATTAATAGAGGCCTCCGCACATTCCCACAATAAGCTTGCGAGCCGGACAGACTAGACTAAACAAGCATTCATCGGCTAAAGTCCTGTCATTCACAAGAGAATGTACTACAAACAGAAAGCATTGTTTGGCCCAAGGCAATAAGTAACGTTGAAGAACTTAAACGCCCAATCAGGTAACTTTGTGATCAGTTACAACGCCCCTCTTGTGTTGGCTGGCTGACCACTGTTGTAAGTAGCTTTCAAATCTGGCAACTTTGTGATCAGTTACAACCGAGAAGCTATCCGACAAATTCCTCAAGTCCGTACGGCATTCGAACGAGGTTTTTAGCGCCTTCAAAGTGCATGCGATGGGTAAGGCCATGCAGGCTAAGCTCCTCGACCGCAAAGGCAAGCTACGCCCCTTCGACGAGTGGCGAAAAGCCGTCGCACCCATAGCCTCGCACCACACGGGCGCTTGGCTACGCACAGAGTACAATACCGCCGTGATACGTGCCCACCAAGGCGCAGACTGGCAGGACTTCATCGCCAACAAAGATGTCCTGCCCAACCTCCGCTGGATGCCCACCACCTCGCCAACACCCGAAGGGACGCACAAGACCTTCTGGGAGCGTAGACTCACCCTGCCTGTGGACGACCCCTTCTGGGCTACACAGCACCCTGGTAACAGATGGAACTGCAAATGCGCCCTCGATGCCACCGACGAGCCCGTCAGCGACGATGCGAGCGACTTCCGGGAGGACAGCAATCCGACTGCCCAACGTGGACTTGCCACCAACCCCAAGGACGGCACACTCATAGACGACAAGCACCCATACTTCCCCGAGAACTGCAACGCCTGCCCTTACTATCAGAAAAGCAGACAAGGTATAAAGGGGATGCTTAAGGCGATGTTCGAGAATAAACAGAAGGATTGCTCGAAGTGTCCCTATATAGATTTAGAACTTGATAGAGCGAAAGGCTATGCTCCCCCAATGGTTGAGGACTACAAAGCTGAACATGGTGGACTTGTAATGGTAAGCCCATACCATGGAGATATTGAGTTAGACGAAAATATGAGAATAGCGAAGAGAGCCTCGTATCTATTCAAAGGAGAAAGAATATACTTACTACCGAATCTAGCCCCCTTGACCCTAAGACTAAGGAGCTTCACAAAACTCTTTTACCCGAAGGCATTCCCGAAGGAAAAAATGTAGATCTGTTTATCAAGGGAAGACTCTTTGAAGCTAAGTCTATGCTAAATGTAGAACAGGGGAAAACGGAAGATAAATATAAGAATGATATAGAGAAACGATACAAAGAAGCTCAAGAACAACAGGGCAACCGCATCAAAATACAAGCGCTATCTTTGTAAGCATGAAATACTTCGAGACTATCCCAGATCCACGCGTATTAGGCCGCTGTAAATATAGATTGTGTGACATCCTATTCATCGCCCTTGCAACATATGTTTGT
>JAXFXP010000184.1:0-14827 GCA_034091595.1 Porphyromonas sp.
ACAAACATATGTTGCAAGGGCGATGAATAGGATGTCACACAATCTATATTTACAGCGGCCTAATACGCGTGGATCTGGGATAGTCTCGAAGTATTTCATGCTTACAAAGATAGCGCTTGTATTTTGATGCGGTTGCCCTGATGCTACGAAGCCTTGCCGTCCCTTGTAAAATACGTATCTTTGCGTAGGAATTTATATAACCTCAAAAGGCTTTATTACATAACCCATGATTAGCTTCTTCCGCAGTCAGTCGGGCAATATCATTGCCCTTGCCTCGCAAGAGAAGCCAAACGCAGACGAGCTACAAGCTCTCGTTTGGCTCTTTGGTAACGCCGAATACATTGATAGCCCACGCCTAGAGGGCTACTATGTCGGCCCGCGCAGAGAAATGCTTACCCCCTGGAGCACCAATGCCGTGGAGATCACACAAAATATGAACCTCTCGGGTATCCAGCGTATAGAGGAGTACTATCCAGTGCCTACAGCTGAGGCGTCTTATGACCCCATGTTGCAGGCACTTTATCATTCTCTAGACCAGGACCTATTCCGTATAGACCTAAGTCCCGAGCCTATCCGTTATATTGCCAATATTCGGGGTTATAACGAGCAGGAGGGGCTTGCCCTGAGCGATGAGGAAATCGTTTACCTCGAGGGTGTATCCGAACGCATCGGGCGTCAGCTGACGGATAGTGAGCTATTCGGGTTTAGCCAGGTGAACAGCGAACACTGTCGCCATAAAATCTTCGGAGGGACCTTTGTTATCGATGGCGTAGAGCGTGAGAGTAGCCTTTTTGCTATGATCAAGGAGACGAGTCAGCAGAATCCTAACTTCCTAGTATCGGCATACAAAGACAACGTAGCCTTTGTCTCGGGTCCACGCATCGAGCAGTTCGCCCCCAAGGAGGCCGATAGACCCGACTACTTCACTACCGAGGAGTTTGATAGCGTGCTGTCACTCAAGGCTGAGACGCACAACTTCCCGACTACAGTAGAGCCATTCAATGGTGCTGCCACGGGCACAGGGGGAGAGATCCGCGACCGTATGGCTGGCGGACGTGCCAGCATCCCCCTAGCAGGTACCGCTGTCTATATGACCAGCTATCCACGCACAGAGGGAGCCAGACCTTGGGAACGCTACAGTAATGAGCGCCCCTGGCGTTATCAGACTCCACGGCAGGTACTGACAAAGGCCTCTAATGGAGCGAGCGACTTCGGGAATAAATTTGGACAACCCCTTATCTGTGGCTCAGTGCTGACTTTCGAGCACCAAGAGGAGGCAGGGCAGCCACGCTATGGCTACGATAAGGTAATAATGCTTGCTGGTGGTGTCGGTTATGCTCGCCGTGATAATGCACTCAAGGGTGAGCCTCAGACAGGTGAGAAGGTTGTGCTGATGGGGGGAGACAACTACCGTATCGGTATGGGCGGTGGCGCTGTAAGCTCTGTCAATACAGGGCAGTATGCAGGCGCTATCGAGCTGAATGCTGTACAGCGTGCCAACCCCGAGATGCAGAAGCGTGTGCAGAACGTGGTGCGTGCCATGGCCGAGCGTAGCGACAACCCGATCGTCTCTATTCACGACCATGGTGCAGGTGGCCATCTCAACTGCCTCAGCGAGCTAGTCGAGGCTACGGGCGGACACATCACCATGGACCGTCTGCCAGTAGGAGACCCTACGCTTAGTGCCCGAGAGATCATTGGCAACGAGAGCCAGGAGCGTATGGGGCTACTCGTAGGAGAGGAACATATAGATACGCTGCGCCGCATTGCCGAGCGTGAGCGTGCACCTCTCTATGTGGTAGGGGAGACGACGGACGATATGCGCTTAGTTTTCGAGCGAGACAACGGAGACAAGCCGATAGATCTAGCCCTAGGAGATATGTTTGGTAGCTCGCCTAAGACCATTATGACGGATAAGCATGTGGAGCATGATTACTCGGCTCCCAGCTACAGTGCCGACAAACTAGAGGAATACCTAGACAATGTATTGCGTATGGAGGCTGTAGCCTGTAAGGATTGGTTGACAAACAAAGTCGACCGCTCCGTTACAGGGCGCGTAGCACGTCAGCAGTGTCAGGGCGAGATACAGTTGCCACTTAGCGACCTCGGCGCTATGGCCCTAGACTTCCGTGGCCAGAGTGGTATCGCTACGACCATAGGGCATGCCCCACAGGTGGCACTCGTAGACCCAGTAGCTGGCTCTGTCATGGCTATAGCGGAGTCGCTCACGAATATCGTCTTCGCACCACTTACCCATGGCCTAAGTGGTGTGTCGCTCAGTGCTAACTGGATGTGGCCCTGCCGTAATGAGGGCGAAGATGCCCGCCTATACGATGCCGTAGAGGCCGCCTCGCAGTTTGCCATCAGCCTGGGTATCAACATCCCTACGGGTAAGGACTCGCTCTCTATGACGCAGAAGTACGAGGATGGAGAGCAGAGTGTCTTATCCCCAGGCACCGTTATCATCAGTGCAGCTGCAGAGGTGAGCGATGTCAAGCGTATCGTCTCGCCGGTAGTGCAGCTACGCTCCGATAGCGCTCTGTATCATATCGACTTTAGTTTCTCTCCTCTAGCACTCGGAGGCTCGGCCTTTGCCCAAAGCCTTGGCAAACTCGGCGATGAAGTGCCAAGTGTAGAGGAGGCTGAGTATTTCCGTGACGCCTTTGCTGCTGTGCAGGAGCTTATAGCTGGTGGCTATGTCTTGGCAGGACACGATATCTCTGCCGGTGGGCTTGTTACAACGCTCCTAGAGATGTGCTTCGCCAATACAGAGGGCGGGCTAGATGTAGACCTCTCTGCTATCCCAGAGCAAGACCTCGTGAAGTTCCTCTTTGCAGAGAACCCTGGGGTGGTACTGCAGCTTACTCGTACAGATGAGGCTGAGGAAATACTTCGTGCTGCTAGCATTGGCTTCGCCCGCATAGCGACGATCTGTGAGGGGCGTAAGCTCACGATTAAGCAGGGCAAGCGTAGTCATGAGCTCGATATCGATGCTAAGCGTGATGTTTGGTACGAGAGCTCTTACCTCATGGATAAGCATCAGACGGCCCTTCCTCAGGCTGAGGCTCGCTACCAAAACTACAAGGAGCAGCCTATCCGCTACAAGTTCCCAGAGGGCTTTACAGGTAAGCTCCGAGACCTGGGGCTAGACCCAGATCGTAAGGAGCGTAGTGGCGTGCGTGCTGCTATTCTCCGCGATAAGGGAACTAATGGCGACCGTGAGATGGCTTATGCGCTGTGGCTGGCGGGCTTCGATGTCAAGGATGTACACCTTACGGATCTTACTAGCGGGCGCGAAACTCTAGAGGACGTACGTATGATTGTCTTCTGTGGAGGCTTCTCCAATAGTGATGTTCTCGGATCAGCCAAGGGTTGGGCAGCAGGTATTCTATTCAACGCTACCGCCAAGGCAACGCTCGACCGCTTCTATGCACGCCCCGACACCCTTAGTCTCGGCATCTGTAATGGTTGCCAGCTGATGGCAGAGCTAGAGCTGATGTATCCCGAGCATACCGATAAGCATAAGATGCAGCACAACGACAGTGGACGATTTGAGTCTAGCTTCGTATCGCTAACGATACCTGCTAATGAGTCAGTGATGCTCCGAGACCTTGCAGGCTCAGAGCTCGGTATCTGGATAGCACACGGTGAGGGTAAGTTCCACTTGCCCTATGAGAGTAGCAAGTACCATATCGTAGCGAAGTACGCCTACGAAGCCTACCCTGCGAATCCCAATGGTTCGCCAGAGGGCATAGCAGGCCTATGCTCACAGGACGGACGACACTTGGCTATGATGCCTCACCCAGAGCGTGCTATCTTCCCCTGGACTTGCGCCTACTATCCCGAGGCCGAGCGCCTCGAGCATGAGGTTAGTCCCTGGATAATTGCCTTCCGCAAGGCCTACGAGTGGGCTAAGGCACAGGGCTAAGGAGATGATTAGTAGGGGCTAAGCTCCTAGATGAATACAGAGTAAGGGTGTGAGGCTTGTAGTTTAGTTTACAGCTTTTTACTACCTTTACTCTGTATTTTTATAGTTATCCACTAATTACTGATACTTACGACTATGCGTAAAGTAGCCATTATCACAGCACGAGGCGGGTCGAAGGGCCTTGTGGACAAGAATATGCTCATGGTTTATGGTAAGCCTCTCATTGCCTATACCATCGAGAATGCCCTAGACTCTGCAGTCTTCGACGAAGTGATACTTACTACGGACTCAGAGGAGTACATCTCAGCTCTGAGCCATTACCCCATCACGATGCACCGTCGCCCGGACCACCTGGCTAGCGATACGGCTACGAGCTACGATGCCCTGCGTGAGGTTATAGAGAGCCTGCAGCTAGGAGAGCGCTATGACTACTTTGTCCTCTTCCAGCCGACCAATCCGCTACGCTTAGTGGAACATACGGTGGACCTCTGTCAGCAGTTTGAGGCTAGGAGCGAACGATTCGATTTCGCCGCCTCTGTGTCTATGAGCAGTAAACCTTTGGTGCTCCTTCACGCTATCGATGATGAGGGGGCCATGTCGGAGTGGAATATCGATTACTCGACCTATCGTAGACAGAATTACCCTATCGAGTATGCTCCTAATGGACTGTATTTCGTAGCCAAAATAGCTGCCTATCTAGAGCAGAAGCATTTCTATGGACCCCGCTCGATGGCATACAAAATGGACAAGAAATGGGCTGTGGATATCGATGACCGAGACGACTTCGAACACTTCTACTTCCTCGTGGCTCAGTCCAAGCGTGAGGAGCTGCTGCACAAACAGGTACTAAAAGATGTAAGGCGCTTGCACCCTGCACTCGTCCATTCGGCAGATTTGACACTTATCGGAGACTCCTTCGCTAGTCAATGGGAGCTTAGCCTGAGTGATGCTGGTGAGCTACAAGACCTCTCGGTTACGGCTATCTCGACACGCGAATATCCCGAGCTAGTGCTAGCTCCTGGAACGAGGATTGCAGACCGAGTCCTCCTGGCCATAGGTCGTGATGACTTACGTAAGCAACGCTGTCGCCCCATCGAATTGGTAGAGCATACCCTCGAGCTGATAAGAGCTGTACGACGTCTTAACCCTAAGTGCCACATCTCGGTATTGGAGCTGCCAAAGACTCACTTCCGTGTGGACTGCGACAATAGACTATGGGATGAATTCAACCCTCTTATGCGTGCTGCTGTAGGGATTCTGTCTGAGGTCCAGTACATCCCTCTCAATGAGATGCTCTGCAATGCATACGGCAAGCTAGACCTCCGCTATACTACAGACGGATACAACCTCAATGCTGAGGCCTATGCTCTTATTAGGCAGGCTCTAGGATTATAAAACATAATATTAAGCAGCTATGCAGCGCCTATCATCAATTCTTTTGGTCTTATGCGCCGTACTTCTACTTGTCGTAGGAAGGTTATCTGCACAGCGTGTGGTCTGGCAGGCCGAGCTCGGCCACGAGGGCGTCTTGCCCACTGCCTGGACTGGCGACAGAGCCGACTACAGTGTCGTGGATGGAGCGATAGCGCTCACAGCACGCACAGCACGCACGACGAGCCTCATACATACTCCTGTAAGCCTTGCCGAGGATTGCTCTTGGCAGGGCTTACTCCGTCTAGAACGGCACCCTACAGACTATAATTATACCTGCCTTTTGCTTGCACGGCTAGAGGGCGAGGCTCACCGCCTGCGCTATCTAGCGCTATGCTTTACGGCTGGGGTGCATAACCTAAGCCTTCGGGAGATAAGCCTAGAGGCAATCCCCGAGGGATATAGGCATGACCGAGCCCGAGATCACATACTTCTAGAGCATAGTGTCCTGGCGACAGAGTTAGCACAGGGCTTGCACTATCGGGTGCGACGTAGCGCTAGAGGAGACCTATTGCTCTACCTGTCAGGGCGTGAGGCTGGTATGCTCGATTTGGTGGCTCAGACAGAGTACCCAACCTCGCTCCCCAGTCAGAGTGCACTCGGTATCTACTCGGCCTACACACAGCAGTATCGGCAGGGCGTTTATCTCTCGGAGCTTAGTCTGATGCACGGAGCCCCTGCAGAGGAGGGTGAACGACAGCCCGAGACAGAGGAGCCTAGTGCGCCTAGTGCTACGCCATCGACAGACTTTCTCCTCAGCGAAGTGATGGCTAATCCGCTCTCGGGCTCTGTAGAGTATCTAGAGCTATATCACTGCGGAGATATAAGCACGTCGCTTGAACAATACAGCATAGGATTAGGGATAGACACATTGAGTATAAAGCGCTACTCTATGAGTCGTATCAGTCAGCTTCTTAGCCCTGGGGAGTACTACGTACTGACTCGTTCGCCCGAGCAAGTCCTAAGCGCTTACCCTGCGGCAGATGCTAGTAAGATAATACAGGCTAATCTGCCACAGCTACGCAATGCCGGCTTCGTACTACAGCTATATAGAGGCAAGACGCTCGTAGATCAACTCGTCTATGATAGTGCCTCCTGGCCCAAGGGGCTACGCTCTCGTCGTGGTGTCTCACTAGAGCGTGTCGGGCTCGGCCCAATGCCCAGTGAGTGGGTGCCTGCCCGTAAGGAGCAAGGCTATGCCACCCCTACAGCTCCCAACTCTCAGGCTACAGGCGGGAGCTTTGCAGAGCAAAGTTTAGGTGATGAGACAGAAAGGCTACATCAGATCATCAAGCGCCTTGAGGCAGAGGAGGGGAGTAAGGCTTTCGTCCGTCTGTACTCCCTAGATGGTGCATTGGTCGCATCGCTGGGCGAGGGCGAATGCCTTGGATGGCTGAAGGCTTTGCAGGCTAATCCTCGTCAAGAATTGCAGTCCTTAGTCCCTCGAGCTACTGTAGCCATTCTAGCCGTTTATCTGCGTAATAAGGAGGGGCATCAAGAGGTGTATGACCTCAAATTTTTACTTCACTAAGGGAGTCTGAGGGCCTAGATTGTCGGGCGCTCTATATCTGATGTGCCCAATCTCTGTATCTTTGCGGGCAGATAGATATCCCCATATATAATAAATGGTACTTAACTATATATTCATCGCCTTCTTTCTGGTAGCGGGCGTAGTGGCCTTGGTGGCACTGTGTCTCTCGGGAGACTTCTCGGTTTTCGAACGTATTATGTCAGCGACGTTCGACCAGAGTAAGAAAGGCTTCGAGATTTCCCTCTACCTGACGGGCGTATTGGCTCTTTGGCTGGGCTTTCTGAGGATAGCCGAGCGCAGTGGCCTCATCGATACCTTCGCCCGTCTGGTGTCGCCTATCCTCTCGGTACTTTTCCCTTCTGTGCCCAAGGGCCATCCCGCTATGGGAAATATCTTTATGAATATCTCAGCTAATATCCTTGGTCTAGATAATGCCGCTACACCCTTAGGTCTCAAGACGATGGATGCTCTGCAAGAGCTGAACCCCAAGAAGGATGAGCCTAGCGATGCGATGATGATGTTCATAGCTCTCAACGCAAGTGGTCTAACCATCATACCTACCTCGATAATAGCCTTCCGTATGCAGGCTGGGGCAAGCAATCCTGCTGATGTCTTCATCCCAATATTGCTGGCTACGACAGTCTCGACGCTCACGGCCATGCTACTGGTGGGGCTGCGCCAGCGTATCAATTTGCTTGCTCGTCCTCTACTGCTCGTCTATGCTGTCATAGCACTCCTTTTTGGGGGCATTTACTACGCCTCTACTGCTGTGCCTCTAGATGTCTTTAGCCGTGTCAGTGGGGGAGTTTCAGCCCTAATGTTGGTGGGGATGATGATACTTTTCTTACTTTCGGGACTGCGTCGGGGTGTGAATGTTTACGACGCATTTATCGAGGGGGCTAAAGAAGGGTTTACTACGGCCGTGGGCATTATACCATACCTTATTGCTATGTTGGTTGGTATTGGGGTCTTCCGAGCCTCGGGGGCTATGGATTTGCTCTCCTCGGGCTTGATTGCTGTAGTCTCATGGCTGGGCCTGGATACTAGCTGGGTGGAGGCTTTACCAACAATGCTGATGAAACCCCTCAGTGGTAGCGGTGCTCGTGGGCTGATGGTCGATGCTATGCAAAACTATGGGGCGGATAGCTTTGTGGGACGCCTGGCTTGCACTGTGCAGGGTGCTTGTGATACTACTTTCTATGTGATAGCTCTGTACCTCGGCTCTATCGGTATTAAGCGTAGCTCTTATGTCCTCGGATACTCTCTGCTCGCAGACCTTGCGGGCTGTATTGCGGCTGTGCTGGCGACCTATCTGTTTTTCGCTTAGTGGGGCAATGCCCTTTCTCTACACTCCAGCCTAGGGTGCTTACTGCGTCCTAGGCTGGAGTTGCGTTATTAATAGCCTAGGTTTCCCTAGTCGATCTAGATGAACTGTGTGGCTGTACGCTGTGCTCGTTTAGTAACTAATGCACACTTGCCCGCCTACTAGGCGGATATTCGGCGACCTATTAGGCGGAGCTCGGGCCACTCGGTAGGCGGGCAAGTGGCTGCCTAATAGGTCGCCGAGAGGGCTTCTGAGCTTGGCATCGGGATAGCTCCGAGGACTATGTTATCTTTGTATTACGAATAAGATGTTCAGAGTATGGATAAGAACATAGGGCAAGAGCAACTGAATAAGCAACTGTTGAGGGCAGACTTTGTCCTCGATAGTGCTGTGGAGGCTCGTTATCAGGAAGCACAGAGTCTTGCACGATACTATGCCGAAGTGGAGCGTGCTCTAGTTGTGCTCAGCGATATGGTGCGGGCCAAGAGCTATATTTGCTACGGGCGCCTAGGACAAGTGCTTGGGCTACAGACCGAAGCTGTTTCTGAGGAGGTAGAGTCTATCTGGGAGCAGGTCATACTAGAGCAACTACACCCCGAGGATCTGACGGACAAGATAGCCTGGGAGTTGTGTTATCACGCCTATATGTTGGCTCAGCCCCAAGAGCAGCGTCCGGACTATTACCTACAGCATTTTCTACGCTTTCGCCTCGGGGACGGCAGCTATGTCATGCTACGCCATCGCATCTATTATCTTGCTTATGACTTGGAGGGACATGTATCACTGTCTCTCTGCCTTTATACGATGGCTCAGGAGCAGCAGGGTCTCAGCGGTATCTTCGATGCTCTTAGAGATCAGCGTATAGGGGACTATAAAACGATGGGGACAGACTTTCTCTCACCGCGTGAGTGCGAAGTCTTAGGGATGATTGCGCAGGGGCTAGCGAGCAAGCAGATTGCGGATCGCCTGCAGATTAGTACTAATACGGTGAACAATCATCGTCAGAATATCTTGCGTAAGCTACACTGCCAGAATAGTGCCGAGGCTGTAGGAGTAGCACGCAAGCTTGGGCTAATTGCTTGAGCTTGAGCCTGTGGATAAGCGCAGGTGAGCCTTTAGGTTGGTGCGTGCTAGTTATAAATCACTATTGTCTGCTTAGCAAATACTAGCTTACTTTGCGGGTGATTACCAACTAAGATTAAGTATACGATGATAAGTGTAAAATACCTGCTCGCTACCTTAGTAGCAGCATACGGCCTAACGGCCCAAGCGCAGAGCCTCGATAAGATGCAGTGGTTCAATGAGCCTAGCTCCTACCTGATTAAGGATAAGGTGCTAGAGATAGACGTACCTGGGCAGACCGATTACTGGCGTGTCTCGCACTATGGCTTTACGGTCGATGATGGCCCTTTCCTCTATGCTACCTATGGTGGCGAATTCGAGACAAAGATAAAGGTAAGTGGGGACTACAAGGTGCGCTTTGACCAGGCTGGTCTGATGATACGTCTTGACCACGAGAACTATGTGAAGTTTGGCATTGAGTTCGTTGATGGCAAGTATAATGTTTCGGCTGTGGTTACGCATCGCACCTCGGACTGGAGCGTCATCCCCCTCGATAAGCCCGTACCGTATATCTGGCTCAAAGCTGTGCGTCGCCTCGATGCCATCGAGCTATTCTATAGTCTAGACGACAGAGACTATACGATGATGCGCACGCTCTGGATGCAAGACAATGTGCCGCTACAGGTAGGCCCCGTGGCCGCTTCTCCAGACGGTAAGGGATTCCGTGCTCGCTTCTCAGACTTTACGGTTAGGCATCTGCCAGACCAACGTCGTCTAGAATGGTTACGTAAAAATCCTTCTTAGTTGATTGGCGAAACAACGATAAAGGCTGACCTGCACTACCAGGTCAGCCTTTTTAGATACATCTAGAAGAATGCTATTATGCTAGGTGAAGCATCGGGAATACCTTTGTTTTGAATATCTTTGTTTAGCATAACGACGAGCACTTGGCTCCATAGTGATAGAATGAAACTGAAATACCTCTCCCTCCTAGCCCTTGGGGCTATACTGATGAGCTTCTCCCTAGAGAGGCGCTATAAGCGCAGTAAGCTAGTAGACCCACTGATTGGTACCGATTGGGTCGGTAATACTTATCCAGGTGCCAGTTCGCCCTTCGGGATGGTGCAGTTGAGTCCCGATAACGGTTTGCCGGGCTGGGATCGTATCGCTGGCTACTTTTATCCAGATAGCACTATTGCAGGTTTTAGTCATACCCATCTGAGCGGTACAGGAGCTGGCGATCTCTACGACATTAGCTTTATGCCGGTTATCGAGCCGGCCCTGCGTGCCGAGGCACCACTGGGTGTACACGCTAAGTTTCGGCACAGCCAAGAGGAGGCCAGTGCGGGGCATTACTCCGTCCTCCTAGAACCCTACGATATACGTGTAACGCTGACGGCTACCGAGCATATAGGGGTGCAGCAGTATCGCTTCAATAGGGCTAGCGATTCGGCTGTCGTGTATCTAGACCTAGCTAAGGCTACCAATTGGGACCGCACAGAGGCTTCGGGGCTGCGTTGGGACGCTAGCCGTCGCGAGATACAGGGTTACCGCTATAGCGATGGCTGGGCTAGGGGACAGCGCGTGTACTTCTATACATGCCTAAGCCGTGCACCCAAGCGGATAGAGCTGGATAGCATCCCGCTCTATCATCCCGACACCAAGGCGCAGCAGGGCTGGGGCTATACGGCTAGACTGCATTACTCGGTGCAGGCAGGGGATGAGATTGTCGTAGAGACAGCACTCTCGGGTGTCAGCGAGGAGGCTGCCCGACGCAACTATATAGCCGAGCGTGCACCGAGCTTTGCTGCCTATCAGGCTAAGGTAGCATCAGCCTGGGAGCGCCATCTAGAGACGATTCGTATCCCTCAGGCGACAGCCCTCGCTACGGCACGTACCTTCTATACAGCTATGTACCACGCTATGATTTGCCCCACCGTATATAGCGATGTAGATGGTGCTTACAGAGGACCCGATAGCAAGATACACAGAGGCAAGGGTAAGCATTATAGTACCTTCTCGCTCTGGGATACCTATCGTACAGCACACCCGATGTACAATATCATTCTGCCCAGATATAACCGAGATATGGTACATTCGCTTGTAGAGTTTGGCCATCAGAATAAGGGGCATCTACCCATCTGGAATATGTGGGCCAGCGAGACGGATATGATGATAGGGCATCACTCGCTACCCGTTATCGCAGCAGCACTAGAGGCAGGTATCTACAAGCCCAAGGATAAGGAGGCGCTACGCCGTACTGTCCTCTCGACACTCAATCGCAAGGGCTATCGTGCTATGGAGGAGTATCGTCGTCTGGGCTACGTGCCTAGCGATGTGCACAAAGAGAGTCTATCGCTGACGCTCGAGTATGCTTACGACGACTGGGCAGGGGCACGTATCCTAGACTATCTGGGCTATAAGGCGGAGGCACAAGCTTATTACAAGGCCGCACGCAACTACCGCAACCACTGGGATGCCAAGACGGGCTACCTGCGCCCTCGTTTGGCTAATGGGGACTTCAAGGGCGATTTCGACCCCTTCGCTTATACCGAGGATGTCACAGAGAGCAATGCCTATCAGTATCTATGGAGTGCGCAGCACGACCCCGAGGGGCTTATGGAGATGATGGGCGGACGCGAGCAGTTCGTACAGCGTCTAGACAAATTCTTCGCTGACGAGACGCCTAGTCATATAGAGTTACCCATCTTCTCGACAGGTATGATAGGGCAGTATGCGCATGGCAACGAGCCTGGGCATCACGTCCCCTTCCTCTATTATTATGCGGGTCAGCCCTGGCGTACGACAGAGCTGGTGCACGATATTCTGACGAGACTATACACGGATAAGCCCGATGGTATCTGTGGCAACGAAGACTGCGGCCAGATGTCGGCATGGTATGTGATGAGTGCTATTGGTCTGTACCCTGTAGAGGCGAGCAACGATTATCTGATAACTTCGCCTTTGTTCCCAGAGATGCAGATAGCTCCTCTAGGTGCCAAGCCTTTTACGATCCGTGCTAAGGGGCTATCGGCTGAGAATAAGTATATTAAGTCTGTTCGCCTTAATGGTAAACCTTACCCACACAAGAGCCTTGACCTGAAGACTATTCAGCGTGGAGGCCTCCTAGAGCTGGAAATGACAGCGGAGCGTGGTGTATGTTGGTATAAATAGTTGTATCTTTGCACTGCGAGCGGGCGGACCATCCCCTCGCAGTCTCCCGGCCGAGTAGCTTAGCTGAATAGAGCGTCAGATTCCGGTTCTGAAGGTCATGGGTTTGAATCCCATCTCGGTCACTATAGAGGTGGTTGTATTTCGATATAACCGCCTCTATTTTATTTAGTTGTTGTTAACCCCTATATGCCCCCTCCAAAGGGTGCAAAATAGCGTGCTATTTGGTATTATTGCACAACTTGTGCTACTGATTTAGGGCTTGTGCTACCGAGCGGTAGCACACAAAAGATACTCTGATTATACATTTATAGATAAAGGATATAGCGAAGAAGCCAAAGATATGGCGACTTGTTTATGGCAGACGCAGAACGATATGCTCTGACTAATAGATATGAGATGATGTAACACCAATCAACATATACTAATATGGACTTCAAGGACAAACTGAAACAGCTCGCTGAAAAAATCGATAAGCTCAAAGCAAGCACAGAGACCGAAGAGGCTACAAAGATTGCTTTTGTCATGCCCTTTCTGCATATGCTCGGGTATGACGTGTTCGACCCGACTGAGGTGATACCAGAGATGACTTGTGATATAGGCACTAAAAAGGGGGAGAAAATCGACTACTGCATAGCCAAGGACGGCGAGCCTATCATCTTAATAGAGTGCAAGCACTGGGCGCAAAACCTCAACCTGCACGACAATCAACTACTCCGATACTTCCACGTATCAAAGGCAAAGTTCGGGGTGCTTACTAACGGCATTGTATATCGATTCTATAGCGACCTTTCTACGCCTAATAAGATGGACGAAACGCCCTTCCTAGAGGTAGACCTAGGCAAGTTGAGGGATAGCCATATCGAGGAGCTAAAAAAATTCCATAAATCCTACTTCGATATCGATAGCATTCTTAGCTCTGCCAGCGAGCTGAAGTATATGAGTGAGCTAAAGAAGATAATAGCGGGCGAATTCTCTAGCCCGTCTCAGGAACTCGTTAAGCTACTCGGTAAGCAGGTGTACGATGGACAATTCACAGCCAAAGCTGTAGAGCAATTCTCCACCCTAGTAAAACGTGCAATAAGCGAGCATATAAGCGAGGTAATATCTACGAGGCTAAATACAGCTATAAGCCTAGAGAGTGCCAGCTCTGAGGCTAAAGATGAAGACGCAAGCGCACCAGTCGATGATAGCGGTATTGTTACCACAGAGGAGGAGCTAGAAGGCTATCGAATTGTTAGGGCTATCCTCGCTCCCTACGTAGACCCAGCACGCATATACTACCGAGACGCTCAGTCGTATTTTACGATTATCCTAGACGACAATAGACTGAAGAATATCTGTCGCTTATACCTCAACTCGGAAACGAACAAATCGCTCGCCTTCCTGCAAGATGGAGGCGGACAAGTCAAGCATAAGATAGAGAATGTCGTAGACCTCTACAAGCACTCTGAGTTGCTAATTGAGTCGCTTAAGCGCTTTCTCGAGGAGTAGCGAGGTTGTACCATGATATAAAGTCCTTGTGCTTGATTGGCATGTAGAGTCTTTATAGTCGTAGTATGCCATTTTATTCACTTGCAAGGCGGTTAAGATTATTCTTAGCCGCCTTGTTGTATATGCAGGAGAGGTTGGAACACATAGGCTCGGAGAGCTTAGGCCCTCTATCTTTGAGTGGCTCTTGCATATATCGAATAGATTGACTACCTTTGCAACGCAATTCGGTAAAAGAGTTGCTATTGGGTAGAGTCGCTAGCTCAGCTGGCAGAGCACATCCCTTTTAAGGATGGGGTCCTGGGTTCGAACCCCAGGCGACTCACGGACGAGGCGGTTACAAATGCAATGTAACCGCCTCTGTTTTATTTAGCTGGCTATATTGACCCATATATGACCCCTCCAGAGGGTGCGAAAAACCGCATTATTTGACATTATCCGCACAATTTGTGCTACCGATTTCGGGCTTGTGCTACCGCTTGGTAGCACACCTTTATATGGGTAGATGTCTTAGTACGAGCAAGTAATGGAGCCTCGATAATTTCCCGCTTTTTGCTAACTTTATGCTCAGGATAATAACCCATGTAGCAATTATATTATGCAGTACACATTAAGATTACGACAGCTAGGATTAGTGTTGCTGGTCATTCTAGGCCTTTTCGGGTGTAAGAGCGAAGGCCCTACCGATTATGACGAACCTGTTATCTACGACATCTCTTCGCCTATGCTGGTATTCGACCTGCGGGACAGCCAAGGCAATGATCTGTTGTCGGAGGATAACCCAGAGCGTGAAGAACTACTCAAAAGTCTGCACATCAAGTATGAGGGCAAGACTTATCCCGTTGTTATCTCGGATAAGCCCATAAAGGGAGAGCTCCGCCATTTGCCT
>JAXFXP010000185.1:0-8083 GCA_034091595.1 Porphyromonas sp.
GGATCAGGTATTGAGGGTATACTCTCAGCCTTAGGGCGCTAGAGGCTCCGCTCGGGAGCGCATCTAGGCGCAAGGCACCCCTTTTGTCCTTGATGACACAAAGGTAAGCTTTTTGTCTCTAAATATGCAACTAATGCTACTTAATCAATCGGCTCGATACATACATCACGATGGCGAGGATGACGAAGAGACCGAGGCTACCTGCTAGTAGCGCATAGGTGGTCATCTGGATGAGTAAGTACACCAGTAGATAGAGGAAGCTCATAATACCTACGAGGATCAGCGCATGCTTACCTGGGGGGAGGAGCGAGCGGAAGAAGAGCCCCACCAGACCAATCGTCATCACCGAGGATATGAGATAAGCCCAGCCAAAGCCGATAAGCTCACTGATAGATATCAGCAGCGAATAGAAGAGCACCAAGGCTAAGCCTACCAGCAGATAGTGGAAGATATTGATGCTCACGTTATGCGCACGCATCGCCATCTCGATAAAGAAGATAGACACGAAGGTTAGGAGGACTATCAAGATCCCATACTTAGTACTACGGTCGCTCTGCGTGTAGTGGTCTCGCTCTTGGAAGAAATGCACACGGGCCACGTTTTGCCCAAAGACATCACTGTCCTCGTACTTAACGACAGCGCTATAACTACGATTGTAGTCGACGATGCTCCAGCCTGCCGAGAAGCCCGTCTGAGCTATACTACTACTGTCTGGTAGGAAGTTGCCCTGGAAGGATGGCGAGGGCCAATTACTACTAACTGCAAACTTGCTCTCCGTCCCTACGGGAGCTAGCGAGAGACTACGCGAGCCCCCGAGACTTAGCGTAGCTGTAAAGCTGATAGGCTTAGCCTCGTCAAGGTTGGCAAGCGAATAGGGCGCAGACAGTAGCGCTCGCCCTGTATCATAGCTAGGCTCTACGACATCTGCATCCCCATAGTACTCAGCTCCGAGGTTTACCTTGACACCCTCTGCGTTGATCTGTAGTTTGTGTAGCTCATTATTGAGACTGATGCTAACTTGCTCTTTAATGCCCTTAGTCTCAGAGATGCCCATCACGATGGAGGCTTTGTCGAGCTCCAAGTTTGCGGGCAGACCTGGAGCCTCCTGTAGCATCCTGAGGTCGAAGTGCCCCGATAGCTGTATCGTACTATTGTAGATAGGGATAGTGTAGATACTGCGCTTCTTGGTCTCTGCCTGTACATCGCCCTTGACATCTAGTTGCTGGGGCATTAGGTAGATATAGTTGGTGTGATACTCCACCTTGCTACTGCCCTCCGAGCGAATACCCTGCAGATAGGGTATCTGCAACATTGGGCCTACAAGGAGCTGGTCGCCACCCCAGGCACGAGCTACCTCGGAGATAGCCTCCTCTGAGTTCTGCTTGCGCTCCGTGATTAAGCCATTGGCCATCAGCAATGGGATGAGTAGCCCGAGTGTAACGAGCCCTAGTAGTAGGATTTTGATTAGAAATGAGTTGCGCTGTTGCTTGGCGCTAGGAGCGTACATTCCTCCCTGTTCGGAGACTTGTTGTGTGTCCATTGTAGTCTTTTGTGTGTCCATTGTAGTCTTTATCTTTGGTGTTTAGTAGGCTATTGCTATCGTGTACAGTATGAGACCTACGGCACTATTGTAGAGCGACTTGCTTATAGCTCTAGCAAAGTTAACATATTTATCACAATGACCAAGTACTACGCTCCCCACGAGGGATATAACTCCCGCAGCATAGCTCGGCAGCTGTGCTGCTAGCGGTGAACACCTGTACACTAGTGGGTGTACAAGACTGCACTCGCTAGGCAACGTAGGACTCTGTCTTTTCCCGGAAATAGTTGACAGCCTAGGCCTCTATCAGACTGATAATGTTTACAGTGCTCTAGAGGCTCGGTAGCTCTAGCATAGACCTGTTCGTAGCCGAAGGGCAATAGATACGACTCCGAGCCTAATGAGCTATTGCAAGACAAGCTCCTACTGTGCTTATGGTCGCTTAGCTCCCTACGGTTGCCCAGCCCCGCATACGTCTCACTCATCGTCGGATATCATCCTACTAGGTTGCTTATAATTATGTATCTTTGTGAGAGTATTTGAGCTCGGCAATAGACCAAATAACACCTAATGCCGAGGGAAGCTAACCTATAAATATCAAGCTATTATGGCTAACGAAATCAAATCGCTATCGCCCACCGCTGTGTGGAGCTTCTTTTATGACTTGACGCAGATCCCTCGTCCGACGGGTTACACCAAGGCCTCCGAGGAGTACGTTATGGCTCTCGGTAAGCGCCTCGGCCTAGAAACGGAGCGTGATGCTGTAGGCAACGTGATTATACGCAAGCCCGCCACAGCTGGTATGGAGTCTAAGCCCATCGTAACGCTACAGGCCCACCTCGATATGGTACCACAGGCCAACAGCGCTACCAAGCACGACTTCACTACAGACCCTATCGATGCCTATATCGATGGTGAGTGGGTGCGCGCTAGAGGTACTACCCTCGGGGCTGACAATGGTATAGGAGCAGCCTATGCTATGGCAGTACTTGCAGCTGACGATATCAAACACGGGCCTATCGAGGCGCTCTTCACTATCGATGAAGAGGTCGGTATGGTCGGGGCCAACGGCCTACAGCCAGGCTTTAGCCGTGGTAATATCCTCATCAACCTAGACAGCGAGGACGAGTGTGAGCTCTTCATCGGTTGCGCTGGAGGGATGGACGTAGAGGCTAGCCTAGAGTACAAAGATGAACAGCCAGTGCCAGAGGGCGATGTAGCCGTACGCGTCAGCCTAACGGGTCTCAAGGGTGGCCACTCGGGGATGGACATCATCCTCGGTAGAGCCAATGCCAACAAGCTGATGAACCGTTTCCTCAAGGATGCCGTACAGAGCTGTGGCGCACGTGTAGCCAGCTTCGAGGGCGGCTCTCTGCGCAATGCTATCCCACGCGAAGCCTTTGCCGTCGTTACCATCCCCGCAGACGAAGCCGATGGCCTCTGGGAGCTTGCCAGCGACTATCAGGAGGTATTCACCACTGAGTTCGCAGGTGTCGAGGACGGCATCAAACTGCAATTAGAGCAGACCGAGCTACCCGCCACAGTAGTGCCCGAGGAGATACAGGATGGCGTCCTCAATGCCATCGAGGGCTGCGTCAATGGCCCTATGAGTACGCTACGAGACTTCCCCGAGATCGTAGAGAGCTCTACCAATATGGCACGCATTAGCCTAGGCGGAGGACAGTTCGTAGCTTACTTCCTAGTGCGTAGCTCGCTAGAGAGTCGCAAGTACGCTGTCGCTTCGTCTATCGAGAGCATCATGCTCCTCTGTGGTGCCTCGGTACGCTTCGACGGCTCGTACAACGGTTGGGCCCCCAACGCACAGAGCCCTATCCTACATACTATGACCCAAGCTTACGAGGAAGTCCTGGGCGTTACCCCGAAGGTTACGGTAATACATGCCGGCCTAGAGTGTGGTATTATACAGGGCGTTATGCCCGATATGGATATGATCTCCGTCGGTCCTACAATCCGCTCACCACACTCCCCAGACGAGCGTGTCAACATCGCTACCGTAGAGCGTACATGGCAGGTACTACGCCGTGCCCTAGAGCTCGTGTAGATGCACTACAAACTATTTAGCCCCTAGAAGCTAGGCTCTCTAGGGGCTAAGCTACATAGACAACAATAACAAACAGTACAAAATAAAACAGATGAGTAAACACGCTTATGTATTCCCCGGACAAGGTGCCCAATTCGTGGGTATGGGGAAAGATCTCTATGACGACTATCCACAGGCTAAGGAGCTATTCGAGCAGGCCAACGAGATCCTAGGCTTCCGCATTACGGATATCCTCTTCGCAGGGACGGACGAGGAGCTCAAGCAAACCAAGGTTACACAGCCTGCCGTTTTCCTACACTCGGTAATCCGTGCCCTATGCCTCGGAGAGGAGTTTCGCCCCGATATGGTGGCGGGTCATTCGCTCGGTGAGTTCTCGGCTCTAGTGGCTGCGGGGGCTCTGAACTTCGAGGATGGTCTGCGCCTAGTGAGCAAGCGCGCCCTAGCGATGCAGGCGGCCTGCGAGCTACGCCCCTCTACGATGGCCGCTGTCCTCGGTCTAGAGGACGCCAAGGTGGTAGAGGTGCTCGCCCAGATAGAGGACGAGGTAGTAGTAGCTGCCAACTTCAACTGCCCAGGTCAGCTCGTGATATCGGGTACTGTACCCGGTGTAGAGCGTGCCTGCGAGCTACTGAAAGCTGCCGGTGCCAAGCGTGCCCTCCCGCTCAAGGTCGGTGGAGCCTTCCACTCGCCTCTGATGGAGCCCGCACGCGAGGAGCTTGCCAAGGCTATCGAGGAGACAGCCTTCGCTACGCCACGCTGCCCCATCTATCAGAATGTAACGGCCACGGCAGTAACTGCGCCCGAGGAAATCAAGGCTAACCTCATCGCCCAGCTGACAGCGCCCGTACGCTGGACCGAGTGCGTGCAAGCCATGGTCGCTGATGGTGCCGAACACTTCACCGAGCTCGGACCAGGCAATGTGCTGCAGGGGCTAGTCAAGAAAATTGCACCCAGTGTAAGCGCCGAAAGTATAGCCTAAGTAAGGCAAACAGAGCTATAGGCCCTCCCTCCGGATGTGTTGGGACACATTGGACGGAGGGGCTATCTACTCTATCACGATACCCCTACAGAGACTATTGCATAACACGGCATTCGCTTCGTTGTTTGCGACATTAGCTCCGCTCGCACTGCGTGGTCGGGCTTATTCGGTCATTTACACGAGTAAACGCCCTTCGCCCTCAGTCTTAACGCCTGTAGGAGACCGCTGCACGGTCTCCTACAGGCAATCTATATCACCCTTAATCATACCTCCATGAGAAAACTCAGCCTATTAGGCCTAGCGCTCCTAGGCACTGCCACTACGATGCTCGCTCAGTGGCACAAGCCGAGTGCTACATTCACAAGCGAGAACCGCTACCCGCTACACAGCGACTTCTTCGCCTTCCCCAAGGGCGAGAGCCCGAGCGACTACCGCCAGAGCCAGCACTATATGTCCCTACATGGGCTATGGCGCTTCCACTGGGTAAAGCACGAGACGGCTCGCCCCAAGACCTTCTACCTCCCTAATTACGATGACAGCAGCTGGGCCCAGATGCCCGTACCTGGCATATGGGAGATGAACGGCTATGGCGACCCCTTGTACGCCAATGAGCCTTACCCTTGGCATAACCAGTTCCAAAACAATCCGCCTTACTTCCCCGCCCAAAACAACCACATAGGCAGCTACCGCCGTATGGTAGAGGTACCACGTGCTTGGGCAGGTAAGCAAATCCTCATCCACGTCGGTAGCGCCACCTCAGCCCTGCGCCTATGGGTCAATGGTAAGTATGTGGGCTATAGCGAGGACAGCAAGCTACCCGCAGTCTTCGACCTTACTAAATATCTGCGTCCAGGCTCTAGCAACCTCATCGCTATGCAGATAGACCGCTGGAGTACGGGTACCTACCTAGAGAGTCAGGACTTCTGGCGTCTCAGCGGTATCGCACGTGAGGTATATCTCTATGCCCGCGAAACATCACGCATAGAGGACCTACAGCTAACGCAGGACCTCGTCGGGGACTATAAGAACGGACTCTTGGGTATTCGTCTACAGAAACGTGGCTCCTTCGCCACGGACTACGAGCTACGCGATGCCGAGGGACGTGTAGTCCACTCGGGCAAAATAGCGGCAGGACAGAGCGAGGTCAAGGCTGAAATACCGGGAGTAAAGCCTTGGACAGCCGAGACTCCCTATCTCTACGAGCTGACCCTGCGTACGCCCCACGAGGTAATACGTGAGCAGGTAGGCTTCCGCCATATCGAGATCAAGAATTCCCAACTCCTTGTCAATGGTAAGGCTATACTTATTAAGGGGGTCAACCGACACGAATTAGACCCAGATGGAGGCTACGTCGTGAGCCGTGAGCGCATGGAGCAAGATGTTAAGATTATGAAGAGCCTTAATATCAATGCCGTACGCACCTCGCACTACCCCAATGACCCTTATTTCTACGAGCTATGCGACCGCTATGGCCTGTATGTGGTGTCGGAGGCAAACGTAGAGAGCCACGGCATGGGCTATGGTAAAGAAACACTCTCTACTAAGCCCGAGTGGCGCAGAGCACACGTAGAGCGCAACGAACGACAAGTGCAGCTCCTGCGCAATCACCCCAGTATTATTATATGGTCTACGGGCAACGAGTCGGGCGATGGTGAGAACTTCGGCTATGCCTACGATGCCGTGAAGGCCCTGGATAGCACACGTCCTGTGCAGTACGAGCGTGCTGGACTCAAGTACACGGATATCTACTGCCGTATGTACCGCCAGCCCCACGAACTACTCAAGTACGTAGAGGAGGGGCACGACAAGCCCTTTATACTCTGCGAGTATGCCCATGCCATGGGTAACTCTATGGGGGGCTTCGATGAGTACTGGGGCCTTTTCCGTAAGTATCCCGTCTTGCAGGGCGGTTTCATCTGGGACTTCGTAGACCAGGGCTTACGCAAGTACGACGACAAGGGACGTATGTTTTACGCCTATGCGGGCGACTACAACCGCTACGACTACAAGGCGGACAATAATTTCTGCAACAACGGCCTCGTAAGTCCCGACCGCGTCCCCAACCCACACAGTCGTGAGGTAGCCTATCAGCATCAGAGTATCTGGACGAGCCTTGCTAATCCTCAGAATCTGGAGCTAGAGGTGTATAATGAGTATTTCTTCCGAGACCTTAGGGCCTTCGACCTTCGCTACGAACTTAGTCTCGATGGCAAGCCCCTAGCTACGGGTGTGATGCCTATGCCTGCTATAGCCCCTGGGGCGAAGGGCCGTATTCAGCTCGGCGACAAGTTCCGTCTGCCACGGATAGGCAAACATCAGACACTCAGTCTACAGGTCTACTATAGCCTGCGGGAGGCCGAGGGGCTCCTGCCTGCCGGTACTCAGCTAGCCTATCAGCAGTTTGTACTTGCCGAGGGCGAGTACGCTCCGCTCACAGGGGGGCAAGGTATTGCTCCGCTCAGCGTAGAGGATAACGACCGCCGTTACCTCATCATCAAGGGCGGACAGCTGCATATAGACATAGACCGCCGTACTGGCTTTATCGCTCGATATATGGCCAAGGGACAGGAGCTACTTGCCGATGGTAGAGAGCTACGACCAAACTTCTGGCGTGCTGCCACCGACAACGACATGGGAGCAGGCCTACAGCAACGCTATCAGCTATGGCGCAGGCCAGAGATGAAATTGCTCTCGCTGGAGGTCAAGGAGCGGAGTACCGACCACGTCCTCGTAGAGAGCGAGCTAGAGCTACCCGCCCTAGAGGCTAAACTGCGCCTCGCCTATCGCATATATGCAGATGGCTCTATTGTCTATACGCAAGCGATGGATGCTAAGGAGGGGGCCCAGAAGCCATCACTATTCCGCTACGGCCTGCGCCTAGGTATGCCCGAGCGCTACGACCAAGTGGAGTACTTCGGCTATGGCCCCGATGAGAACTATGCCGACCGCGCGACTTCGCAGCTCCTCGGGCATTATCGTACGACTGTGGCCGACCTCTACTACCCCTATGTACGCCCACAAGAAACGGGAGCACGCACAGGGCTACGCTACTATCGTGTGCTCGATAAGGGCGGACGTGGGCTAGAGCTACGTGCTAGCTATCCACTACAGGCCTCGGCACTCGGCCATAGCCTAGAGGAGCTGGACGGCTTCCCCTACAAGACGCAGCGCCACGGCCATACGGTAGAGGCGGCAGGCTATACCGATGTCCTCGTAGACCGCTACCATATGGGCTTAGGCTGCTACAATAGCTGGGGGGCTCTGCCTCAGCCTAAATATCAATTGCCTTACGGGGACTACGATATGCAGGTACTACTAAGACCGCTATAATAGCGGATAGCACAGGGCATCAGCCCTACATACGCAAGCCCTAAGACCCGCCCGAGAGATACTCCTGTAGAGTGCTCTCTCGGGCGGGCCTTAGTACAGGGCAACCGCATCAAATTCTGAGAAGCTTTCTGAGGTCTGCTGGATTCATCGCCGCCTTAAACATTCTCTTCTT
>JAXFXP010000186.1:0-27285 GCA_034091595.1 Porphyromonas sp.
ACTGCAGACCATGTCTTATCCGCATCATAGCTACTAAAGTACGGAGCACCAAAGGTGGCCTTGTCTACACTATACTCTTTCTGATAGTAGCGGTTGGGGTCATCAGGTGCTTGGAAACCGGTATTCCACAAGTAAGGTCCATAAGGACGACGAATAATAGCACTCACACCCTTGTCCATAAGCCCCTTGATAACATTTCCTCCATCGAAAGTACGAGAGTTCCAAGTACCATCCACAAAGACACGAGTCTTAACACGATTATAGCTGGTGGATCCCGTATTTACACCAAAGCGGTATACATTAGGCTCGTTAGCAATACGCACCAACGAGAAGCCATCACCTAGGTCTGCCGTTGTTACACCAGCTTTCGCTTCGTGGGGCTTTGCTGAGCTATTACCGTGTGCAATAGCCACGACATGGTCGCAGTAGCCAGCTTTCACGGCCGCTTGTATCTTGGCGAAGATCTTTTGATCCTCTTCATTGGGAACGAAGTTATCGGAAGCATAACCACCGAAAAGGACAATCACCGTCTTACCTGGACCAATCTCGGTAGCCCCAGGAGTAATAGGCTTAAGTCCTGTTATATAGTTCTTGGTCGCGAAGTCTACGACAGTCGCAGCAAAGCCTGGATACTTGATGTTACCCCCTGTAAATGATGTGTACTGAATGGATTGTGTATGACAATACTGACCAGGCGCAACATTTGCCAAGTGTATCGGGCGATTGAAGCTATTGACAGCCCACTCTCCACTAGGCTCTCCACTCTTTAGGTCTAAAGGAAGCACAAGAGCTCCGTCTATATCCGAGAGCAAGGTAGAGCCAGCGCTGCCGTTTACAACCGTCTCATTTGTAGATGGTAAGTTACGCACCTTGTAAGAATTTCCATCCTTGCGATAGCCAAAGCGTACCAAGCCATACTTGGATAGATCGATCGGATCAAGCGTAGGATTATAAAGCTCTATCAAGCCAAAGCTACCACCGTTACGCTTTCCATACAGAGTGGTGTATAACTCCGTAATTATCAGGTCAGAGTTGACCTTGTAGTTAACGTTGTTTACTGTTCCTTTCTCATTCAAGATTAGACCCTTAGGAAGATACATATTGCGAAGCCCCAAGGTTTGGCGCTCAGCTCCACCATCGTACCCCACATATTCTTGAAGAGATGCTCCACGCCACAGATCCATTATATACCCCGAAGGTTGAAGAGGAAGGTGCAAAGCATTTTTATAGAAATCCGTAATTAGGGGTTCTGGCATATCTACTACATCACGAGGGTCTAGCTCCTTCCCTCCAGCAGTTTCCCCTTGAGGAAAAGGAAGTGTACCAAACTGGAAACGCATAAAGCTGGCGTCCTTAGCTGCTGGATTGCCAGGGTTATTGAAGCGTATGTAGTTGGTGATATAGCCACCTGCAGCGAGCACACGACCAGGCCCCCAACCACTAGATAGTTCTTCCGTTGGACCAAAACCAGAAACTGCGTTACGCTGACTATTGCTAGCATCTAGTTTCACTGAGATGCGAGGCAGGTCACCAGCTGTAAAGTTATCCGTAGATGGGAAAGTGTAAACGAACGGACCACTTCCAAGAGAAAGTCCTTCAGAATAGAGGGTCACAACGCCCAGCTTGATATCCTCAACAAGATTGTTGACTATACGATAGCGAAGCATATGCCCATCAGGCTTAAACTTTAGAGCAATTTGCTGAGCATGGTTACTCGCTAGTGACGCATTGTCAGTCTTTGTTGTAAGCTTCGTCCAACCAAAGACAAAAGGCACATTAAAATCGGTGGTGCCTCTAGCCTGTATCTTTCCCTGCTCATTTACATACGTAGCACCTACTGACGTGAGATTCTCATTTTTCTGTAGGCGGTAGCCCCCTGATACATACCATTCGCCAGCGTCAAAGTTTCCTAAGAGAGCAACAGTCCCCAAGAATTCGATCGTATACGAATCATCTGCATTCTTGCGGAAGTCGGTAGGGTCTACAATTACAGTTTGTACATTGGTGAGATCGGATTTTTCTACAAAATAGAGCGTCAGCTGAGCTGTGTTGGTGTTCTTTATGCGCTTGCGCTTTCCTGTGGCAGGATCTATCTCCGCGCCATCCTTCATCAGCTCTGATTCATCAAAGGTGATTTTGATTCCGTCCTTGTCTGTGGGTGTCATGTAGGCACGCAGTACATCTCCCTCGGAGTTGCTAAACGTACCTGATAAATTGATATTTACGTTGTGTTTAGGCAGCTGTGCTTGCTCCTCTACAGAGGATATTGGACTATCTGCTTGCTTACAGCTAGGAGCAATGGCTACCAGCAAAGCCATTAGGTATAGATACTTCTTCATACTACTAATACTACGTCTGTATTTTGATGGGTTAGTAGCCATCTTCTAGATTTATTTCTTCCTCTCCTAGCTCCCAGTCCTCGAAGCTTCCTCTGAAAGAAAGTGTTGACAATAATTGCATCCCCCCCGACAGCGTTAAGACGTCTGCACATGGAGGTGCATAGGGTTTTCGTGTTTCTGATGCTCGCATACAGTTTTACTATTTTCGTGTTTGATCGACAGCCTCTACAGCAACTCTCGGCTATCATATTTGTTAGTTTACTTTCACAAAGGTAATGCTTTATACTCCTAACTTGTATTTCACACATCTCCAAGCCTTCAGAATAAACAAGCACAAAGACAACCATAAGCAGAACAAAAACTTAGAGTACTGATATACATATAGAGTATACTCCCCACCTCATCGAAAATCAAAGAACTTTAAACTGAATTATAAACTATTGAATAAACAGTAATATACAGCATTACCGACAGGGCTATTATCTACGTTTCTCGGCATCCTTACCCTGTACTCTATTCTGAGAAAAACTACCACACCTCAGGCTTTACTTAGGCTTCACCTTAAACAAAAAAGCCCCCGCCACAGATCTCAGTCTGTAGCGGGGGGCTTATACTCTATAGCGATAGAGATAGCTTAGTTGTCGCCACGAGGCTCACGGCGCTCAGGGCGTGGACGGCGCTCACCTCTGTCGCCACGCTCGGGACGAGGACGACGCTCTGGCTCTACATAGCCCTCAGGCTTGTCTAGCAACGCACGGCGGCTAAGCTTAAACTTGCCCGTCTTGGGGTCAATCTCCAGGAGCTTCACACGCAGGGTCTGTCCCTCGGTGATGCCTGTCTCCTCCATCGTCTCGAAGCGCTTCCAGTCTATCTCGCTGATGTGCAGTAGACCATCCTTGCCAGGCATAAACTCTACGAAAGCACCGAAGCTCATGATAGAGCTTACCTTGCCCTCGTACACCTCGCCTACCTCTGGCATAGCTACGATAGCCTTAATCATACTCATAGCTGTATCGATAGCCGTCTTGTTGGCTGCGCTAACCTCTACACGGCCTTCGCCATCGATCTCCTCGATGCTGATCTTAGCACCGCTCTTCTCCTGCATACCCTGGATAATCTTACCGCCAGGGCCGATGATAGCACCGATGAACTCCTTAGCCACACGCAGCGTTTCGATACGAGGTGCATGCTCCTTGAAGTCTGGGCGTGCCTCGGGCTGAGCCTCTAGCATCTTACCGAGGATGTGCAGACGACCCTCACGAGCCTGCGCTAGGGCGTTCTCTAGTATTTCGTAGGAGAGGCCATCAACCTTGATATCCATCTGCGTAGCAGTGATACCCTTGGCCGTACCTGTTACCTTAAAGTCCATATCGCCGAGGTGGTCTTCGTCCCCGAGGATATCGGATAGGATGGCGTAGTTCTGTCCCTTATTCTCGCTGATGAGACCCATCGCAATACCCGATACAGGAGCCGTAATATGTACACCTGCATCACGCAGAGCCAGCGTACCAGCGCATACCGTAGCCATAGAGCTAGAGCCGTTGGACTCTAGGATATCGCTGATGATACGCAGCACGTAGGGGTAGTCAGCAGGGAGGACACGCTTGAGGGCGCGGTGCGCTAGGTTGCCGTGGCCAATCTCACGACGGCCTACGCCACGCTGTGGACGTGCATCGCCGGTAGAGAATGGGGGGAAGTTGTAGTGCAGCAGGAAGCGCTCCTTGCCGTAGTTGAGCACGTCATCGACGAGCTTCTCATCGTCCTTCGTCCCGAGGGTAACAGTCGTGAGCGACTGCGTCTCGCCACGGGTGAAGACAGCCGAGCCATGAGGCCCAGGGATGTAGTCGGTCTCTATCCAGATAGGGCGTATCTCGGTAGTCTTACGGCCGTCTAGGCGCTTGCCCTCGTCTAGGATAGCACGGCGCATAGCCTCCTTCTCTACATCGTGGTAGTAGCGGTTGATCATAGCGCCCTTCTCTGCGAGCTCCTCCTCTAGGAAGTCAGCCTTGTAGTCCTCGAGGATCTTGGCGAAGGCCTCGGCACGTGTGTGCTTGTCGGTACCCGAGGTAGCCACGGCATAAGCCTTGGCATAGCACTGGTCCTTGACATCCTGACGTAGGTCCTCGTCGTTCTCCTCGTGGCAGTAAGTGCGCTTCTCTAGCTTGCCACAGGCTGCGCTAAGCTCTAGCTGCGCCTGACACTGTATCTTGATAGCCTCGTGTGCTACCTTGATAGCCTCGAGCATCTCGCTCTCCTGCACCTCCTGCATCTCGCCCTCTACCATCATGATGTTGTCTAGGGTAGCACCGACCATCATATCGATATCGGCACGCTCTAACTGCTCGAAGGTAGGGTTAATCACGAACTGGCCGTCTACACGTGCTACACGCACCTCAGAGATAGGGCCATTAAAAGGAATGTCCGACACGGCGAGGGCTGCACTAGCGGCAAGTCCTGCGAGCGCGTCGGGCATATCTACGCCATCGCTAGAGTATAGGGTAACGTTTACGAATACCTCAGCATGATAGTCATCGGGGAATAGTGGGCGCAGAGCACGGTCCACTAGACGGCAAGTCAATATCTCGTAGTCACTGGCCTTACCCTCACGGCGCGTGAAGCCCCCAGGGAAGCGACCAATAGCACTAAATTTCTCCTTGTATTCGACCTGTAGGGGCATGAAGTCTACCCCGGGGTTAGCATCCTTGGCGGCACATACCGTGGCCAGAAGCATTGTGTTACCCATACGCACGGTAACGGCACCATCGGCCTGCTTGGCCAGCTTGCCTGTCTCGATGATGATCTCACGACCATCAGGCAAGAAAATGCTCTTGCTAATTGGATTCAGCATAGAATCTGTCTCGTTAATTGTATTTATATCTATAAAACCTTTTATTATCAACTACAAAGATAGAGAAAATAAGTCAGTGGGCAGTGGGCAGGGCAGAGCCCGCAGTGAGCAGTGGGCGGTGGCTAGTGATCAGTGGCTGGCGTACGCTAGATCTAGTATTACTAGGCCCACTAGATCTAGCATGGCGGGCTTAAGCCCGCCCACTGATCACTGCATACCGCCCACTGACCACTATAAAACCACTGCTCACCGCCCACTAGCCAGCCAATAGCCCGAGGCGTCCTTGCTGAGGACACCTTCGTCGACGAGCTCGCCGAGGAGACGTGCCAAAGACGGGCGTGCTACTCCGAGAAGGAGCGCCAGCTCCTCCTGCTTGCCGACGGTGCCATGCTGACGCAGATAGGCCACTAGGCGCTCACGTAGACTCTGTAGATTGAGGGCATTGATTTTCTGACTTAGGAAGCTACTTCGGTCCGAAATCATACGCAAAAATACACGCATCACCGGCACATGCCTACCCATAAAGCCCAAAAAATATTCACGGTCAAGATACCAGATAAGACTGTCTTCGGTGGCCTCAATACTTACAGGGAGCTTATTCTCACTGCTGTAGACAAAGGCCGAAGCCAGCAGGTCTGGAGCTGTAATCACATCCATCGTCAGGCGCTTACCCTCGCTATTTGTCATCTGAGCACGTATAGCGCCCTCGAGCAGGATGTAAAGCCTACGCACTGTCGCCCCCTGCATGGCTACGAGGTCGCCACACCTGTAGTGTCGCATTTGGCTGGGGGCTTCTACTAATAGCTCTCTGAGTGCCTCATCGCTGGCCTCAGCAAAGAGCGACAAACGCTTTAGGTCTTGGGCGGTGATGGACTTAATCATAGCGAATATTAGGTGTAGAGGTTGAGTGTGATAAAGAGGTATCAGTGTCCGGAGGTTAATTCATCGAAAAGCTGCTCCCAGCGTGCCATAACACGCTCTAGAGCGAAGCGCTCCGAGGCCTGGTGGGCTGCCTGGCTCATACGCTGGCGGAGACCCTCGTCGGCCATCAGACGGCGGAGCGCTGTGGCGAGGGCTTCAGGCTCGCCAGCGGGCGTCAGGAAACCATCCACGCCATCTGTTACGATATCCCGTGGACCCGAGGTGAAAGCATAGGATACAATCGGTAGCCCCACGGCCTGCGCCTCTAGCAGTACCATCGGCAAGCCCTCGTAGTGCGAGCACATCACATAGATGCTGTGCTCCATATAGCGCTGGCGTATCTCTGGGGTATCGCCCTGTAGCACACAGCGGTCGCCTATGCCGAGGCGCTCTATCTGCGCCTGTAGTCGGCTATGGTAGGGGCCCGAGCCGTAGATATTGAGTTGCCAGTCGGGGAAGTCCTCCCGAGGAATCATCGCCCACACGTCTAGTAGGGTGGCGAAGTTTTTGACGTACTCTAGCCGTCCTACAGCCATCACCTGATGACGGCTCATATCGGCACGCTCGGCCGAGGCGAAAGGACGTGGATTAGGGATAGTCAGCACATTACACAGCCCCCGCCACTGGGGTAGCTCCTCCTCTGTCAGGATAACGAAGCGGTCGTAACGCTTGACTGTACGCTCTAGCTGCCACACACGATAGCGTCCATAGAGGCGCAGCAAGTGCTCAGACTCGGGGTACATGCGGACATAGGCATATTTGCTGGTGTGTAGCTCGCATATCTTCTTGCTTCGGTCGCCCACACGGGGGAGCAGCTCGCGCTCCTGAAAGCCCGTAGAGATAGCCACGTCGGGGCATAGCTCGGCGAAGAGCCTTCGCAGGGCCTCTAGGTGCTGCCCCGCCTTCTGTCTGAGGGCCCGTAGGCGTCCCCAGCGTCCGAGCCTATTGTCCAGCTCGTAGTTGAGCCCGAGGTCATGCAGGCGGATACTAGGCTCCAGAGGGAAGGCACTAGCCTCGTCCCTCTGGTCCGTAGTAACGATGTGTACCTCGTGCCCCTGCCGAGCCAGATAGTTCGCCTTGGTGGTAACGACGCGCTCTATCCCGCCCGAGCGGTGCAGGGCCTGCAAGCAATAGACGATACGCATACTACATCATTTCTAGCTCCAGCGTCTGCCCAGCCTTGATATCACTGTGGCGGAAGGTCAGACCCTCTAGAGGCTTGCCTCCGAGGCGTACGCTCTTGACACGCTTATTCGTCTTGCTGTTGTTTTTCACCTTGATCGTAAAGACCCCGCCCTTGACCTTGATGCGGGCCTCATTGACCATCGGACGGCCAATGTGATAGACATCACTACCTGGACACACGGGATAGAAGCCTAGGGCGCTCATCACATACCAAGCCGACATCTGTCCGCAGTCCTCGTTGCCGATGATACCCTCGGGCGTAGGCTGATAGAAAGTGCGCATGATGCTATCGAGCATAGCCTGCCCCTTGTGCGGATTAGCCGTGTAGTTGTACAGATAGGCAATGTGGTGGCTGGGCTCATTGCCGTGGGCATACTGCCCGATAAGGCCTGTGATATCGCCCGACTGCTCGGCTCCATCGATGCGAGACGAGGTCGTAAAGAGCGTATCGAGGTTGCGCTCCAGCACCTCTCGGCCACCCATCGTAGCGATGAAGCCCTCCATATCGTGCGGAGCGTAGAAACTCCACTGGTAGGCGTTGCCCTCGGTATAGTCGCTCTTCTCGTGCGCCGAGAAACGCGGATTAAAAGGCGTTCGGAACTTACCATCGGCCATAATAGGACGCATCAGCTGATACTCATGGTCCCAATAGCGCTTGTAATAGCCGGCACGCTTGTCGTACTCGGCACGGAGGCTATCCAGCCCCGCAGCCTCGGCAATACGGGCGATACACCAGTCGTCGTAGGCCATCTCCACAGCCCACGAGACGCTCTCGGGGACACTATCGGCAGGGACGAAGCCCAGAGTCTCTTTGTAATAAGGATGACGGGTAATGAGGTCGCTCTCACGTGTGCCACGGAATTTGTCCGCTAGGTCCTGTCGGTACACCGAGGTCGCCATAGCTGCCTCTGTCCACAGACGTAGGTCCTCGCCCGTAGCAAGGCCCTTGGCCACGAGGTCGGCCAGCACGCTCACAGCGTGATAGGCAGGCATACAGCCGGTATAGTTGGCTGCTAGAGGCCAGCGGGGCAGTATCGTCCCCTCCTGATAGTCGCCCACTAGGCTACGGCCATAGCGCAGCGCCTTGTCGGGGTCGATAATGGTCAGCAAGGGATGCAGCGTGCGGTAGGTATCCCAGAGCGAGAAGACGGTATAGTGTCCGTCGGCAGGGTTCTCGTTGCGATGCACCTGCTTGTCCATCCCACGGAACGAGCCGTCTACATCCTGATAGTTGAAGGGCGCAATATGCGCATGATACATAGCCGTGTAGAAGTTCTTGAGGACCTCTTCCTCATCACTCTCAATCTCGATCTTGGCGAGTGTTTCCTGCCATATAGCACGGCTCTCGCGGTGCACACGCTCGAAGTCCCAGTCCGCTAGCTCGGCCTGCATATTGCGCTCGGCACCCTCGGGGCTAACGTGCGAGAGGCCCACCTTGACGAGCACCGGCTCCGTACCCTCGGGCAGGTAGATATGTAGCTTGAGGTCGGCCGTATCACTCAGCGTGAGCGGATAAGCCACAGACGTACGTACGCCATCGCAGTAGAGCGCCATACTATCGGCAGGCTGCTGCAGGCGTAGCGTATAGCTCATCTGATGATGCTCTGCCCAGCCCTTGGTATAGTAGGTGCCTCGGATGGTAGAGTCGTTGAGGACCTCTAGGTCGTTTTTCACCACCCTATGACCCCAGTTGGCCTGTAGTATATGCCCGAGGTCCAGCATGAGTCGACGCTCCTGGGCATTCTGATAGGTAGCACGCATTAGGCCTACACGCTCAGTAGAGCTGAGCTCGGTCTGGATGCCGAAGTTGCTGAGCTTGACGCTATAATAGCCAGGCGAAGCCGTCTCGCTAGCCTTATCGAGGCGTGCTACAGGCTTGAGGCTATCTACCCCCGAATAGGGCAAGAGGGCTACGTCGCCGAGGTCGCCAATGCCCGTACCACTGAGGTGCGTTAGGCTGAAGGCATAGATAAGGCTATCGCTATTGTGGTAGCCGCTACTGGCCTCCCAGCCGAGCAGATGCGTATCGGGCGAGAACTGCACCATGGCGTTGGGGCGTGTCGCCCCAGGGAAGGTATGCCCGTGCGCTCCTGTTCCTACGAAAGGGTCTACATAGGCGAGGAGGTCGCGCCCCTCTGCCTTCTGGCTCTGGCAGCCTGTGCCGAGCATCGCTGCTCCCACGAGGCACACCGAGCCCCCTAGGAGTCTAGATAATATATTCTTGTGCTTTGTCATTCTTGGTAACCGACGCTCGACCCTCGGAATATTACCTCGGGATGAGCGTTCTTATTCTCCGTAAAGATACAAAAAAGCATCAGAGGGGCGCAATTGCGCCCCTCTGATATCCGGTCAGTATGATAGTGCTTTGCTATCGGTTTAGTCCCAAGAGGCTAGAGATACTCGTCCTCTACATTTGGATTGGGAGTCGTACCACCATCAGGAGTAGAAGTACTAGTTCCACCAGGTATAGTTTCTTGTCCCGAACGGACTGAGATGGCGACACGCTGCGCATACTGCACCATCGCCCGACGAGGGAAGAAGCGTACCTTGGGCTGCTTAATGATAGCCGCATTGACATCCTCCATGCGGTCTACCATCTTGCTGGTAGCCTCTACTTTGAAGCTACCGAGGTCAGCTAGATCTACCGCCAATCCCTCCGAGAGTGCCCAGCGCACCACCTCGGCCAGACTAGTGATAGCATGGCGCACGTCGCCACGTGTCAGCGTGGTCTTATCGGCGATATAGTCCTCTACAGCAGCGGCGGTCAGACGGCCACCTGCGACGGCCTTAGCGAAGTAGAGCGTCTGTCCCTTCTTCTTACCAATACTTGCCTTACGGCTTGCAACATTGAAAATCAACATAACTAATACACTTAATATAAAGATTAATAAACTGTTCGTGTCGAGTCTGGGGCTTGGCACGTCAGCTGTCCGGACCTCTCGGCCACTGCGCTCGGTCTAGGCGCCTAGACTCTGCCTGTAGCCTTATCTCCCTCTCGACATTACAAAGATACAACACCCCTCTCGCCAACTATCCCAATAGCGCTCATAGTGGGCAGTGGGTTTTAGAGTGATCAGTGGTCGGTATGCAGTGGCTAGTGCCGTGCGCCAGCAACTGATCACTGCATACTAGCCACTGATCACTGCGGGCTCTGCCCGCACCACTGACCACTTGACTACTAGGTAGACAAATGCCCACCTAATAGGCGGCCACTCCTTTGCCTACTAGGCGGTCAAGGGTCCGCCTAATAGGCAAACAAAAAGCCCACCGCTTAGTGAGCGGTGGGCAGAGATTGGACAGGGCCCGCAGTCGTCAGTGGCTAGTACTTCTAGGGATACTAGGCTCACTAGACATACTAGGGACACTAGGCGACACTAGGGACACTAGCTATACCTGCCCCCAAACTCCGATGCTAGCGCATCGAAGCGCTCTAGGCTAGCAGGGCCGTGGCGCAGTAGAGATAGGCGTACCTTGTCGAGCTCCTTGCGCCTACCGAGGCGCGTCTTGGAGTAGAACTTATCCGCATAGCAGATCAGTCGCTCCTCGACCGTCTCGGGCATATACACACCCTCGGGTAGGTCTACACCCTTATCCCGTAGCTCCTGCATCGTGAGCCCTGCCCCCGTATGGCGCTCCGCTACATGGGCATGCCGTGGCAAGCCTAGGCTACGTAGCAGCTCCGCCCCTAGATAGCCGTGGCGGATATAAGGCTCGCTGCCGTGGCAGTCTATCCCCTCGGCATCGGTAAGGTAGATACCTATATCGTGCAGCATGGCCGCCTCGTAGACAAAGCGACTGTCGATATTGAGCTCAGGATGCATCTCAGCAAGCTCTAGGGCCAGCGTAGCGACATCCACTCCGTGGGCGATGAGGATAGCCCTGCGCTCCGTTCCCTCGGGGTAATATCTACCGATAATCTCCAAGGGGTCTAGACCATCAGGCCCTACAGGAAACTTAGCCTGTAGAGCCTCTAGTGTATCTGTTGCTACCATCCGAAGCCCTCGCTATCTCCCCAACAATCCTGAGCCTTCATCGTCTGCTCAATGAGGTCGCGCACCACACCATAGCCCCCATCATAGGGTGAGATATAGTGGGCCACAGCCTTGACCTCTGGCACGGCATCGGCAGGTGCTACCGCTAGGCCTACACGCCGCATCACGGGCACATCTGGCACATCGTCCCCGATATAGGCCATAGCCTCGGCAGGAATGCCTGTAGCCTCTATCAGCTCCTCCAGGCGAGCTACCTTGTCCTTAGCACGCATATATATATGCTGCACGCCGAGGTTCTCGAAGCGGTAGCGCATCGCTAGGCTCTCGCCACCCGAGATAACGGCCAGCATGAAGCCCTGCTTGACGGCATACTGCATCGCATAGCCGTCCTTAACGTTCACGGTGCGCATCGGCATCCCCGAGGGGTCTACAGGGCTTACCGTGGCACTTACTACGCCATCCATATCCAGCACAAAGGCTCGTATCTGGCGCAAATCAAAAGGTATACTACTCATATAATTAGTGGGTTTTATAGTGGCTAGTATTCCTAGGGATACTAGGACTACCAGCAAAACCAGCTGAGACTAGCGCTCCCCCATACTCCGCCAGACGAAGTCCTCGAGACGCAAACTATACACATCCACGCCCTCGGGGCAGTCAATGGCAATTATCCCGACATCGCCAGGGGCGAGGTCCACTAGATTGCTCTGGTATCGGAGCCCTCGCTGATACTTATGCGCTACGTAGAGGTCTTTGACGAAAGTCTTCGCCCGTACTTTTAGGAGCAAGGTGCCGAAGCAGTCCACCTCCGCAGTTACATCGAAGTCGGGGCGTGGCAGTAGCATATCCTTCGGCTTGTGGGGATAGAGCTTGTGCCCTGCCTTCGAACGTTCACGCCCATCGGACTCGGCATACAGCTCTAGCTGATAATAGCTATCACGTGGCTCCGCCGCCTCGGGTAGCTCGTACTCGGCTATCGTCTCTGTACTATTGCCCTCTAGGCGGGCAAGCTTGACATCGGGATAACTACGTAGCTCCCGCCCATCGAAGCTCATCAGGCGTAGCGTTAGGCGTGGCTTTACGAGCACCCCTAGCCTATCATTGGCCACGCGCACGCTGAGCTTATTACCCTGTCTAAGGGGCAGGATAGCCACGTCCGCAAAGGCCCGACGAAGCGTATGATACAGGGGCTTCTGCTCGCCGTAATAATCTATGGCGCTCCACGAGACCGAGGGCCAGGAGTCGTTGAGCTGCCAGACAAGTGCCCCCATGGTCGTCGGGCGGTGGTAACGCAGCATACGTGTAGCATGCTCCATACCCCGCGCCTGCATCACTAGACCGAGGTAGACAAAGCGCTCGAAGTCCTCGGGTACCTGATACTCTCGCTCCATATACTTACGGATGAGCTTATTGCCGGTAGAGGCCTTCTGGTGCTGACGCATCACCTCGCTCTCAAGGCTCATATCCCCCTCGAGGGCGAAGCGCTTTAGGCTGTAGACATCTGGGAAGGACTGGAAGCCGTATTCGCTCACGAAGGCGAAGCGCTTGTCATCGAAGGTCTCGAAAGGCTCCTGCCCATACCACAAGCCCCAGTAATGGCTGTCGCCCTCTAGCCAGGTCTTGGGACGTCCCCAGTTGGCCGAGGTGGGCGAGCTGTGGATATATTGTCGCTCGGGGTCTAGGCGGGCGACCTCCTCGGCCAGCACGCCTCGGAAGAGTGGGTCGTAGTCCGCCTGCATACGGGCGTAATGCTCGGCCGAGAAACGGCTCTGCCAGCCCCAGTACTTGATGGCCTCCTCGACCTCGTTGTTGCCACACCAGAGGGCGATAGAGGGGTGATGGCGCAGGCGACGTATCTGATACTGGGCCTCACGGCGGACGTTCGCCAGGAAGGCGCTATCGGCCGGATAGGCCGTGCAAGCAAACATAAAGTCCTGCCACACGAGTATACCCCACTCGTCCGCCTCGCGGTAGAAGGCTTCGTCCTCGTAGACTCCTCCGCCCCACACACGTATCATATTCATATTAGCATGATAGACCGAGGACATCAGACTGCGATAGCGCTCGGGCGTCATACGGGTATATATATGCTCGTCGGGGATATAATTCACCCCCTTGGCATAGAGCGGACGCTTGTTGAGTTCGAAGTAAAAGGATGATTGCCCGACGGGCTGATTGGGCTTATGGACGAGCTTGAGCTCGCGTATGCCGATGCGCCTTTCGATAGGCTGAACACCCGCCTGACCTTGCCCGCCTGGGTAGATGCGCAGGGTATAGAGATATGGTTGACCCCAAGTGCGTACCGTCCATAACTGAGGCTCGGCAACCTCTAGCGTAGCCGTAGCATCGGAGCGATGATTGGTTACACGTGAAACAATGTTGCCCTTATCATCCGCCAGCTCGAGGTCATAGCTGAGCCCAGGCGAAGCAAAGCGCGCATCTACACGCAGGGCCGCAGCCTTCGCCTCCAAGCCTTGCCAGCGGATATCCGTAGCGACATTAAGGTCCTCCAGCTCGTAGCCTTTGTCGGCATAATGCAATAGGCGCACAGGGCGATGTATGCCCATCGCAACAAAGCGCATCCCCCAGTCCCAGCCGTAATGGAAGGGCGCCTTGCGTGTGAAGGGGCTGTATTTAACCTCGGCATGGTCGTTGTCCGCAGGATAATTGAAGCCCGCCCTCGCCTGCAGGGACTGCGCCATCCTAAGGGGCGAGCGCAGGCGTATCTCGAGCCTATTCGTACCACGCTGTACCAAGCCCGTTACATCGAAGCGATAACCGACGAACATATTCTCCGTCTCCCCTACCCGCTGACCGTTGAGGTAGACCTCGGAATAGGTATCCACGCCATCGAGGTGCAGCACGAAGGCCTCGCCACTCGTTAACCGGCGCATCTCGGGTAGCTCGAAGCTCGTCTGACAAATCCAGTCCCGCTCGCTCGGCCACTGCACTAGGCGCTCATTCGTGCGGTAGTGCGGGTCAGGCAGTCGGCCCTCCCTCTGGAGGAAGTCCTGTATCACGCCAGGCACGGCGAAGGGTCGCCACTCCGAGCTATCGGCCTCGGCATAGCGCCAATCCTGTAACTTAATCTGCGTCTGTGCGCCTAACATCATCGGCAATGCCACAAGGCTAGTCAAGAGTAATTGCTTCAATTGTTTCACGTGGAACAGTTGTTAGTATCAGTGGGGCGGGCAGAGCCCGCAGTGGGCAGTGGCTAGTATGCAGTGGTCAGTGGGCGGGCTTAAGCCCGCCCAACTAGAGCTAGTGAAACTAGTAAAACTAGGGCAACTAGTGAGACTAGCTCTAGCGTGCGCCAGCAACTGACAACTGGCCACTGCCCACTCTAAAACCCACCGCCTACAAAGATAGGCATTCGCAGGCGAACAAGGCAAAGGGGCTAGCGCAGCAATGTGCCACACTAGCCCCCTCACGAAGAGAGAAAGAAGAAGTTGTTATTTGTACTTATATAAGTAACCCTCGAGAGCCGTGAGCGTGGAATACTAAAGCCAGCCCGTAGAACAGATGGATAGAAGCGGAAGCCTCCTCGCACTGCCCCGAAACTAAGGGCGGGCTTAATAGCCACTCCTCCACCCTACTGCATCTCTGTGCCGTAGGTAACGAGCCACTGCACGCCATAGGCGTCTTCGCTGATACCCATATAGCCGAAGAACTGCTGCTCTAGTGGGCAAAGGACACGGCCACCAACGGCCAGCGCCTTCAGGATGCGCTCAGCCTCCTCTAGGGTGTCGGGGATAAGGGCTATCGTAACGTTGTTGCCCACCTTATGTTCGTCCGAGAAGCCTGGGATAACATCCGAGCCCATGAGCCACTGTCCGCCAGGCAAAGCAAGCTGAGTGTGCATCACATGAGAACTATACTCGGCAGGGATAGGGCTTTCGCCTGGCGCCTGACCATAACGCATTGTCTGGGGCTGACCACCGAAGACACGGCTGTACAAGGCAAATGCCTCATCACACTTACCATCGAAACTGAGGTAAGGATTAAGTCTGTATTTCATATTTATTGTGTTATCGAGCTAAAGGCTCCTAATATCTGTTAAACAGAAAAAATGCCCCACTGGTTCACAGTGAGGCATTTTTTTGTCGGCAGAGGGGTGGGCAGTGGCTAGTGGGCGGTGCTTGGTATGGCGGGCTTAAGCCCGCCACGCTAGTACTAGTGGGCCTAGTGAGACTAGTGGGCCTAGTAATACTAGACCTAGCGTGCGCCAGCCAACGACCACTGACCACTAGCTACACATTAAAGCGGAAGTGCATGATATCGCCATCCTGCACGACGTACTCCTTACCCTCGACAGCCATCTTACCGGCCTCCTTGACGCCCTGCTCACCACGATAGTGGAGGAAGTCCGCCAGCTTGATAACCTCGGCACGAATAAAGCCCTTCTCGAAGTCTGTATGAATCACGCCTGCACACTGAGGCGCCTTGCTGCCACGTGGGTAGGTCCAGGCACGTACCTCCTGCACACCTGCCGTGAAGTAGGTCTCTAGCCCGAGCAGTGCATAGGCCGCCTTAATCAGGCGTGCTACCCCACTCTCCTCTAGGCCAATCTCGCTGAGGAACATCTGGCGCTCTTCGTAGGTATCTAGCTCGGCTATCTCGCTCTCTATCTTGGCGGCTACCACCAGGATATCAGCCCCCTCAGCCTGGACGGCCTCACGTACAGCCTCTACGTGCTTGTTGCCTGTAGTAGCGCTGGCCTCATCGACGTTGCAGACGTAGAGCACAGGCTTGCTCGTCAGAAGATACAGCTCTCGGGCGATTTTCTGCTCATCCTTGGTATCGAACTGTACTGTCCGGGCATTAAGACCCTGCTCCAGGGCCTCCTTGTAGCGGAGCAATACTTCGTAAGTCTGCTTAGCCACCTTGTCGCCACCCGTCTGTGCCTGTTTGGCTACGCGGCTGATGCGTTGCTCTACGGTCTCTAGGTCCTTGAGCTGTAGCTCGGTGTCTATAATCTCCTTATCACGCACGGGGTCTACAGTGCCGTCTACGTGGGTGATGTTGTCGTCATCGAAGCAGCGCAGCACATGCAGGATAGCATCCGTCTCGCGGATGTTGCCGAGGAACTTATTCCCTAGCCCCTCGCCCTGGCTAGCACCCTTTACGAGGCCTGCGATGTCTACGATTTCGACAGTCGTAGGGACGATGCGCTGTGGATTGATAATCTCGGCCAGCTGGTTGAGGCGTTCATCAGGAACGGTGATAACCCCCACATTGGGCTCAATGGTACAGAAGGGAAAGTTTGCCGACTGTGCCTTGGCGTTGGACAAACAGTTGAAAAGTGTAGACTTGCCGACGTTGGGTAAGCCGACGATACCGCATTGTAATGCCATTAGATATTTCTTTTACTTTTTAGTCGTCATACAAAAGAGTGAGGCTGCCTCTTATCGAGACAGCCTCACCATGTGGGGTGGAAGACGGGATTCGAACCCGCGACACCCTGAACCACAATCAGGTGCTCTACCACTGAACTACAACCACCATCACTTGCTGAAGAGGTATTCCTTACCCCTTGCGTCTGCAAAGGTAATACAAATATTTGACATACGCAAATAGTGGGCAGTGGGAGGTGGCTAGTGGGCAGATAGGTCACCACTTGGCCGCCTATTAGACGGTCAGTGGCTGGCGCACGCTGGGGTTAGTCTTACTAGGGCTAGTCTCACTAGTGGCCCTAGGAACACTAGGGATACTAGGACTACTAGCCCGCCACTGCCCACTAGCCACTGATCACTGCCCACTACTCACTAGCCACCGACTAGCCGTGTGTAGCGGGCGCCAGGAGGACGATAATAGACGAGGGCTGTGTAGACGTTGGGCGTCTCGGTATAACTGCCCTCTAGTGGCTCAGAATCGACCTCGGAGCCCTCTGCTGGTAGGTAGATATACCTATAGCTTAGTAAGCCCTGCTTCAGCGGCAAGCTGAGGCGATATAAGCGCTCCGTAGCATCGTAGCGTAGCCTACGCTCCTCTAGAGAAATATGGTCGAGCGCTGGGCTATCTAGTATGTAAGAGCCCTCCGCTACCTCGGGCGATCGGAGAGCAAAATGTACAAGCCTATACTCCCCCTCAGGGGTATATTCGCTCGTCATAGACTGCCACCCCTCGGGCTTATGCATACTGACATAAGGCTTTCCTCGCCTGTCCTCTTGCACACTCGTATACAGCTCTATTAGGCCATCGTGTCGCTTCGTATGGGCAATGCCCTCCCCTACCCCCTCCTCGCTACGGAGATCGAGAACGTGATAATCGCTACCGCCCCAAAAGATCGCAGACTCTGCCCCACGGTAATACCAAGTAGCACCCTCCACTGCCGATGGCTTACTAAAGCGCTGGCAGGGTAATAAAGTCGTAGCATTCTGCCACAACTCTATCCACAGCTCACCTAGGCGAGCTGTGCTAAGCTCAGCCCCTAGACTAAGGCTAAGCTCTACCCCCTGATACTTGCCATAGGGCTTGCCCCAAGCCTCAGAAATAACGTTCATAGCTATGCTGGCCTTATCCTCAGAGACATATATGGGCAAGGAAACAAGCTTATCATCTGGATTATCTAAGCGAAACACCTCTAGCTGATAACGCCCAGAGAGCCGAAAGCGAATTTGCTCATTAGGCAGGCTAAAACGATATCTATAATAAGATCCGCGAGGTTGGTGCACCAGCTTACCCAAAGGGATATCCTGCTCGTCGAAGCCACTTAGGGCCTCCATAGACGTGATGCTAGAGGGGCTACCATCGGGCTCGGTATGTCGCAGACGATAGCCGAGCTCTGGTCCCTCTGTTCCGAGTACATCCAGCTCTAGCGTAAGGCGCTCCGTACTGCCTAGACGCAGTACTGCCTGACGCTGCGTCCTCCCCCCGACAGAAACGGAGACAGCCCCCACCCGACCATCAAAGTCGGACGGAGGCTGTGCCTCTGTCAGCTGTATACCTAGGCCACATAAGCCCATTAGAAATAAGTCTCTCAGCTGCATAGGTACACTTCTATGGCGTTCATAAACCTAGCCCTGATAGCCCTGCATCTTGCAGAAATACTTACCGATGATGTCAAACTCTAGGTTTACCACCGTGCCTGGCTCTATGCGGCAGAAATTCGTATTGTCGTGCGTATAAGGGATGATGGCTACCTCGAAGCTCTCGTAGGTAGAGTTGCAGACCGTCAGGCTACAGCCGTTGACGCACACAGAGCCCTTCTCTACGGTAACGTAGCCCTGACGCACCATCTCGGGCGTCGTCGTGTACTCGAAGCGGTAGTACCAGCTGCCCTCGGCCTCGCGGACCTCGGTACAGCGTGCTGTCTGGTCTACGTGGCCCTGCACGATATGGCCGTCTAGGCGACCGCCTAGGAGCATACTGCGCTCGAGGTTCACGAGGTCGCCCACCTGGAGTAGGCCGAGGTTACTGCGCTCTAGCGTCTCACGTATAGCCGTTACGGTGTAGGTATCGCCCTCTAGGGCTACGACAGTAAGGCATACACCATTGTGCGCTATGCTTTGATCAATCTTTAGTTCATCAACGAAGCTACAACGCATCGTGATATGGAGGTTATCTCCCTCCTCTCGGAGCGCCACTACGTGGGCATACTCCTCTACAATTCCGCTAAACATATTTGTTGGTTTTAGAGTGGGCAGTGATCAGTGGGCAGTATGCAGTGGCTAGTGGGCGGTTACTGACAACTGATCACTGATCACTGCATACTGCGGGCTCTGCCCGCCTATTATTACATTCTCTCGGGCATCTCTATACCTAGGAGGCCCATAGCACGCTGTAGGGTGCCGGCCACAGCGTGGCTAAGCGACAGGCGGAAGGCACGTACGGCCTCATCGGTCTCTCTGAGGATAGAGAAGTCGTGGTAGAACTGATTGTACTCCTTCACCAGCTCATAGGTATAGTTGGCTATGACGGCAGGACTGTAGCTACGTCCGGCCTCAGCTACGACCTCAGCGTACTCAGCCAAGCGTGCTATGAGCTCTTCCTCCTTGGAGGCAAGAGTAATAGCCGTAGCATTAGCACTATGACGATAGCTTAGGCCATCGGCGGCGGCCCTACGCTCTAGCGAACGGATACGGGCATAGGTGTACTGGATGAATGAGCCGGTATTGCCGTTGAAGTCGATAGACTCCTGTGGGTCGAAGACCATATTCTTGCGAGGGTCTACCTTGAGGATAAAGTACTTCAGGCTACCGAGGCCCACACGGCGAGCCACTTCGGCAGCTTCTTCCTCGCTCATATCCTTATTCTTGCCAGCCTCGTCGGCAATCTGTCGGGCCGTGGCCTGCATTTCGTCCATCAGGTCGTCGGCATCTACCACAGTGCCCTCACGGCTCTTCATCTTGCCGTTGGGCAGCTCTACCATACCGTAGCTAAAGTGTACGAGGTCTCGCCCAAACTCGAAGCCTAGCTTATCTAACACGTGGCTCAGCACCTGGAAGTGGTAATTTTGCTCGTTGCCCACCACGTAAACCATCTTATCAATAGCATAGTCATCAAAACGTAGCTTGGCCGTGCCAATATCCTGTGTGATGTACACCGAGGTACCATCGCTACGCAGTAGTATCTTGCGGTCGAGGCCATCGGCCGTAAGGTCTACCCACACGGAGCCATCCTCAGCACGCTCGAAGATACCACTCTCTAGCCCACGCAGTACCTCTTCTTTACCATTGAGGTAGGTCTGGCTCTCGTAGTAAATCTTGTCGAAGCTAACGCCCATGCGCTTGTAGGTCTCATCGAAGCCGGCATAGACCCATTCGTTCATACGTCGCCAGAGGGCTACGGTCTCCTCGTCTCCCTCCTCCCACTTGCGCAGGAGTTCGCGAGCCTCGGCCATAAGGCTAGAGCTAGCCTCAGCCTCCTCTTTGGTCTTGCCAGAGGCGATGAGCTCGTTTAGCTCGGCTTTGTAATGCTTGTCGAAGAGGACATAGAAGTCGCCTATGAGGTGATCGCCCTTCTTACCTGTAGACTCGGGCGTAGCGCCCTCGCCCCACTTCATCCAGGCGAGCATACTCTTGCATATGTGTATGCCACGGTCGTTGACGATATTGGTCTTGACCACACGTTGCCCCGAAGCCTCTAGGATACAGGCGAGGCTATAGCCGAGGAGGTTGTTGCGCACGTGCCCTAGGTGCAGGGGTTTGTTGGTATTAGGCGAAGAATACTCTATCATCACCAGAGGATCTGCCTCGGTAGCCTTGCGATGGCCATAGTCGGGCGTAGCACTGATTTCGTCGAAGAGCGCCAGCCAAGCCGAGCTGTCAATAGTAAGGTTGAGGAAGCCTTTGACTACCTGTATAGCCCGCACCAGCGGGCAATGCTCCAGCAGGTATTTGCCGAGGGCTTCGGCTGTTTCTTCGGGCTTCTGACGGCTGAGCTTCAGGAGGGGGAAAGCGACGAGGGTCAGGTGTCCCTCAAACTCGCGTTTACATTTCTGTATCTGTATCTGTTCGTTGGTAGCAGCTGTGCCGTATAGCTTCAGGGTAGCCTCGGCCACTGCCGCCTGTAGTTGGCTGTTGATAGTCATATATAGGATATATCTTTTATGCCTACAAAGATAGGTATTTATAGTGGGCTGTGACTAGTGGGCTGTATGCAGTGGTCAGTGGCTGGCGCAGGCTAGAGCTAGTATTACTAGTGAGACTAGTGGGCCTAGTGAGACTAGTAATACTAGCCACTGATCACCGCCCACTAGCCACTGCGGGCTCTGCCCGCCCCTCTGCCCACCGCCCACTAAAAAACGTTACCTTTGTGTAGAGAGCCTTAGGGACGCCAACTTTGTACTGCCCGAGCGTCTTACCGAGGTCCTCCCATCTATTCAACTTTTATACTAATAGTCAATGTATTTAACCTATGGCAAACACCAGCAAGCTGGTACATCTGCCTCTGGAGAGAGGCCGTATGTACACCTTTCGATCCGTAGCTGTGCGCTACTACCCACATCTCAAACCCGAGACTGCTAGCCGTTACTTACGTCGTCTTATACACGGAGACCCTCTACTCTTAGAGGGACTGATGCTGCGCTGTTATCGACCACGCCAACGGCGCCTAACGCCCCGACAGATACAATTCCTCATCGAGGAGCTCGGCGAGCCGCAGGAGTTCTACGAGATAACCATCGGGAGGTAGTGGGGCAGTGATCAGTGGTCGGTGGCTGGCGCACGCTAGCTCTAGTATTACTAGTTGCCCTAGTCTCACTAGGCCCACTAGATCTATCATGGCGGGCTTAAGCCCGCCCCACTGACCACTGCATACTAGCCACTGGCCACTCTAAAACCCACCGACCACCTAAAAACACAGGGCCGTACCAGTCTAAGTACTGGTACGGCCCTGTTGGCATCTAGACTGGTCGCCTAGAGTCTAAAGCCTAAGCCGGCGCCGATCCAACTCATATCCTTATTCTTGGAGTGGCGGTAGGATAGGTCCAGAGATAGCTTAGAGAAGTCGTAGCCCACTCCGCAGGTGAGGTAGTTGTTATATTCCTCGTGTACGAAGCCTGCACGCAGATGCAGGGCATTGCGCCAGCGATAGCCCACACCGAGGCCCAGCGTATTGGTCTCCGACATAAACACACGGCTCAGCCCCACACCCAGCGATAGGTCGTGCTCCTCTGCTAGGGTAAAGTCTACACCAGCGGCCAAACGTACATCTGTAGGCAGCTGTACCTTGTCTACCGAAGGCTTGTACTGTAGCTTGGAGCCGAAGTTATTGAGCGAGCCCGTCAGGCTATAGCCCCAAGAGCTGAACTTATCGCGCCACGACAGAGCTATGCTACCAGCCACGGCATCGGCCTCGGTACCTACGTAAGAATTGAGGTAGCTCAGACGTACAGAGCCCTGCAAGCGAGGACTCAGAGCCACTGCATAACCCAAGTCTAGAGAATAGTCCTGAGGGCGTATATAGCCCAGTTCGCCTGTCTGACTAGCGAAGGGTACCCGTGGGCCACTCATCGAGCGGAAGCCCGCCATAATAGCGTGCCCCTGAGCTATCTGGTAGCCTAGAGCGAGGGTATGGAAGGCACTAGAGCTATAGTCCTCGACAGGGCGCAGAGAGAGGGCGTAGTTGGCCTCTAGCTTAGTACTAGAGCTGAGCAGGCTGTAGGGCTCTGTGTAGAGAGACATCCCCCTGCCGTGTGCTAGTACTACGTCGCCCATGGCAGAGCTACGTAGGTCGGGATTGGCCTGCAGGAAGGGCAGAGAGGCCGTCTGCTGTGCCACTACGGGACTAGTGGCAAGGCCCAGGAATAGGGCGATTATATAGCGTTTCATCTGTTTACTGCTTTACGAATGGCTGTGTGTACTTAGCTCCATCGACAAGGGTCTCTAGCTGATACGTACCCGGAGCAAAGCGAGAGATATCTAGGGCAAGCGATAGGGCTGTGCCTGTGCTAGCATCGGGCGTGAGCTCTCTACGTAGCACCACAGAGCCAGAGGCATTGCGGATAACGATAGAGCCACTTTGCTTAGGACGCTTGAGGTCTAGGTTGAGTCGCGTCGTGGCTGGTATCGGATACACTCTGTAAACCACACTGCTGGCTACACCATATACCTGTAGCAAGCCCTGATGCTGCGCGCCATGCTTGTCTGTGGCTGTTACCTCTAGCGTAGCGGCGCCGACCCTGCTGGTAGAGACGCTCAGCGTAGCTCCGTCGATAGCTGTAGTAGCACCTGTAGCGTCCTTGATACTGCGTACAGAGAAGCTCACAGGGTCGCCCTCGGCATCCACGAAGAAGTCGGCTAGCTGTAGCTGTGTAGCACCAGACTTGATGGGGACGAAGAGCGTGGGCATCTCTATCACCTGTAGCGAGGCCCCAGGCGCTGTATTGTTGTACACCTCGAAGACCAAATCCGTCTGAGCACTAGCTCCGTATATATCTACCACCTTGATGGTCGTGCGGTACTTGCCGACAGGCGCTACAGCACGCAGGCTAAGGCTAAGCCCCTCTGCACTGCGCTTGATGAGTACGCCACGCTGCTCGCCACTAACGATGTACTCCCAGCTCTGGCTATCAGGCTCTGTAACCTGCAGCGTACGGTTCAGTACCTCCTGACCCGATATACGTACGAGGCCTTGCTCATCGCTCCACTTGAGTTGTGGTAGCTGATTGCTCCCCGTAGTACCCTCGAAGAAGTAAGGCGTCGAGGTATTGCCCCATCTATCCTCTGCCTCTATGGCGAAGTAGTACTTGGTAGACAGCTCTAGGTTGAGGAGGGTATGCGCTATCGTCTCGCCTACGTTTAGGAAGTGCGCATAGAGCTCTCTGCGATAGCTGGCGCTCTTGTAGTTGGCGCTCGTAAGCGGTGTAGCCGAGGCGTATATGCGGTAGGCTACAGCCTTGGTATCATCAGCGTCCGAGACATTGGCAAAGCTCAGCTTGATACCTGTCATATCCTCGCTAATAGTAACGTTACGCACGGCATCTGGAGCCTGATTACCCTTGGGCTGTAGGGCCAGTACAGCATCTATATAGCCACGGCCCATACGCCCTCTAGTGGCGGGGTTCTCGGCATTGACATCTCTATCCTTGACAGCATTGACGAGGCGGCTCTTGAGCTCCTCGGCCGTGAAGCCCTGCCCCCCAAACTGAGAGACTACTAGGGCAGCTATACCCGACACGTGCGGACAAGCCATAGAGGTGCCCACCATGGTACCATAGCTATTGTCGGGCAGAGTACTGACAATCTCACCATCGGCAAGCCAGTCATTACCCCCTGGGGCTAGGAGCGATACCCAGTCCCCACGATTGGAGTAGTCCGTGAGCTTGAAGTCTGGCCCGAAAGAGCCCACCGAGATAACAGGCGCGTAGGCGGCAGGATAGGCTCTATAGTCCATATAGTCGTTACCTGTGGCAAATATAACCACCCCACCCTTCATAGGCGAATCTGAGCGCTGATTGCCCTGCTCGTCGCAGCCAGCGAACTCTATGAAGTAGTCGATAGCTGCAGCCATAGAGGGCGACATCACACCAGGACCTGGATAAGTATAGCCCCACGAGTTCTGACTAATGATAGCCCCAGCATCAGCTGCGTACTTCATAGCAGGAGCAGCATCGACACTGCGGTCGGGCGCATCCTTAGTATGTGCGAAGGTCTGGCACGATATCAGGCGTACCCCGCTATTGGTAGAGCCATCACCCCCAGCTACACCAGCTACACCTACACCGTTGTTGTTTCGTGCTGCCACGGTACCAGCCACGTGTGTACCGTGTCTATGTGCTGTGATAGTGCCGTTTTTGTCTACGAAGTTGTAGCCGTATATATCGTCTACATAGCCATTCTGGTCGTCATCTACGCCCTCGGTGCCATTGGCCTCGCGCTGATTGACGTACATATTATCCTTGAGGTCCTCATGGTCTACATCGATACCTCCATCGATAACAGCTACTACCACATTGGGCTTACCTGTCTGTGTCTGCCAGGCCTCGTATAGGTTGATATCCGAGCCTGCCACATGTCTCTGTCCTGAGCCGTCGTTGTGGTAATGCCACTGCGATGGCAGCATAGGGTCGTCGAAGGGTGCCGTAGTAATAGCACGTGCCGTCTCTGCGCGTAGCTCTTTGACCTTACTCTTGGGCAGAGCTAGCTCGTAGAGAGGCTCTACGGCACTCACACCAGGCAGTGCGCTCAGAGTGCTCATAGCTCTCAGCGGAGAGACTATAGTATCGTACTCTATATCGTACCATAGGTGCATACCTTTTTTGCGCGAGCGTGCCTCGTACTTACCAGCGTGTGGGAATACACGCTTCATGCGCTTGGCCCCTACCGAGGATAGGTAGTTGTCTATGCTCGTGTGCCCACTACGTAGCCCTGTGCTCCCAGACTGTACAGAGAAGTTGTCCCCTATCGAGGGCTCGAACTTAACGCGCAAAACGCCCTGCTTGATGTGTGCATCAGTAGCCTCTGCCTGTGGCTCTGCTACAGCTTTGGTGTCGCCGTTGCCCAGTGGCTCCTGCATACAGGCTGTGAACAGGAGCGATAGCGCAGCAGCGTATATCGAAATTCTTGTATTCATACTCTTTGGTTTTACTCGTGCTTATTCCTCTAGCGAGGTTATCTGGAACTCTACCTTAGGCTCGTCGATGCCCTCGTAGCGCACCATAGATACTACCACATTTATCATTTTGCCTAGGTGATAGAATCGATATCCAGGGCCTATATCCCCCATCAATACGAAGCCCTCTCTCTGCATAAAGGCGATGAACTCGTTGGTCAGATGCAGAGCGCCACCGGCCTCGTAGTACACCTGAGACGAATCCCTGAGGATAAGGAATACCGAGGTGATAGTACGCTGGCTACTAGCTCTAGATACTCTATACACAGTGGCTAGGAGCGGTGCCTCGGCCACATCGTACCACAGTATGTCTCTATCCTCGTTTGGGTCGGCGATGCTAGAGCGCTCGGTATTGAGCGTACCACCGTGGCTTGTCTCCCAGCTGGTGATAAGGCTGTTGCTACCTGCCGAGAAGCGCATGTAGCGGTAAGGGAAGGCTGTCAGCGTAGCCTGTGCTGAGGGCTGTGCAGGACGATAGGTATAGTACACATAGCCATCTAGCACTATCTGCGCACGTACAGAGGTCTGAGCATTGTAGTACTCTAGCTCGCTCACCTGCTCGAAGCCATGGCGTAGCAAGAAGGTACGCTGACCCTCTAGGTTGATGCGGTTGCGGAAGAAATCGCCGTGGGCGCTATACACCTTGGCGGTCTTGTATCTATTGTTGTAGACGAGGTAGGTGATGAGCGGGAAGGCAGCGCTCTTGGTCTTGTAGCCCCAATTGTATAGGTTGAAGCGCCCATCGGGTACCTGCGAGTTCTCGCTCTTGCGAGCTAGCTCGAAGTCGCGCAATTCCTCCGACGACTGTAGGAACTCCATCGAAGGCAGTACATAATACATAGCCCCTCGCTGCGTTACCTGCACCTCGTGCAGTCCTCGCCCGTCCCGTGTCTTGATATAGATTTTGCCGACGCGGTCCTCACGCTCTGTAGTCTCGTCCACGGTGATACGTAGCTCGCTCATAGCGTACATAGGCTGTAGATGTATCCAGGCCTCCTCGGTCTCTGCTACCCAGTCGGCACTATTGCTCTCAACGTCTATCGACAGAGCTGCGCCCCACTGATTGAGGTCGATAGACTCCTGATTGGTGCTGATGCTTACCCCGATCCCTAGCTGAGTGATGCGCACCTGCTCGCGCGCCTCACCAGCGATAATCAATATATCGGCCTCTCGGCTCTCGGCTCTCGTATTGGCAGCTAGCTTGATATTGAGCTGAGTACCCTCCTGGCTGAGGCTCACCCAATCGGCATTCTTGACCGAGGCCCATTGCTCGTGGTTGGTGCTAACGACCAGTGTCTTGGTCTGCTCGCTACTATCTAGCGTGATAAGCCCATTCGGAGAGACTGTCAGCGTCGTAGGCTCTAGTATAGTATCTCGTCCGCAAGAGGACACTAGGCTAGCCAGCAGGAGCAATACTATATATATCTTATGTTTCATTCGTTCGCTTTGTTTGTAGTTTACTATCTACTAGCTTAGGCTCTGTGCATATTGAAGCGTATCACCTGCTTCATCGTACCGCCAACGTTCTCATTGCGTATCCACACGTCTAGGAAGACGCCCTTGCTAACGTTGCGGTACTTATACAGATTGAAGAAGTCCATCTTGAATACCAACTCGAAGCCCTCCTCGGCAAGCATCTTGCGGAACTCGCGCGTCAGATAAGGCGTACCCTTGTGGAAGAAGTAGGCATAGCGATAGTCATCGAAGGCCTGCACACTCTGGTCCCCGAGGTAGTAAAGACGGAACAACGAGGGGCTAGAGGTCTGGAAGTATAGCTCTTTGGCACTGCTCTTCTCTGGCACATAGGTACCGCCATTGGCAGCCTCGTAGGCATGTATCTTGTCCTCATCACCGACCTTGAAGTCTAGGCAACCATAGGGGAACTTGTCAAAGACAGGCATACCGGCAGGCTGCTCGGGCAGGAAGCGGAAGTTGATATACGCTG
>JAXFXP010000187.1:0-10464 GCA_034091595.1 Porphyromonas sp.
GCGGCGATGAATCCAGAATACCTCAGAAAGCTTCTCAGAATTTGATGCGGTTGCCCTGGCCACCGCCCACTACATACTGGCTACTGCTAACTATTTCGTACCTTTGTCAGTATATACAGCAATAATGTCAGGAGCATATTATGCTACACGATACCAAACTTTTTAGGGGCTTAGGCACTGCTTTGGTCTGCCCCTTCTTGCCCGATGGGGCCATAGACTATGCCAGTCTCGGCCGTCTGGTGGACTTCCTAGTGGACAATGGTGTGGACTTCCTAGTGGTACACGGGACTACGGGCGAGAGCCCCTGCCTAGGGCGCAACGAACGCAATGATGTTACGGCTTACGTCGTAGAGCGTACTGCCGGGCGTGTCCCCATTATGATTGGCCTTGGGGGGAACAATACGCTTGAGCTGGGCGAGCGCCTACGAGAGCTAGATACGACAGGACTCTCGGGTGTCCTCTCGGTGGTACCCTACTACAATAAGCCTACGCAGGAGGGGCTGTACCGTCACTTCGCACACCTGGCTGAGTGTAGCCCTCTGCCCATAGTCCTGTACAACGTGCCAGGGCGTGTGGGCATCAATATGACACCTGAGGTCGTGGCACGTCTGGCGAGTGAATATCCGAATATCATCGGGGTCAAAGAGGCTAGTGGCTATACAGCGCAAACAGAGGCTATCAGCAAGCTGGTACAACGCCAAGACTTCTGTATCCTCTCGGGCGACGATAATATCACCGTGGACCATATCCGCAATGGGGCCTGTGGCGTTATCTCGGTCGTCGGCAATGCCTACCCACGATACTTTGGCGAGGCGGTGCACGCCGCTCTGGATGGGCGACTCAACGAGGCCGATATGCTGGTCAGCGAGCTACGCGAAGTGAATGTCCAGCTCTTTGCCAACGGCAACCCTGGCGGTATCAAGGCACTACTCTACCAGAAGGGTATCATAGAGCACAACGAGCTACGTCTACCGCTAGTCCCCGTTAGTGAGGAGGTATTTCGTCTGATGAATGAGGCAAGGCAAGCTGTCGATGCTATTGTCGCTGCCCGTTATCCCGACTCTGCCGAGCAAGCTCTTGGCATCCCATATAGATACTTATGAACGTAGATATACAGAGCATAAAGCAACGATTCAATATAATAGGTAACAGCCCCCTACTCACCCGAGCGATACAAGTAGCAGTACAGGTAGCCCCTACGGATATGTCTGTACTGATTATCGGTGAGAGTGGCGTAGGGAAAGAGGTGTTCCCCAAGATTATTCACCAGAACAGTCTACGCAAGCACGGCCCATATATTGCCGTAAACTGTGGAGCTATCCCCGAGGGGACGATAGACTCAGAGCTTTTTGGGCACGTCAAAGGCTCCTTCACCGGAGCGCTAAACGATCGCAAGGGCTACTTCCAGGAGGCTAATGAAGGGACTATCTTCCTAGACGAGGTGGGCGAGCTGCCGCTGGCTACGCAGGCCAGACTACTGCGTGTGCTAGAGACGGGCGAGTTTATCCCTGTCGGTGCCAGCACGCCCATCCGAACGGACGTGCGCATCGTGGCCGCTACCAACGTCAATATGCAGGAGGCCGTTAGCCGAGGGCGCTTCCGTGAGGACCTCCTTTTCCGTCTCAATACAGTCCCTATCGAGCTCCCTGCCCTGCGCAAGCGACCCGAGGATGTGGGCTTGCTCTTCCGCTACTTCGCAGCGCAGGCTGCCGATAAGTATCAGATGCCCACGCTACGCCTAGACGAGGAGGCGGTGCGCCTCATAGAGCATTACCACTGGCCAGGTAACATACGTGAGCTACGCAACCTCGCTGAGCGCATCAGCGTGCTAGAGGAGCAACGTATGGTAACGGCCGAGACACTACAGCGCTACCTGCCCGAGGCAATGCACGTGGACTATCGTCCGGCCCTAAGGCCACAGACGATCGATAGCTTCGGCCATTCGTCGGGCGCTGATAGTCTCAGCGATACGGCCATCCTGATGAAGATGTTCGTAGAGATGAAGCAGGAGCTGAGCGAGCTACGTAGCCTCGTCGGCACGCTGATGCCAGCGCATATATCTGCGGCTAGCTATCCGGGCCATAGCGATATACGCCCGTCTACCCCTGTAGAGCCTCGCTATGCTGCGGCCTCGATGTTTCCGCTGACGAGCAGCGTCTCATCAAGCGACGAACGAGATATCTACAATACCTCGGCCTCACCTCGTACGCCTATTGCTGTACAGCCTGCGGGAGCTATGGGGCATGCCGAGGATGTGGAGGCGACAGTGGTGGAGCACATACCTGTAGGGCGTAGCCTCGAGGAGGTTGAGCGCCAGATGATCGCCCAGGCGCTACAGCGCCACGGAGGGCGCCGTCGCTCCACGGCCGAAGAGTTGAAAATCAGTGAGCGTACGCTCTATCGTAAAATCAAAGAGTATGGCCTCGATGCCTAGACATTTTCTTCAGCCGATAGGCTATCTACTAGGGCGCAGCCGACGCCTTAGTCTCGGGTTGCTTCTTATGGCGGTAGTCCTCAGCCTATCGGGCTGTAGCGTTAGCTATCGCTTCAATGGTGGGACAATCGATTACACCCAGATTAAGAGCATTGCTATCGCTGATGTAACGAACCGTGCCTCTATCGTATATCCGACCTTCGCAGGGCGCTTTACCGAAGCGCTCCGCGATATGTACACCAGTCGTACCCGTCTGGAGCAGGTGCGCCGAGAGGGCGACCTAGAGCTGGAGTGTACCATCACGGGCTACGACCTCTCGGTGGCCTCGGTGAGTCAGGATAACTATGCCGACCGCACCAAGTTCACCATCACTGTGCAGGTGAAGTATACCAATAGGGTGAACGAGAAGGAGAGCTTCGACCGCAGTTTCTCGGCCCATAGAGACTTCCTGCGCAATCAGCCCTTTACCGCCGTACAGGATCAGCTAGTGGCAGAGATGACAGAGGATATTGTCAAACAGATCTTCAACGCCACGGTCGAGAACTGGTAGCCCGACTACCGGCCCGATGGCCTCCACCATATACCCATGACCAAGCAAGAGCTATACCACCTACTGCGCCAGCCCGAGGATATCACCCGGGCACATATACCTGTTCTGGAACGTTTGCTAGAGGCCTATCCCTATGCCTCTAGCTTTGTCTTCCTGTACCTGTACGCCTTGGCACGGAGCGAAGATATCCGCTACGAGGTAGAGCTGAAGCGCCTAGCGGCCTACTTGCCTAGCCGTGAACGTCTCTTCCGTCTGGTCTATGGCTATCCCGAGGGGGCTCGTCGAGAGGTCGATCAGGGTGCTGAGGTTGCGGGCTTTGACCTCATCGATAGCTTTCTGGAGGGGGCTCGTCGCGCTGGCGAAGACCTCGGCGAAGACTTGCCCTACGAGGCGGGTGAGGGTGGAGACTATTTCGCTGGGCTAGAGACTAAGGCCACAGAGCCTAAGGGGGCGGAGCTCGACACCTTGTTGCCGACAGAGTCACGCACCCCTCAGACCTCTCTGCCAGCACAGCGTGGCGAGGAGGAGGGGAGCGAAGGGCTCATCACAGAGACCCTCGCCAAAATATACATTCAGCAGGGTAAATACGAGCGCGCACTGCGCATTCTCGAGGACTTACATTTGCATTATCCCGAGAAAAATCGTTACTTTGCAGACCAAATACGCTTCTTACAGCGCTTGGTACACAACAATAAAGAGAATAAAGCAAGCAAAATATAATGACGACTCTTATTTCAGTTCTACTGGTACTAGCCTCGATAGCCTTGGTGCTCGTGGTCATCGTACAGAAGTCTAAGGGCGGTGGGCTAGCAGCTGGTTTCAGCGGTGCCCACAATATTATGGGCGTTCGCCAGTCCAACAACGCTATCGAGCAGGCTACTTGGTACCTCATCGCTACTATTATGGTCCTCTGCATAGCCTATACAGGCTTTGATAGCAAGGGTAATTCAGGGCAGAATGCTCTGCAGCAGCAGATAGAGCAGAAGGCTAAGGAGCAGAAGCTTCCTACAGTCCCCAGCGCTATCGGTGGTGGTCAGCCTACGCAGACAACGGCACAGCCTACAGCGCCCACAGCACCAGCCACACAGGAGGCCACATCGGCACCTGCCGCACAGCCTACGGCGCCTGAACAGCCTGCCCAGTAAACCTACAGGGCTACGATGCTAGCGTGGCCCTATTCCCAGCGAGGGGGGACTACCGATATTAAGTCGGTCGTCCCCCTCTGTGTTTTTCGCTAGGCTAGCGCTAGCTAGGAATGCTAGATCTAGCCAAACTAACCACTAATCACCAACCACTAACCACGATCTATCTCATGAACACCCCCAATGAAGTGCACGCTCTTGTCAGTACGATGGGCGTCAAAAAGTATCACACCCCTCTTCCTCGGCTTATTCTGCTAGGCCTCCTAGCAGGGATATATATTGCTATGGGTGGTCTGCTGTCTACCCTAGCTTCTGCTGGTATGTCTGGCCTGGGGGCTGAGAATCCTATCCTCCCACGGCTCTTGGCGGGTGCTACCTTCCCACTGGGGCTAATGCTCGTAGTCCTTGTCGGTGCTGAGCTCTTTACGGGCAATACGGCCTACCTGATGCCCGCCACCTTTCGGGGCGATATCCCCCCGACTTATTTCCTGCGCAACTGGTTCGTGGTGTATTTTGCCAACTTCGCAGGAGCGCTCCTGTTTGACTACTTCATCGTCTATCAGACGGGCGTGTTGATGCCAGACGAGTTTAAGGCCTATATCCTTCGGGTAGCAGAGGCCAAGGTCTCGCAGCCCTGGTGGCAAGTATTCTGGCGAGGTGTCGGAGCTAATTGGCTGGTATGTCTAGCCGTTTGGTTGGGGCTTAGCTCACGTACTATGCTGGGTCGCCTCGTCGGTATATGGTGGCCAGTAATGGCCTTTGTGGTGATGGGCTTCGAGCACTCAATCGCCAATATGTTCTACCTGCCTAGTGCTATGCTCTATGGCTCGGAGGTCGGTTGGACTGCTTTCCTCATCGACAACCTCGTCCCCGCTACGCTGGGCAATATCGTGGGTGGGGCGCTCCTGGTGGGCTGTGCCTATGCCTATATATACGGAGCCCCTAAAAATCAGTAACTTTACACCTGCAAGTAAACAAGCTCAAGATAATAAATGGACCAACTACTAGCTATTTCGCCTATTGATGGGCGTTATCGTCGTCAAACAGAGGCCCTCGCAGGCTACTTCAGCGAGGAAGCGCTCATCCGCTATCGTGTTCGCATCGAGGTACTTTACTTCATCGCCCTAGCTCAGGAACTACCACAGCTCCGTGGCGTGCTAGAGCGCATTCAGCCCGAGGCCCTACACGCCATCTATCGGGACTTCGGCCTCGAGGATGCCAAGCGCATTAAGGAGATAGAGAGCATTACCAACCACGACGTCAAGGCGGTGGAGTACTTCATCAAGGAGAAGTTCGATGCGCTCGGCCTCGGAGACGAGAAGGAGTTCATTCACTTTGGGCTTACTAGCCAAGATATCAACAATACCTCTATCCCGCTGATGCAGCTAGAGGCTCTGCAGGGCGTGTATCTGCCTGCGCTAGATAGCATCATCGCCACGCTGCGCAGCTATGCCGAGGAATGGGCCGAGGTGCCTATGCTGGCCCGCACCCACGGACAGCCCGCTAGCCCCACACGTCTGGGCAAGGAACTGATGGTCTTCGTCTATCGCCTAGAGCAGCAGCGTGCTAGCCTGCTGGCGGTACCTCATACGGCCAAGTTCGGTGGCGCTACCGGCAATATGAATGCGCATCACATCGCCTATCCGCAGCACGACTGGCAGAGCTTCGCCAATCAGTTCGTGGCTAGCCTAGGCTTACAGCGCGAGGCCTACACCACGCAGATAGCCAACTACGACTTCACCGCTGCCCTCTACGATGCCCTAGAGCGTATCAACGTCATCCTCATCGACCTAGCCCGTGATATGTGGAGCTATATCTCGATGGAGTACTTCAAGCAGAGAATCAAGGAGGGCGAGGTCGGCTCCTCGGCTATGCCCCACAAGGTGAACCCCATTGACTTCGAGAATGCCGAGGGTAACCTCGGGATAGCGAATGCCCTCTTCGGACACCTCTCGCGCAAGCTACCTATATCACGCCTGCAGCGAGACCTCACCGACTCTACCGTCCTGCGCAACGTAGGCGTACCCATGGCGCATACCCTGATAGCCTTCGCAAGCCTTGCTAAGGGCCTCGGCAAGATACTCCTCAATGGCGAAGCCCTCGCTGCCGACCTAGAGCGCAACTGGGCTGTCGTGGCCGAAGCCCTACAGACCATCCTGCGTCGTGAGGGCTACCCCAAGCCCTACGAAGCCCTCAAGGCACTGACCCGCACCAACGAGGCTATCACGGCTGAGAGCATTGCCCGCTTCATAGAGACGCTCGACGTCTCTGAGGAGGTCAAGGCCGAGATGCGCGTCATCACCCCCGCCAACTACCTAGGCTATTAAATCATGATTATACGCAGCGCCCAGTTCGTCATCAGCAATACGGACGTTCGCAAGTGCCCCGAGACCGACTTGCCCGAGTACGCCTTCATCGGCCGAAGTAATGTGGGCAAGTCTAGTCTTATCAATATGCTCACGCAGCACAAGGGCCTAGCGATGACCTCGCAGAAGCCTGGTAAGACGCAACTCATCAACCACTTCCTCATCAACGAGGAGTGGCACCTAGTGGACCTCCCCGGCTACGGCTACGCCCGTGTGGGGCAGGCCAATAGGGAGCGCCTCAAGGCTATTATCGAGGATTACATCCTAGAGCGTAGCCAGCTGACTAGTCTTTTTATACTGCTGGACTGCCGGCACGAGCCTCAGAAAATTGACCTGGAGTTTATCGAATGGGCGGGCGAGAATGCTGTTCCTTTTGCCTTGGTCTTCACCAAGGCGGATAAGCTGAGTCGTGGCCGTCTAGCAGCCAATATAGAGGCCTACAAAGAGCGTCTATTGGAGACTTGGGAGGAGCTCCCCCCTATCTTCGTTACGAGCAGTGAGGAGCGCCTTGGCCGCGACGAACTACTCGGCTACATCGAGCAAATAAACCAGAGCATAGCGCAATAACTTTAGCTGTTATGACCACAGCCCCCAAGGAGAAAAGCAAAGAACAACTGCTGCGTATGCTCCCCTGCATGCGGGAGGGGCTGAGTCTGGAGTTTAAGAGAGCCAAGAACAAACTCCCGATTAGTTTCTGGCAGAGTTACTCAGCCTTTGCCAATACACAGGGAGGAACTATCATCCTCGGGATAGAGGAACAGGATGGCCACTTCTCTCTAGCTCAGTTGTCCCGAGATACTATAGATAGGCTTATCCAGGAATTTTGGGATAATGTGCACAACCCTAATACGATTAGTCATTGTTTGCTAGGGCCAGAGGATGTGCAGCCCGATTATGAACTGGGTTGTATTGCCTTTCGGGTTCCTCAGGCTAGGGTTACTGAGCGCCCTGTGTACTGCACTAGGGACCCTTACAAAGGCTCGTACAAGCGTGCTGGCGAGGGAGACTATCATTGTTCGAAGCAGGAGGTTGCCTACATGCAGAGCGATGCTCGTCTCTACGAGCGCCCTTATGACGCAGAGCTACTCTCGGGGTATACGGCCGAGCGAGACCTCGACTCTGAGAGCCTAGGGCGTTATCGACGGCTTTTTTCGCAGAGTAAGCCTAGTAATCCTTGGTGTTCGGATAATGATGCAGATTTCCTCGCTAAAGTGGGGGTTACACGCATATGTCGAGAGACGGGTCAGAGCCTGCTGACTCGGGCAGGCTTGTTACTCCTAGGCAAATACGAGAGTATCTGCGAAGCCTTCCCCACACTCTTCCTAGACTATCGCGAGGTGGACGATCTAGGGGTTAGTCGTTGGGCGCATAGGTTGCACTCGGACGGTTCTTGGGCAGGTAATTTGTTGAGTTTCTTCCTACAGGTGTATCCCCGATTGCAGGGGAGGCTATCTAGGCCTTTCCGTGTAGAGCAGGGTTTTCGTAGAGATGATAGCCCTGAGCACCTAGCTATGCGCGAAGCCCTTGTCAATGCTCTAGTGCATGCTGACTACGCACGTCCAGGCAATCTAACGATAGAGGTGAGCAAAGAGCGGATAAGGTTCTCGAATCCAGGGGACCTACTGATAACGATAGAGAAATACTATGCTGGGGGCTATAGCTTTTGCCGTAACCCTAACCTGCAGCGTATGCTGGGGCTAATTGGCTTGTCCGAACGTGCTGGTACGGGTGTACCTCAGATTATTGCAGGTTGGAGGGCCTATCCGCGTCCAGAGTTGTCCCTAGAGCATCAGCCCGATCAAGTCGTCTTGTGCTTCTCATCCGAAGAGATTGTCCCTAGAGATAGCAAGCGTAAGCTGGCAGAACGTTTCGGGGCATCGGTACATGCTTTGTCTCTAGAGGAGACACAGCTCCTCGTATTGGCGCTCAATGCAGGTGAGATTAGGCATAGAGATGCTTGCGAATTGTTAGTGGGGCATCGTGCTGACATTTCGGCTTTGCTACGTTCGTTGAGGGATAGAGGTTTTCTGCTCTCTAGTGGGCGTGGCAAGGGTGTTTGTTATACTCTGGGCGCCTGTGCTGACCTTGCACCACCACCCAAAGATCGCATGGCAGAGATGTTAGAGAGAATACTCAACTTCTGCCGAGAACCACGCACCCTTGCGGAGATTATGGAGCATGTAGGACTTCAGCAAAAGGCCGGATTTCGCTCTAGGTATATAAACCCATTATTAGAGCAGGGAGCCTTAGCGCTTGAATACCCAGATAAGCGTCGAAGCAGTAATCAGAGGTATTTCTCCGTAGATGCCAATAAACTGGAATAGGGTATAAGTTTAACAGGGCGAAAGGGTACAAGTTGGCCCCTCAGTTTGGATGCTGTATGTAGGGGTACAATCTGTTGATTAGTAGACTGTTTGGACTTTATTCGATAGAGGCTGATAGCCCAACTGCCACTAGTGGTGCTTGCTATTAGGCGAGTAAGGGTACAAGTTTAGAGAAGCCAAAGGGTACAAGTGCTGCTACTCCTGTCGAGGGCAGCTATTAGAATGAATAAAATAGTAACTAGATAAACAAACGAAACCATGTCAAAGGGAACTATCCTCGTTACCGGAGGGACGGGCTATATAGGCTCGCACACTACGGTCGAACTAATCAATGCCGGATACCAAGTGGTATCTATGGATAACCTCTCCAACTCAAACATCCGTGTGCTGGATGGTATCCAGGCCATCACGGGAGTGCGCCCCACCTTCTACGAGGCCGACTGCAACGACGAGAAGGCCGTAGAGCGCATCTTCAGCACCCACCCCGATATCGTGGGGGTGATACACTTCGCTGCCTCCAAGGCCGTGGGCGAGAGCGTACAGCAGCCCCTCAAGTACTACCGCAATAACCTCCTCTCCCTCATCGTAATGCTCGAGGCTATGGAGCGCCATGGTACCAAGGGGATTGTCTTCTCCTCGTCTTGTACCGTCTACGGCCAGCCCGAGGTACTGCCCGTTACGGAGGATGCCCCCGTGCAGACTGCTCTATCGCCCTATGGCAATACCAAGCAAATCAACGAGGAAATCCTCCGCGACGCTATCTATGCTGGTGCTAGCTACAAGGCTATCCTCCTGCGCTACTTCAACCCCATCGGTGCACACCCCTCGGCGCTCATCGGCGAGCTGCCCCTCGGCGTGCCACAGAACCTCATCCCCTTCCTGACGCAGACAGCAGCGGGCATCCGTCCCGAGCTCAGTGTCTTCGGGGACGACTACAACACGCCCGATGGCTCGTGCATCCGAGACTATATCAACGTGGTAGACCTAGCCCGTGCCCACGTGATAGCCGTAGAGCGTATGATTGACGAGTCTAAGGGTAGCGAGCGTCTAGAGACCTTCAATGTCGGTACGGGTCGTGGCGTGAGCGTGCTGGAGCTCATCAATACCTTCGAGGAGGTTACGGGCGTTAAGGTACCTCATAAGATCGTAGGGCGTCGTGAGGGCGACATCGAGCAGGTATGGGCGAACCCCAAGAAGGCCAACGAAGTCCTCGGCTGGACAGCCAAAGAAACCCTTGGCGATACCCTCCGTAGCGCCTGGGCATGGCAGGAGCGTCTGAGCAAGTAAGATTAAATATTTTGGCGACCTACTAGGCGGACACTGTTCCGCCTACCGAGTCGACGATCATCCACCTATTAGGTGGCCAAATGGCTACCTCGTAGGTGGACTTTTTCGTTCCCGCTAGGTTTTCTAGGGCTAGTCCCACAAGTCTCACTAGCTTGGCGGGCTTTGTCCACCCACCGCCCACCGCCCACTATAAGCTATTCTTAGTTTTGATGTGTCAGCCCTGATTGTGTAGCTCTGATAGGTCAGGGCAACCGCATCAAAATACAAGCGCTATCTTTGTAAGCATGAAATACTTCGAGACTATCCCAGATCCACGCGTATTAGGCCGCTGTAAATATAGATTGTGTGACATCCTATTCAT
>JAXFXP010000188.1:0-16812 GCA_034091595.1 Porphyromonas sp.
TGAATGCAGACAGATAGTACTCTACGTCCGAGGTAACATTAACACTACAAATTGCCTCTTGCCCATCAAGCACAGCATGCGCGATAGACAAGAGGCAATCCACCTCCTCGCTAAGCAAGAGCTTAGCTCCGTAATACAATCAAATATAAGACTCTAGCCCAATAGTCCCGTAAAGGCCTCCCCAATGGAGCTCCTCTAAAGGTATAGGCTAATTGAATGTAGAGCTCTACTTAGCACTATAGCGAGTATAGGCGCTAGCGTTCATCCAGACGGCATAGTTCTCGCCAGATGTTGCTAGCGTATAGCCACTAGGGGCATTATAGGCCATACTAGGACCGAGCTTAACAATAAGGTCGCCATACAAACCCTTGCTACGTGCTGCGAAAGTCTGCGCATCTGTCTGAAGCACCTCGACCTCGCTCTGATTGTGTACACCTGCAGCCTGGCGTGCTCTAATCAGCTCCTTAATCTGAGCCTTATACTTTTGCCAGTGTGGCAAGAATACACAGGGGGTGCCTGGCATCGTTAGGATGAAAGCGTTCGCTGCCAAGATATTTTTGCTTACAGCTCCATGCTCTTCTCTGGCCGTATCGTGGTTATCTACAAAAGTAACCGCATAACGCTGTAGCTTATCCATGTGTATTAGGCCTGCAGGCTGAGGGAGAGTACCGTTGCGCTTCCACATCAGCTTATCCCAATTACCATCTTTGTTACAGGCCTCATTGAGTGCATATTTACTTGGGAAGTCGAAGGCTGCCGACTGATACTTGCCCCCAACGGAGGTCCCTTCTAACCACTTCTGAATATTGTCGTAGTTGTCCCAATACTCGCCGACAGAAAACTGCACCTTAGCACCTCTACTATACTGAGCCGTGTAGCTAGGGGCATAACCCTTGACCATATCGTAGCGGAAGCCTAGGTAGCCTAAATCGTTCTTCAGAAAGTCTAGGTAGGTCCGTACTATATTCTGCACGTTGCTGCTCTTATGGTCAAGGTCTCGCATACCTGACCAATTGTCGCCCGTATCTGCATTAGGGCCTAGCTTGTACCCCTCAGAGGCCGCTTCATCATTGCTAACAATATCGGCAGAGGTCATAGCATAGCTCTGCCCCTTGTAGCTCTCGGCAGGAAAATCTACCCAGCTGCTCTGTGTCTCTCTATGGTTGATAACCACGTCAGCAATTACCCCCACTCCATAGCCTCGGAACGCCTTAATCATAGAGCGTAGCTGAGCCTCCTGTCCAAAGGATGAGTTCTGATCGAAGTAATACGCGATATCGTAGCCCATCGAGGGGAAAGCCTTAGCTTTGGCGCTAGGCGGAGCCCATATGAGGCTAAAGTAAGGTGCTAGCTCTTTGGCCTGAGCCTCCATACTCGCCCAACGGCTATCAACATACGAATCCCAAGCAAATGCCTGTAGCATAACACCCGTATACTGACTAGGCCAGCCCTCGATAAGCTCCGAAGCAGCTGGATTAGCAGTATTTACTACGCTGGACGATGGTGGCTGAGTAGAGGATGCCTGAGGCGTGTCTTTACTACAGGACACTAAAGCCACAAGCAGACCTAGGGCCAACAGCTTGTTGTAATTTTTCATCTTTAATATTGTCTTAGTTAGTTCTGTAGCTAGGTATTTTTATCCCCCTAGCTTAGGATTTATCCAAGAGGTCTGGTCTTAGACGTTTTGTTCGCTCTAATGCTTGCTCTAGCTTCCATTCCTCGATTTTGGCAGCATGGCCACTGAGAAGGATATCGGGGACACGCCAGCCCTTATAATCTGCAGGACGAGTATAGATCGGAGGAGCTAAGAGGTTATCTTGGAAAGTATCGCTCAGTGCACTCTCAGCATCCCCTATCGCCCCGGGTATCAGACGAGCGATAGCATCTGTCATCACAGCTGCTGCCAGCTCGCCCCCCGTTAGGACATAATCACCTATCGAAATCTCTCGGGTAATCAGATGCTCACGTACTCGATAATCGATACCCTTGTAATGTCCGCACAGGATAATGATATTCTCAAGCGAGCTCATTTCGTTGGCGATACCCTGATTGAAGGTCTCTCCATCGGGAGAGGTGAAGATCACCTCATCGTAGTTCCGCTCAGATTTGAGGGCATTGATGACACGCTCAATGGGCTCTATCTGGAGTATCATACCTGCCTCACCTCCGAAGGGATAGTCATCGACACGCTTCCACTTATTCGTAGAGTAATCTCGCAGATTATGCACGTGTAGCTCGAGCAAACCACTACGCTGTACTCGCCCCAAGATAGAGGCATTTAGAGGTCCATCTAGGAGCTCTGGTACAACCGTTATTATATCTATACGCATTGCTGTGGCAATCCTTACTTAATTCTTAACTTAGTTCTATTCTTCACCCGTAGCCCTAACGACTTGAGCCGCTGAACTCTGGGATAAAGTGCCCCAAAGATAAGCATTATCAGACGACTAACATAGCCCCGGCATCACAGCAGAGCCATTGGCTCTAAAGCTCTTGATAGCTCCATAGCTCTCCTCCCCTCTTTCTACCGCCCATACATCAGCACATGTATAGCCATTCATAAGTATTGAGATTATTTTTGAATACTCAGCTCAGGCATTATTGGAGGCCTAGATGGCTCTATCTCGGATTCTTAGACTATACTCCTATCGACTATAAGGACAGATTAGGAGGAAATACCTAGAGGCTTAGTACTTGTATATTTCAAAAAGAATGCATACCTTTGCAGTGCAATTAAGCGATTAAGGTTCCATGGCCGAGTGGCTAGGCACCGGTCTGCAAAACCGTTTACGGCGGTTCGAATCCGCCTGGAACCTCAACCGAAGCTCCGAAAGCCCATATGAAGGCTTTCGGAGCTTCTCTTTGGGAAACAGACAATGATATACAAAGACTACAACCAGCGCAATCAGCACGAGCGTGACAAGCTATTAGCTTTCGAGCCTATAGAGCATATTTACTACTACGGCACTCAGCCCCTAAGATCTGTAAGCCAAGTGGTATCTTCATTCTTCGAGGACTTTGATCGCGACTATTGGTCTGCTCATATAGCACGCAAGACTGGTCGTGGCCAGGCAGACATACTAGCCGAGTGGGAGGAAAAAGGTGCACGGTCGAGAGATGCTGGTACTTTTATGCACGAGCAAATAGAACGGTACTTCCTTGGCCTAACTCTAGAGAGTAGCTTTACCTTTAGTCACAAAACTATCTGCGAAAAGATAAGCATAGGCCGAGAGCTTGACTACTTCCTACACCTATGCAAAGAGGAAGTACTACTAAGAGAAAGCGTCCCCTACCGTACAGAATGGCGCATCTTCGACGAAGAGCTCGGCATCGCAGGGACTATAGATTGCCTACTGAGGCGTCGTGATGGTAGCTACGTGATGGTAGACTGGAAGCGTAGCGAGAAGATTGGCAAAGAGAGTTCCCTCGGCCTCGTAGCACAGACCAAGGACCCATGGAGTAAAAGGGGTTTGGGCCCATTCTCGCATATCCATGACACCTCCTACAACCGCTATTGTCTGCAACAGAATCTATACGCCCACATCCTTAGGAGACGCTACGGCATAGAAGTATGCGCAATGTATCTGGCTGTCATCAGCCCTAACTACCAAAGAGCCTACCTCGTGCCTGTAGTGGATATGGGCCGCGAAGTAGCCTCTATACGAGAGGTGTGAACCTCCCCACAAAAACAAATCTGCCCCTCTCAGCAATTGCTGAGAGGGGCAGATTACTTTGAGCTTCTTGGGCTAGACTAGCCTCCGAAGTCGTCGAAGTATAGAGAGCTACGCTCTACACCTAGCTCCTCGAGCATTCCCTTGACTGCGTTGGCCATAGGACCAGGACCACACATATAGTACTCGATATCCTCTGGAGCATCGTGCTTAGAGAGGTAGTTATCGAGGATTACCTGATGGATGAAGCCTACATAGCCGTCCCAGTTGTCCTCGGGCTGAGGATCGCTGAGCGCAATATGGAAGCTAAAGTTAGGGAAGTTACGCTCAATCTCGCGGAAGTCCTCTTCGTAGAAGATTTCCTTCTTGCTACGAGCACCGTACCAATAGCTTACCTTGCGACCGGTCTTCACCGTATTGAACAAGTGAAGAATCTGCGCACGTAGCGGAGCCATACCGGCACCACCTCCGATGTAAAGCATCTCGTTGTCGGTCTCCTGGATATGGAAGTCGCCGTAAGGACCACTCATACGCACCTTGTCGCCTGGCTTTAGGCTGAAGATATACGACGATGAGATACCGGGGCTAACGTTCATCCAGGTACCAGTAGCACGGTCCATCGGAGGCGTAGCGATACGAACGTTGAGGGTAATAATGTTGCCCTCTGCAGGGTAGTTAGCCATCGAATAAGCTCGCACGGTCTCAACGTCATTCTTACACGTTAGGTCCCACATCTTGAACTTATCCCAATCCTCACGGAACTTCTCCTCAATGTCGTAATCACTGTACTTGAGGTCGTACTTAGGAATCGTAATCTGAGCATAGCTACCGCTCTTGAAGTTCATCACTTCTCCCTCTGGTAGCTTCACTACAAACTCCTTGATAAAGGTAGATACGTTGCGGTTAGAGATCACTTCGCACTCCCATTCCTTCACGCCAAACACTTCCTCAGGTACGATAACTTTCATATCTTCCTTCACCTTCGTCTGGCAGGCTAGGCGCCAATGCTCCTTCTGCTCGCGACGGCTAAAGAACCCCTGTTCCGTAGGGAGGATCTCGCCACCACCCTCTACGACACGACAACGGCACTGACCACAGCTACCGCTACCACCACATGCCGATGATAGGTAGATATTCTGCGACTGTAGTGTCCCTAGTAGGGTACCACCGATAGCCACATCAGCATTAAGCTCGTCATTCACATTAAGCTTCACATTACCGCTAGGTACGAGCTTTGCCTTTGCCCAGAGGAGCAAAAAGACGAGGAGTAGCATCAACCCAAGGAAGACGACTACGCTTATGATAATTACTTCTGTCATTACTTAATCATTTACCGATTTACATCTTTACACCCGAGAAGCTAAGGAAGGCAAGACCCATCAGTGCCGTAACGATGAAGGTAATACCTAGACCACGCAAAGGCTTGGGGATATCTGAGTACTGCAGCTTCTCTCGGATAGCTGCCATAGCCACGATGGCTAGCGTCCAACCGATACCAGAGCCGAGACCGTAAACCGTAGCTTCGCCTACGTTGACAAACTCGCGCTGCTGCATAAAGAGCGAGCCCCCGAGGATCGCACAGTTCACAGCTATCAGTGGCAAGAATATCCCGAGTGAGGCATATAGCGAAGGGCTAAAGCGCTCCACGGCCATCTCCACAAGCTGAGTAAAGGCAGCCACTACCGCAATGAAGATAATCAACGATAGGAAGCTAAAGTCATACGCCGCATAAGCAGGGTCTAGCCACTCTAGTGCCCCAGCCTTGAAGACATAGGTCTCCAGCATATAGTTAATCGGTAGCGTACAGATAAGTACGAATGTTACAGCTGCCCCTAGACCTAGCGATGTCTTGACATTCTTAGACACTGCTAAGAACGAACACATACCCAGGTAGTAGGCAAAGATCATATTGTCGATGAAAATCGACTTAAAAAACAAAGCTAATGTTTCCATTTCTTGATTGTTTATCTATGAATAACCTACTACTTCTCCTGAAGGTCTTCGTTGTACGAACGGTGCACCCAGATAATAACAGCTACAGATATCAGTGCCATAGGAGGCAATATCATCAGACCGTTATTAACGTAGCCCATATCGTAGAGCGCCTGTGGTAGTACCTGATAACCGAGCAGGGTACCAGAGCCCAAGAGCTCACGGAAAAAGGCTACGATTACGAGGATAAGGCCATAACCAAGGCCGTTACCAACACCATCTAGGAAACTCTCCCAAGGTCTATTACCTAGAGCGAAGGCCTCTAGACGACCCATAAGGATACAGTTAGTAATGATCAGGCCGATAAACACGGATAGCTGCTTACTAACTTCGTAGGCATAGGCCTTGAGCAGTTCATTAACCAGCGTTACCAGTGTAGCAGCTACTACTAGCTGAACGATAATACGGATACGCCCTGGGATAGTCTTACGTAGTAGTGAGATTATCACATTAGCAAAAGCTACCACCACTGTTACAGACAAAGCCATCACAATAGCAGGGGCTAGCTTCGAGGTTACCGCCAGAGCGGAGCAGATACCGAGCATCTGCACTACCACGGGGTTATTCTTGCTCAATGGACCGAGCAAGATTTCTTTATTCTTATTATTCCAGAGTGACATAACTATTGAGCTTGATAAGTTTCGAGAAACTTCTGATACGACTTGAGGCTCTTCTCTAGCATAGCGTGTACGCCATCGCTGGTAAGAGTTCCCCCCGAGATACCATCGACCACATCCTGCCCCTCAATAGTCTTGCCGGGCTTTACCACAGCAACGCTCTTGAAGGTACCATCCTTGAAGATTTGCTTACCTATAAACTGAGCAGCGAAGTGTTCTGTAGAGATCTCGGCACCAAGGCCTGGGGTTTCGCCCGCATTGCCAAAGTCCGCTCCGACAATCGTAGAGTGGTCATCGGCATTCACAGCGATATATCCCCAAATCTTGTTCCAGAGACCTGCCCCATTTAGAGGGAGGATGTAGACAGTCTTGCCATCAACCTCAGCAAGGAAGGCATTAAGTCTTACGTCCTTGGTTGTTACCTCTCCCTTATTGAGCTTTTTCATCTCCAGCTCGGTATTGTTATTGAAGGCCTCGCTATTTGAGAGCTCTTCACCCTCGAAGGTCTTTAGTACATTACCCTCACCATCAAGGAGTAACTCCTTTTTGATAAACTGGTTGTAGGCAGAGACAACGCCTGCCTTCTCTGGCCTCTGGCCAATAGAGCGCAGTATCTGCTGCATCTTGTCGACCTTCTGATTCTCCTCCTGTGTAGGCTTCAGACCCATAGCCGCTAGTGCTAGTAGCACCGCTGCTAGGACTACCATCACAATCGAATATATAATGGTGTATGAATTCTTTTCTGTATTCATAGTTATGTCTTATTAAGCCTTAGCGTTGATGTTCTTGGAGCGCGCTAGACGACGCTGTGTATTGCGGTCTACTACGAAGTAGTCAATCACAGGAGCCATTGTATTACCGAAGAGGATGGCAAGCATCATACCCTCTGCGTAGCCAGCATTGAGCACACGGATAAACACCGCCATAACCCCTATCAAGAAGCCATAAATCCACTTACCAGTCTCGGTGCGTGCTGCCGTTACGGGGTCTGTAGCCATAAAGACAATACCGAAAGCAAAACCACCATATACTAGGTGCTGTAGTGGGGTAACACACATCTGAGGCGTGGCTGCGATGGCATTGAATACAAGAGCCATTACCGTAGCACCTGCTACACCCGATAGCATAATCTTGTAGCTAGCAATACCCGTGCAGATGAGGAACAGTGCACCCACCAAAATAGCGAGCGTGCTTACCTCACCGATAGAGCCTGGGATAAGCCCTACGAAAGCATCCCACAGGCTAGGCAGCTCCTTGCTAATAGCCTCATAGGCCTGCTGCGCTGTCTGTCCGTCTGTAATCTTCGCAGCTGCTACATGGCCCAGTGGCGTAGCTCCAGAGAAGTTGTCTACGACCTGACCAGCACCAATACCGAAGGTGTCTGCTGTACGCACCCATACCTTATCGCCACTCATCGCCGCAGGATAAGAGAAGAAGAGGAAGGCACGCACTACAAGCGCAACGTTGAAGATATTATACCCCGTACCACCAAAGACTTCCTTCGCAAATACTACTGCGAAAGCCGTAGCTACTGCGATCATCCACAGCGGAGTCTCTACAGGCACAATCATAGGGATAAGCATCCCCGATACCAGGAAGCCCTCGGCCACCTCATGCCCTTTCTTAGAGGCAATGATAAACTCGATACCGAGACCAACACCATAGGCGACTACAATCTGTGGAAGCATAGACAGTAAGCCATAGAAGAACATCTCCATAAAGCTCGTCTCGGGCATACCAACAGCGTTGTAGTGCTGATAACCTAGGTTGTACATCCCGAAGAGCAGTGCTGGCATCAGTGCGATGAGCACCATCGTCATAGTGCGCTTGCTGTCTACGGCATCGTGTATATGCACACCACGCTTACTCGTCGTATTAGGAACGAAGAGAAAAGTCTCAAAGGCATCGAAAGCCGTATGGAAGCTTTCGTACTTACCGCCTTTGGAGAAAAGTGGCTTAATCTTATCGATTTGTTTTCTTAGAGCGTTCAAAGCAATAAATCTTTAATTGTCCGACATTAGTTCATTTCCTTGTACAGCTCATCGAGACCATCACGCACGATCTGTTGTAGTGGCATCTTACTGGTGCAGACAAACTCGCAGAGAGCGAAGTCTTCTGGGGCAACCTCGTAGATACCACGAGCCTCCATATCGTTGATGTTGAATGCAATGATACTACGGAGTAGGAACTCTGGATAAATATCTAGGGGGAACACCTGGTCGTACTCGCCACTAACAATCATAGCGCGAACGCCACCCTGCAAGCGAGCGTCGATCGTGTATTCCTTACTCTTGGGCGACAACCAGCTGAAAAAGCTACGGCTCATACTAAACTTCCCAAAGCCTGGTGTAGCCCAACCAAATAGGTCGTGCACATCGTCTCCCTCTGGGATAACCGTAATCTGGTCAATCTGATAGCCGACAAACTCGTGCTCAGCATTAACCTGAACACCCGTTAGGACATCACCCTCAATAATACGCTCGTGCTCACTCTTTTGAGCCAGCCCCTTGGGGAAAGCTTCAGCGAAACGAACACCTGGGATAATGTCTACATAACCACGCTCACGAGCATCGCTACCCGTCAGAGCAATAGTACGTTTGAAATCTACTTTACCTGTGAGGAGGAAGCGACCAATCACAAGAAGGTCTGTCGCCTTGAGCGTCCACACTACCTCTTCCTTATTGATAGGCTTCGTGTAGTTAATCAGCGTACCGACGAGACCCGCAGGGTGTGGCCCTACGACCTCTATACGCTCTACATCCTTGAGGCCCGAGAGCTTACCAGCCTCTACCCCTAGGTATACCTTACCAGCTGTCAGCTTGCTGAGGGCCGAGAGTGCAGCCTGTAGCTCAGCCTCACGCCCCTTGACGAGGAAGTCGAAGCTAGGAGCTAGAGGAGCCGTAAAGTTGGCCGTCACGAAGATGTCTCGTGGCGCTACTGCTGGGTCCGCAATACGGTCATAAGGACGCTGGCGGAAGAAAGCAAATAGACCACTCTCTAGGAGGAGCGCAAGAATAGCCTCACGGCTATTGGCTGTCTGAGTAGCAAAGCTTTTGTGCTTCTGCTCCCCTTCGGGCTTGATCTCTACGCTAAGGATTTTACGTTTAGCACCACGATTAATCGCCACCACTTCGCCGCTAACAGGAGCTGTCAGCTTAAGCTCTGGCGATGCCTTGTGATACATAATAGGAGCGCCTACCTCTACCTTATCTCCCAGCTGTACAGACAGCTTAGGTACAAAGCCGACATAATCAGCAGGCACCACAGCATAAGTACTGCCACAGTGTGCTTGCCCGAGGTGTTGCTCGGGGGCTTTGCCTTTTAGATTGATAGAGAGGCCCTTCTTTACAGAAATAACACTTGCCATATCACTATTTATAGTTGTTTGTATAGTTCACACAATCAAGGCACAAATTTACGGAATTTCTTCGATATAATAGCCATAATCCCGCCTATTCACTAGGGCTAATGCATTTAAAGCTCTAGCACAGTTATTGGCTTGGGTATATGCGACTAAACCTCCTAACGCATCGCATCGTCTCGCCATAGGATATAGGTGCTTTTCTTCCCCGAGGGAGAAGAAACCCATCAGTCCAATATGATAAACTTTAGCCAAGCTTTTCGGCTTTTCCGTTCACCTATTAGGTGTCCACTTGGCTACCTAATAGGGGACGACTTGTCTACCTAATAGGGGACCAATCGTCCTCCTATTAGGCGGCTACAGAGCCTACAGAGAGGAGCTCTCCGTGGAAGCTTGTTATCGTCCTTCGGCAGCTCCTTCGGTTGACGTGCCGTTTGATAGCAATCTGGCCCAATGGGATGCCAATGTACCCACCCCATCCCTATTTAGACGAACACGAAAAAGGGTGTGCCGAAACTCCTCGTTTCGACACACCCTTTTTATTATCTACCGAATGCTCGGGGACTAGAACATCGCCTCGATAGTTTCCACAAACTTAGCCTCGGGCTGAGCACCCACAAGCTTATTTACTAGCTCTCCATCCTTAAAGAAGAGAATCGTAGGGATGTTACGTACACCGAACTGTGCTGGTAGCTCGTTGTTTTGGTCTACATCGCACTTGCCGATAGCTACACGGCCAGCGTACTGCTCAGCGAGCTTGTCGATAACAGGACCTACCATCATACAAGGGCCACACCACGTAGCCCAGAAGTCTACTACCACATACTTGTTCTCCTTGAGAAGAGCCTCGAAGCTCTGATCTGTGATTTGTAATGCCATATTCTTATAGTTCTTTTGTTAGTTACACTTGTTACTTAGCGACCATCTCGTATCCGTGCTGCTCACAGTAGGTCAATAGAGCGGTCGTCGGACGTACCCCGTGCTTGGTATACTCGAGGGTCGCTCCTATCCGCCCCTGCTCATCGAGAAGTCGTATATATAACCTAGAGTTACCCTTATTGTTCGCCAAAGTTTGCTCTAGGTCGTACATCAAGGCCTCGTCAATAAGCTCTACAGGGATAGTCATCTGCATCTCACTAAGCGAATTATCCTGCATCGTCTCGGTCATCTCTACGATACGCTTGATATTGAATTCATACTCATCAGGGCGGAAAGGACGCCCCTCTATGTCGCCATAGATCAGCACAAGGCTATCTTTGTTGATAAAGCTTTTTAACTCTAGATACTTATCACCAAAGATGGCAAACTCATAGCTACCTTGATAGTCCTCTAGCATGAGGCGCCCATAAAGATTACCACTCTTGGTACGTCCCTCGAAAACTTTCGTAATCATACCACCGAGGACATACGAGCCTCGCTGCTGTTCCTCTAGCCTCTCGACAAGGCTCTCTGTATTGAGACTACAATGATAAGTGAGCAGCATCCTATAGGGAGCTAGAGGATTGGCCGACAAATACAGCCCGACTAACTCCTTCTCTTTACTAAGACGGTCTAGATCCCCCGTAGCTGGCTCGTGTGTAGGCACTGCGGGGCGAGGGATCTGCATCCCCTCGTCTTCGATACCAAAGAGGGAGTTTTCGTTGCGATGTCTATCCTCCTGCACCCCTCTGCCATAGCGAATAAGAGAAGAGACAAAGGTATCCTCAGCACGTGCCCCTGGGGCAAGGTCGTGATAGAGCTCTCTCTGTACCCCAAAGGTATCGAGACAACCTGAGAGGATAAGGCTATCCAACGCTTTACTGTTTACAGCCGAATAGTCTAGTCGCTCGAAAAAGTCATACACGTCTACAAAGCTACCGCCCTCGGCACGAGCGTTCAGAATACTCTCCACGACAGAGCCTCCGACATTCTTCACGGCAGATAGCCCGAAGCGGATATCCCCACGCGCATTTACGGAGAACTTAGCCTCAGACTCATTTACGTCGGGGCCAAGCACCTTGATACCAAGGGCTCGGGCTTCCTCCATCAGCTTGGTTACTTCAGTAATATTATTCAGGTTTCGGCTCAATGCCCCAGCAAGGTATTCGCTAGGATAGTTGGCTTTGAGATAAGCCGTCTGATAAGCTACCCAGCTATAGCAGGTGGCATGACTTTTATTGAAAGCATAGCTAGCAAACTTGGCCCAGTCTGCCCATATCTTCTCCAATACAGTGGCATCATAGCCATTCTTCTTGCCCCCATCGAGAAACTTAAGCTTGAGCGCCTCCATCTTGTCGGCAAGCTTCTTACCCATTGCCTTGCGTAGCTCGTCACTCTGACCACGTGTAAAATCTGCAATCTCACGGCTCAGAAGCATGACCTGCTCCTGGTACACAGTAATACCATAGGTATCTCGCAGATAACGCTCCATACAGGGGAGGTCATAGGTAATAGCGCTGCGCCCGTGCTTGCGAGCAATAAAGTCGGGGATGTACTCCATCGGCCCTGGTCGGTAGAGAGCATTCATAGCGATAAGGTCTTCGAAGGCTGTAGGCTTCAGCTCGCGTAGGTACTTCTGCATCCCAGCCGATTCGAACTGGAAAGTGCCCACCGTACGCCCCTGACTGTACAATTCGTAAGTCTTGGGGTCATCCAGAGGTATGCGGTCGATATCTACCTCTATGCCATGGCGCCGCTTAACGTTCTCCAGAGCCTCTTTGATAATAGATAGAGTCTTGAGGCCTAGGAAGTCCATCTTGATTAGGCCTGTTTCCTCGATAACAGCGCCTTCGTATTGCGTTACCAGGAGCTTCTCTTTGGTAACCTTATCCTCGACAGCGCTTATAGGTACGACATCGCTAATATCGGTTTTGCCGATAATGATACCGCAGGCATGCACCCCTGTGTTCCGAATATTACCCTCCAATAGCTGGGCATACTTTAGCGTCTCACGTACCAAGTTATCCGTTCCTACAGCCGCCTTGCCAAGCTCAGGGACGTGTTTAATAGCCTCAGCTAGTGTAACCTTTTTGACACCCTCTATCTTATCCGGCACCAGCTTAGCCAGGCGATTGCTGGTGGGTATATCCACTCCATACACCCGAGCAATATCCTTGATACTACTTTTGGTCGCCATCGTGCCGTAGGTAATGATATGCGCCACGCGCTCAGCACCATACTTGTCCGTTACCCAACGTAATACATCTGCTCTACCATCATCGTCAAAGTCGATATCAATATCGGGCATCGAGATACGGTCGGGGTTGAGAAAGCGCTCGAATAGCAAGTCGTATTTAATAGGGTCGATATCTGTAATGCCTAGACAGTAGGCAACGGCACTACCAGCAGCACTACCACGCCCTGGTCCGACAAATACTCCCATAGACCTAGCAGCAGCGATGAAGTCCTGTACAATAAGGAAGTAACCAGGGAAGCCCATCTTTTTGATGGTCTCGAGCTCAAAGTCTATACGCTCACGGATTTCGTCATCAAGTGCTTCTCCGTACTTACGTTCGGCACCCAGATAAGTAAGGTGGCGCAGGTAATCGTCATCGTCTGCAAAGCCCTCGGGGATGGGGAAGTCTGGCATCAGAGGCTCATGGTCGATACTATACAGCTCTACCTTGTCTACGATCTCCTGGGTATTGGCTAGCGCCTCGGGGATATCCGAGAAGATAGCATTCATCTCAGCCTGTGTCTTAATCCACTCTTGCTTGGAGTAGTGCATGCGCTTAGGGTCGTTAACGAGCTTATTGGTACTGAGGCATATCAACCTATCATGCGCCTCGCCATCCTCTTCGTTTACAAAGTGGCTATCATTGGTCGCTACGATCTTGACACCGTGCTTAGCTGCTAGCTCCACGAGGATACCATTGACACGCTCTTGCTCTTCATATACCTCTGTGTTGGCATTAGGCTTGTCCGTCTTGTGTCGCTGTAGCTCTAGATAGTAATCCTCCCCAAATATCGAGCGAAACCATTCTATCGTGCTCTCGGCCTCATCGATACGCCCATTCAGGATATGCTGTGGCACCTCTCCTCCCAAGCAGGCCGAGCTGACGATAATGCCCTCGTGGTAGCGCTCCAAAAGCTCCTTATCTATACGAGGCTTGTGGTAAAAGCCCTCCGTCCAGCCATAGCTAACCATCTTGATGAGATTCTGATAGCCAACCTTATTCTTAGCAAGTAGCACTAGGTGGTATCCGCTATAGTCAATGGAGCGACCCGGACGATAAGGGTCGGGCATATCCTTATCCTTGAGCGTACGATGACGGCGTGCGCAGTAGACTTCGCAGCCTATGATAGGCTTGAAGAGCTTGGCCTCTAGCGCCTTCAGCTCGGCCTGCTTGACTATAATAGCTTCGGCATCACTCTCACTTGGGCTCTCTAGCGCCTCTAGCTCCATCAGGGCCTTGCGACAGTCTTTGATGGCAGACTGAGTAGAGCCGTTTTTCTTCTTGATATAGTTATAAAACTCCTTGACACCAAACATAGAGCCATGGTCCGTCAGGGCAATAGCACGCATACCATCGCTCATAGCTTTGTCTACAATCCCAGCTATAGAGGCTTGTCCGTCTAGAAGAGAATACTGAGAATGTACGTGTAAGTGTGTGTAGGGTATCATCGTTACTTATGCTATGGTATTTAAGTCGAAGGCAAAGATACGACAGAGCATGTGATTGGCAATTGGGAGACGAACGAATAAATGAAGCAAGCTATAATAAAGCCTCAGCTTGACACATCCCACTAAGCAACTTTACTCTTGTTTGTATAGTCCCTTTTTCCTAACTTTGTCGGTATATCATAAACTAACTAACAAACCTTTTTAGGATATGGACTTGATACAAGAAATTATCGACCGTGCTAAGGCCAACCCTCAGCACATCGTTTTCCCTGAGGGCACAGAAGAGCGTACCCTCAAGGCTGCAGACCGTCTACTACGAGACGGAGTAGTGAAGCTAACACTCATCGGCGACCCCTATGCTATCCGCTCACGTGCTCACGACCTAGGCCTTAAGCATGTCCTAAACGCCAATCTACTAGACCCCAAGAACCACGAGAAGAAACAGGCCTACATAGACCTACTTGTAGAGCTACGCGGTAGTAAGGGAGTTACGCCAGAGAAGGCTGCTATCCTTGTAGAAGACCCTCTGTACCTGGGGTGCCTTATGATCAAAGCTGGGGATGCCGATGGAGAGCTTGCTGGTGCTATCAATGCAACGGGCGATGTACTACGTCCTGCCCTACAGATTGTCAAGACCGCTCCGGGCTTCAGCTGTGTCAGTGGACTATTCCTAATGTTCCTACCCAACAGCGACTACGGCCATAACGGCCTCCTTTTCTTCGCTGACTGTGCGGTGATGCCCAACCCTACAGCACCAGAGTTAGCACAGATAGCTGTCGCTAGTGCTGGGACAGCCAAAGCCATCAGTGGCGTAGAGCCCAAGGTGGCTATGCTGAGCTTCTCTACCAAGGGAAGTGCTAAGCACGAGATGGTGGACAAGGTAGTAGAGGCTACTCGTCTAGCCAAGGAAATGGCCCCCGAGCTAAGTATAGACGGAGAGCTACAGGCCGATGCCGCCCTCGTAGACAAAGTAGCTAAGCTAAAGGCACCAGATAGCGCAGTAGCAGGCCAAGCTAACGTACTCGTATTCCCTAGCCTAGAGGTAGGTAACATCGGCTACAAACTCGTACAGCGTCTAGCTGGGGCAGAGGCTGTAGGGCCTATCTTGCAGGGGATGGCTGCTCCCGTAAACGATCTTAGCCGTGGTTGCTCTGTCGATGACATCTACAAGATGGCTGCTATCACTGCCAACCAAGCAATAGCCGCTAAAGCGCTCTAGTATGAAAATTCTCGTTCTAAACTGCGGTAGCTCTTCGCTCAAGTATTCACTCATTGAGCTACCCGAATATAAGGTTATCACAGTCGGCATCGTAGAGCGTGTAGGCACGGCTGAGTCATTCATCAAGGTACAGAAGCCCGACGGAGAGAAAGTAGAGATTCCTACAGCTATCCCCGATCATACACGTGGCGTAGAGGTTATACTAGAGAAGCTCCTCGACCCCACACTCGGACACATCAAAAGCATAGACGAGATAGAGGCCGTAGGACACCGCCTAGTACATGGTGGCGAGGTGTTCTCTGGCAGCGTTCTCATCGACGACAAGGTAATCGCTCAGCTAGAGAAGTGTATCCCGCTAGCACCTCTGCACAACCCCGCCAACATTATGGGTATCCAAGCTGCTCAGCGTGTGCTGAGCAATAAGCCGCACTGTGGGGTATTCGATACAGCCTTCCATCAGACTATGCCTGAGTATGCTTATATGTATGCCCTGCCCTATCATCTCTATCAGAACCATGGGGTACGTCGCTATGGCTTCCACGGCACTAGCCACGACTACGTGAGCCACAAAGCTGCTGAGCTACTAGGCATCCCCTACGAATCTGCCAAGATTATCACTGCCCACATCGGTAGCGGAGCCTCTATCACAGCGATTAAGGATGGCGCGAGCATAGATACCTCGATGGGGATGACCCCTGCCGAAGGTCTTGTAATGGGTACTCGTGCAGGTGATATTGACTCTGGTGTCGTAGAGTTTCTACTAGACAAGAAGGACTTCGCTCCCGAAGAGATCGCAGATTATATCTCTACAGACGACAAGGGCACTCGCAGCCAACTGCAGCTCAAGGAGGTATCTAACCTGCTGAATAAGAAGAGTGGTCTCTATGGAGTAGCTTGTATCGGCAGTAGCGATATGCGCGATATCGAGAAGGGTATCGCCGAGGGGAACAAGCTAACCAAGCTAGCCAAAGATATGCTTACGTACCGCGTGAAGAAATACATAGGTGCTTACGCAGCTGCCCTCGGAGGACTAGACATCCTTGTCTTCACTGCGGGCGTTGGCGAGAACAGCTTCTCCACACGTTCGGAGTGCTGCAGGGGGCTTGAGTTCCTAGGCATAGAGATAGACGAGAGCGTTAATCATGGTCTACGTGGTAAGGCTGCTATCATCAGCAAGCCCGAGAGCCGCGTAAAGGTCGTTGTTATCCCGACCGATGAAGAGTTTATGATTGCCAACGAAACCTACAAGCTCTTATCCTAAGGCAAGCTCTGCCACAAGTGGCGTATACAGCAATAGAGGCTTGACGCAAAATGCGTCAAGCCTCTATTGCTGTATACGCCTTCTCTCT
>JAXFXP010000189.1:0-8790 GCA_034091595.1 Porphyromonas sp.
GGTTGTAGGCATATTCAGTGGACAAGCCGACAAACTCATCTTCCCCCTACTCTACGACGACCCTCTCGTGGGCAAGGCGCAGCTAGGCATTTACTCTGCCTGCTACAAGATTGCGGTCATTATGGTACTCTTCACCCAAGCCTTCCGCTATGCCTACGATCCCTTCGTCTTCGCCAAGGCTAAGGAGGGAGGAGAGACCGCCAAGGCGGCCTATGCTGAGGCTATGCGCTATTACGTACTCTTTACGCTCTTTATTTTCCTAGGAGTGATGTCTACGCTCGACCTCCTGAAGTACTACATTACCCCTGAGTATTTCTCTGGTCTACCCGTCATACCTCTTGTGATGCTGGGGCAGCTGATGTTTGGGGTGTACTTCAACCTCTCGGTTTGGTACAAACTGACGGACCGCACACACTGGGGGGCTATACTCTCTATTATTGGGGCTACAGTATCACTTCTCTGGATTATACTAGGTACTCCTAGTATGGGCTTTATGGCCTGTGCTTGGGCTGCTCTGGGCTCCAACGCGCTTATTATGGTACTCAGCTACTTCCTCGGACAGCGCTATTACCCCATACGCTACCCACTCAAGGCTATAGCCGGCTATACAGCGCTGGCACTATCCCTATGGGGGATACAAGAGCTTTTCGCAGCCTATGTGAGTAGCAACGAATGGCTATGCCTAGGCTTCAACCTCTGCCTCCTCTCAGCATTTGTCGCTATCGTCGTGCTTAGCGAGAGGCTACACCACAACCTCAGAGGATTCGTTAGCAAATACCTCAAACGCTAAAGCTGACTGCTATCCCCAAGGTAATACAGCAGCTTAACCTCCACTAGTAACAAGAGGCTATCGCATAATAGCACTCTATAGGACGAGCCGCACGAGCAAGCTTTTGGTTTATATCCCAAGACTTGCTCGTGCGGCTCATTTTCGGGGTATCGTCCTACAGGGCTATTACACAAAGCCCCCCGATAGGCATACCCTAGCTCTCCCACTGTGAGCGCACCTAAGATACCCCAGCAAGATACTCCAATACCACAAGGGGCTCCGAGTTTTGATACTCGGAGCCCCTTGCTCAAGCGTTATACCCTTTAGTTAGCTCGACCAACTATAGGTTAGGATTGTTCTGCTGCTCACGCTCTGGGTACTGGAAGACGAGGCGTGGATCGTCGTACGCAATCGTCTCGTTTGTGTAGAACGTAGAGCGACCCGAACGAGCCACCGACTTCTCGAAGCGCTTCATTGTAGTGAGAGCACGTCCCTCGCCCCACATCTCTACGCGCCAGTTATAGTAGATTTTCTCAAGAAGATCTGTATCCGACAACTGATCAATCTCAGCATTCACGGCGGCGAGATCTGTTGAGCTTGTACGTTGAGCATATAGCTCTTTGAGCATTGTACGAGCAGCAGCAACATCTCCCTTACGAGCGGCAGCCTCCATGGCTATAAGGTAGAGCTCGGCAGAACGAAGGTAAACGATATCGTTGGTCCATTGCCTTCCTGTCATAGTACGACCCGCGTTAAACAACTTCTGGCGCTGAACAGGATCCTTAGTCACTAGCTCAGAGAAGAACTTGTGGATGGGCAGGCCTGTATTCTTATCGAACCACTGCTTACGAAGGTCGGTCTCCGGCATAGAGTCGTAGAGGTTCCCATTGATTACCTTGTAGTCCCCTACACCAGCGTAACTAAGCTCGAATACATCGATATGTCCCCAGAAACTAACCAACGCTCCCGTATTATCAGTGGTGATATCGACAGCCCAGATGAACTCTGGATGGCTTACATTATTGAAGCCATTGCTCGTAAGCTCGCTAGCAGGGAGTAGTGGATACTTACCTGCATCAATCACCTTCTTAGCCTCGGTGTAAGCCTCCTGATATTTACCAGTCTGTAGATAAGCATAAGCGAGGTAAGATGTGGCTATCGTAGCATCGATATCACTCTTAAACTGTCGCTCTACCCCTGACTTCTCTATAGCATCACGACCTTCCTGTAGGTCCTTGATAATAAAGTCGTATACCTCTCCGACTGTCGAAGGCTTAACAGCTACATCCGACTTCGACGTGCGGTAGATGGGCACTCCTACATTGCCAGCTCCCTTGTTGTAGTGCTTGGCATATAGGTTGATTAGGTTATAGTAGGCGTAGGCACGCATTACCTTACTCTGCCCCCAATAGAAGAGATTCTTACCTGTAAGCGTCCCTGGGTTTTCGTCAGAGCCACTAGCGTCAAACACGGCATTTACTGTAAAGATAACCTTGTAGTAGATACGCCAGTTAGCATAAGTATAAGCACTCTTTTTACTGCTACTACCGAGCAGGTTGGCAGCATTCTCGAACCATGGGTAACCACCATTAGCGGTCATCTCCATATCCCCCGAGAAAAGGTCAGTCTGTATGTCTACGGACTTCTGACCGAAGTCGTGGTGTCCTGTGATAGACTGTCCTGTAGAGAAGGTAATCTGCGTAGCACCAGCTACCTGACCCAAGAGGATGTTGGCGTTCCACGCTAGGTTGCGCCCCATGATTTCGGGAGTAGTGAACTGCGAGGGTTCCTTTTCCAAGAAATCCTTAGAGCAAGAGCTCAGCCCCAACGAAGCTAAGGTCAGAGCCAAAGCTATATATTTTTTGTTCATAACATTCATCGTTGTATCATTATATACATCTAGCCATTAGAATCTCAGCTGTAGCCCCGTTGTAATAGTTGATAGAGGGAGGTAACGTGATACGTTAGATCCACCATCAGCTGAAGACATTGACACGAATCCCTTACGTGCCGAGAGGAGGAATAGGTTATCCCCGCCCACGAAAACCGAAGCACGGCTAAGTCCCATACGCTTGAGGAGCGAGGCTGGCACATCGTACGAGAGACGCAGATTACTGAGGTTCAGGTACGAACGGCTCGTCAAGAAGCGTGTAGACAGAGAGTTGTTTTCGGTAATCTCTGTCGAGCCACTAGCCAGTACAGGAACGTCTGTAACATCACCCTCCTGCTTCCATGCTCCACGAATATCTTGGTGCCAGTTGAATGAGCCAATCTTAGAAGCACTATTCATCAGGCCTGCATAAACGTAGTCATAACCATAACCACCGAGGCCAAAGCTAAACGAGCCTGAGAGGGAGAAGTTGTGTACACGGAGGTCAAAGCCAAAACCTCCCACGAAGTCTGGGATGGCCGTCTTGCCCACATACTGCGAGGTTGCCTCTTCGTAGCTGGAGGTATTACGTGTCTTAAGGTCAGCAACATTATTGCTGGGGTCAGCCTTCCATTCCTCTAGGTCCTTAATAGGAGTATCCACAGCCTTACCGTCTACAGTCTTTGTGACATAGTACGACTCCCAGAGAGGATAACCATTCTTAGGGTCTACCCCCTTATAGATAGGCATATAGAAGTCCTTAACCGAGCGCCCCTGCATATAGGCAAAAGGCCTGTGGTTCTCGTACACCTTTGGCAACCCTGTAGCAGGGTCTGATGCCATCTCTGTGAGCGTATTGCGGTAGAAGGCGCCATTGAAGCGGAGCGAGAAGTCTACGTTCTTTGTCTTAATAGCTCTATAAGCTAGCTCAAGTTCGATACCGATATTACGAAGCTTACCCTCGTTACTTGGGAAGTAAGCATAACCTACAGATGGGGCAGTCTGCTTACGGAAAAGCATATCTGTCGTCTGCTTGTGGAAGAACTCGGCATTAAGCGTTAACTTCTTGAAGAGCTCGGCCTCAACACCGAAGTTGAAGGTCGCAGACTTTTCCCAAGTTAGAGCCGAGTTGCCCTTGGCATAGAAGGCAAAAGAGGGCAAGTTATTTAGGTTATTGATTTCGTACAAATCATAGCCTAGATAATAGTCTGGCGTATAGGTGTTGTACATCAAGTTCAGGTTCTGATTCCCGAGCACACCATAGCTAGCCTTCAGTTTGAGGTTGTCTATCCACTTAGCGTTTTTGAGGAAGCTCTCCTGAGAAATAAGCCACGCCGCCCCTACTGAGCCGAAGGTACCCCATCTACGATCTGAAGCAAATCGAGACGAGCCATCACGACGCAAAGAAGCACTGATGAAGTACTTATTATCGTAGTCATAGCGAACTTGTCCGAAGTAACTCTCAATCGCATAGCCCAGACGATAAGAGTTGCTAGCGTCATTGACTACAGCGTTATTGAGGTCAAACGAGTTGGCATCTACCAACATCGAACGCTCTACCGTCAGAATGTCCTCTTCGTTCTCAGTCGATTCATGAGCCACGAATGCGTCGAGATTATGCTTATCGAAGCGACGGCCCCATGATAGTATCTGCGTAAAGGTATTGTCGTAGTACCAGCTATTACTTTTATAGATACGGCCCTTACCCACTGCATCACCATAGTATGGGTTCGTTAGCTGATTTCCCTTAGAGGCAGCATACTGAGTACCGTAGGTAACAGTAGCCTTGAAATCGTTGAGAAAGCGATACTCCAGATTAATGTTGGCTGACATCTGGTTGTTAACCGTTTCTTTACGGTCTAGTCGCACGGCCCCCGCTGGGTTAATAGTACCAGCATACGGACGAGAGTAGCCCGTGTATGCTCCATAGTCATAGGCATCTTGCCCTAGAAGCTTTTCGTCTGGCACGCGCTTACCCGTCTCGTCGTATTGGAAAACTGGATAGATAACAGGCACTTCGTTTACAAACTGGAAGCCGTTGTTAGCGTTAGTCCCCTGACCAGGGTTATTGGTCTTGGTACGCGTATAGGCCAAGTTCACCGTAGCACGCAGGTCCTTGGTGATCTGTGCAGACACATTGTTACGCAGGTTAAAGCGGTCGAAATCACTACCGATATAGTAACCTACGTCCTTGGAGTATCCGAGTGATGAGAAGAATGTAATCTTATCTGTCCCCCCAGACACCTTAACGTTACCATCGTAACGCTTACCTGTGCGGAAGAGGTGATCGCTCCAGTCCTCGGGAGTATAGAGACGCTCTATGTTGTTGTTAAACTTGCCAGTCGCAGGGTCTATTAGCTCGCCAGACTTAGCTTTCCACAGATTATAGCGTGGGTTAATAGAGTGTGCAGCGTCGCTACCATTAGCGAGCACGCCAGAGAAGAATAGTAGTTCACCTGGGGTAGTAGGAGCATTACCCTTGGTAAGACCAGATTTAAACCGTGCGTTAGCAGCATTGTAGCTCTTATCTAAAGCAGTCTTGAGCCCGAAGAGATTGTAACGATTCTTCATGGACTCATAGGCCACTTCCATGTAGTCCTCTGGTGTCGCTAGAGTTTCGTAGAGTGGAATTAGACGCATATTCACCCCAACTTTGGCATCAGCCTCTACCACAATCTTACCAGCCTTACCACGACGTGTCGTGATCAACACGACCCCGTTAGAAGCACGTGAGCCATATAGAGCTGTCGCTGAGGCGTCCTTGAGGACCGTCATCGTCTCGATGTCCGCCTGGTCAATACCCGATAGGCTCATACCATAAGGCACACCATCCACTACGTAGAGAGGAGAGGTATATGAGTTCACCGACCCTACGCCACGGATCTGCACGGAGGCGGAAGCTCCTGGCTGCCCCGATGTAGTAAATACGCGTACCCCTGGAATTTCACCTTCTAGAGCCTTGGTAAGGTTCGTAGCAGCCTTATTTTGCAACTTCTCGACGGAAACCTTCGATGCCGAACCCGTAAATGCGTTCTTAGTCGTCGTGCCGTACGCTACCACTACCACCTCATCTACGAGTTTGCTGTCGGGCTCTAGGGTAATCTTAAGGTTTTTGCCAACTGGCACCTCCTGTGTCTTAAAGCCAACAAAAGAGATGACAAGGGTCTTGGCATTCTGTGGGACATTGAGCGTGAACTGACCATCGATATTGGTCGCCACACCTATTGTGGTCTGTCCCTTGACCACAACGGTTGCCCCAATAACAGGCTGACCATCTTCTGCGGAGATAATCGTCCCGCGCACGGTCTGCTGTTGGGCAAATACGAGCGTCGTCGTAAGACCTACGCCCGCTAATGTAAGTAATGTTTTCTTCATGCCTTAATAAACCATTTACGTTGTGGTGACGAGGCTTTCCCGTCTAATCAAGCACTAAGTTAAAAGATTTATTTCTACACTGCAAGCCTCCTAAGGGAAAAACAGATAAAAAATAGCCTTTCACCCCTTTTTCATCGCCCCTAATCCTAAATAAAGTGTCAATACAGAATAATTTCTCGCTATGAAAAGGCCTACACTCACTCTACAATATGACACCGAAAGCTAAGGTGGCGAAATTAAAAAGCCAAAACACACACATCCACGACAAACTGACTATTTAACCAATTTAGGACGCATAAATAAGCAGAAAACTTGTTTTCCAGCAAGTACAACAACGGACACCCATCCAATAAGCACAACGAGTCCATAGAGATAATAAAATGCAGTCCCACAGGACAAATGGTAAGCTCCCACGAAGCATAAGTAGCCTGACTCCCCTGGGAGTCAGGCTACCAACTATACGAGAGCGGCCCTAGCCCTATGTCTCGTGATACGCTACGAGCAAACTACTGCGCCACCGGATTGCGCAGTATACGGATGATGAGGCGAACTTGCCGCTCGTAATGTTCCTCTGGGCGGAGCATCGCAATACGACACTCGAAGATCTCACCCCAGCCCATATTTAGCATCTGAGCGATGAGGCGATTTTCATCTCGTGGGATGTAGCCAAGATGGAAAGACTCGTACTCTCCTGTCTGAGCATCCTCCCTCTGGTAGCACACGGCTACAGCATCTCGGCCATCGTGGTTATTCGGGTCACGTACAAGATCTAGTAAGGTCCCTACACGAAACTCCCGACGACTGAGCACCGAGAGTCTAGCCCCCCCATCTCAGCTAGAAGCACTGCCTAATAGGCTGGCAATTGGGGTCTCGATAGGCGAACAATCGTCTGCCTATTAGGCGGCCATATGCCAGCCTAATAGGTCATCCTCTGGCCATTCACTACTAACCACACAGACAGATGCGAATACACGATTGGTCACCAGCGAGTGAACACAGCACGGACACTACAATAGGCACAGAATATATCTTCACCAGAACACTCACGAAGCACTTTGCAGACTAGTGCACCCCACGCACCCTAGACTTAGCCCCACCCATCTGCCTCTAGTCTCCCTGCCGTTTATCCTATCAAATTCCGACCAAACAGGGCTTCTATTCTACCATTTGCCCTATCACTATCTTCCCTCTATAGCGTAGCCAGCATATGCGACAATAGCACAAGAGCGCCAGCGAGCCCTTAATGACTCGCTGGCGCTCCTGAGGCCTTACTAACTTAGTATTCTTATTCTACAAACATATTCCCCATATCTCGAGGGCACCACTGCCCTTTCTTCCTAGAGCCGAAACGCTCTACCAGTCCAAGGTCGGATAATAGCTTCATATATCGATACACTGTAGGGATGGACACAGAGAGTTTAAGCGCAACTTCTTGGGCCGATACCTGCCCTTTGTCCTTAACAAAACTTACCAGAGAGTAAAGACGCTCCCTCGACGTCTGACTCTTTGCATTACTGTTTATCCTATCAATTATTGACTGAGCTAGATTCTCTGCTCCATTTATCCTATCATTTTTCGATTGAGCAGGCTCCTCATCCTCGTTTATCCTATCATTTTTGGGCTGAGCGGAACTCTCAGTCCCGTTTATTCTATCATTTTGGGGCTGTTCTTCATTTATCCTATCGTTTTTCTTCTCAGCTAACCTGTCATCGAAATTCGCTTTATCGCTGCCCACATCGTCTTTCAGATCTATTGGCAAATTCGCAGCGACAAAGTCAGGATGGCAAGGAAGTGTTATCAGGAAGAAGCTACGTTCTGCATCCGTCTGGAAGATAGCCGGCTGAGAACCATTGCGTAGCAACTCGTCCTGAATGGTCGGTATGCCTGTGGCACGCCCCTCAGACAAATCTAGTTCTTTGAGGAACTCCCCGAGACGACGATTGCGATAGCGACGGGTTTGCAAACGCCGCCCAGCACGGAGACTCTCCTCACTGATAGAGCGGTCCGGTCCCGAGTAGCTCAGTATAGAGATAGCATGAGGTTCGATGGTAATCTCTATCGGCTCACGCACCTGGTAATCTCGATGATACAGGGCATTCACGACAGCCTCCTCTAGAGCTTGATAGGGATAGTTGAAGAAGCGGATAGACTCCGCTCGGTCTTTAGGCTTGACTATCCTCTCTCGAACAACATTCGTCCGCAGGTACTCAAGCGTAGATTGGATAATCGTCGGCACAGACCCCTGGATAGCAGGGGCTTCTATCATATTGTTGGGATCCCGCTCTGCACCACCAGGGAAGTAGACAATCTCGACCTGTGTGTAAGGGAAGAACTTATCCGGGCGCTCACAAAACATCATAGCCGCCACGTTCTTGAGGTAGCGCTGTTCGGGAGGGCCAACAAAGAGCTCCATTTGTTCCAGGGTTTTCTCTATCGGGGTCGTGTAGAAACCTTGGGTTAGGCGACTCTTAACCTTACGCAAGTAATCGTATAGTAGAACTGGTGAGAGATCATCAACTGCAATATCTCTATTGGCTCTATCGTCAAAGGGAATACGATTGGCCATCTCCCTTAACTCGGTCAGCACCTCCCCCTTAGCCTCGATAGTACTCGTCCCACTTCGGATATACCATCGAGGACGGGCATCTCGCTTTGTTACTTCTTCCATCACATCGTAGGGGCGATCTAGGCCTGAAGGAACCCAGATGACTAGGATGGGCTTGCCATCGACCCACTCTACAGAGGTGCGTGCTCTATAATAGGGAGTAATTTTGTG
>JAXFXP010000190.1:0-11567 GCA_034091595.1 Porphyromonas sp.
GAGAAAGTCTCGCTAGGTGCGTACGAAAGTTCCCAGAAGCAAAGAAGTCTAACTAGTGTGGTGTGGCCAGAGAAGAACGTAATTAAATCTCTATTTATGGGAGAGATTAGCCTGTCTACATTCCCACTTAGCTCATTCACCTCACTAGAGGCTATAGATATGAGAGGTAGTGGCTACGGAGCATTTAACCAAAACTTTAGCCTGAGCAACTCTAAGCTAAAGTCTTTCATCTCGTTCAAGGTAAAGCATACTAAGAGTCTAGTGCTAGAGAATAATTCGCAGCTAACAAGTGTGCTATATACTGGTCGACGTAAGGATGCTGGTGAGACGACCGAGGTTATTATCAAGGGCAATCCTTTGCTAGATAAAGTATCTCTTACTACCGATGACGTCTCTGCTGGTATTACTAAGATAGATCTCAGCAACAATGCGAAGTTGGCTACGTTGACGATTGACAATATGAGTCTCTTCCAGAGCGCAGGACTCCGCACGGTGGACCTCAGTGGGACAGCTCTCTCAGAGTCAACTATAGAGGCTGTGCTTACTCATCTCCCTAAGGGGGACAACTCTTCTTACAAGATAAAACTGACTAACCCAACAGATAAGCTCAAGGCCGCAGTTGCGGCGAAGCAGTGGGTGCTACAGTAGTACTTGACATAGCACAGAGATGCCCACCTAAGCTTTTTAGCTTAGGTGGGCATCTTGCTTATTGGAGATTTATCGTACGATGAGGCTCTCGCAATGGGGTTATTATATTCTGCTTGCACTTGTGCTGATACTTTGCTGGTATGCAAAACATTATTACCTTTGTATTAACTATAAATATCACTAATCAGGTAAACGATTACAAGTATGGCTACACCTCCATTCAAGTACCAGAAGCCTTTCCCCCTCAGCGAGGATAAGACCGAGTACTACCTCCTGACTAAGGAACATGTGTCTGTGCAACAGTTTGGCGAGCATCAGATGCTCTGCGTAGCGCCAGAGGGGCTACGTGAGCTGGCTAAGGCTGCCTTCCACGACGTGTCTTTCTATCTGCGCACAGAGCACCAAGAGCAAGTCGCTAGCATCCTCAATGACCCCGAGGCCAGTGATAACGACAAGTATGTGGCACTCACATTCCTTCGCAACTCCGAGACAGCTGCCAAGGGCCAGCTACCTGCTTGCCAGGATACGGGTACAGCCATTATCCTAGGTAAGAAAGGACAGCAGGTCTTCGTACAGGGAGGCCATGACGAGGAGCACCTCTCGCATGGTGTATATGATGCTTATACGGAAAACAACCTCCGCTATTCGCAGAACGTACCCCTCGATATGTATAAGGAGATTAACACGGGCTGTAACCTGCCCGCACAGATTGACCTCCTCAGCGTGGATGGTATGGAGTACAATTTCCTCTGCATGGCCAAGGGTGGTGGTTCGGCCAATAAGACCTACCTCTATCAAGAAACTAAGGCCCTGCTGAATCCTCAGAGCCTCGTCAAGTTCCTCATCGAGAAGATGAGTTCGCTCGGTACAGCCGCCTGCCCTCCTTATCACATCGCATTCGTGATAGGGGGTACCTCGGCAGAGACCAATCTCAAGACCGTTAAGCTAGCCTCTGCCAAGTACTATGATGGTCTACCAACCGAGGGTAATGAGGGTGGTCAGGCTTTCCGTGACATCGCTCTAGAGCAGCAAGTACTCGCCGAGGCGCAGAAGCTAGGTCTAGGCGCTCAGTTCGGTGGTAAGTACTTCGCCCACGACATCCGTATTATCCGCTTGCCCCGCCACGGAGCCTCTTGCCCGGTGGGTATGGGCGTGAGCTGCTCTGCAGACCGTAATATCAAAGCCAAGATCAATAAGGACGGCATCTGGATAGAGAAAATGGAGATGAACCCAGCTCGTCTAATCCCAGAGGAACTTCGCCAAGCAGGGGAGGGCGAAGCCGTGCGTATCGACCTCAATCGTCCGATGCCTGAGATCCTAGCTGAGCTCAGCAAGTATCCTGTCTCTACACGCCTGTCTCTCAATGGTACGATTATCGTAGGGCGCGATATTGCACACGCCAAGCTCAAGGAGCGCATTGATGCAGGTCTAGGCTTGCCCGAGTACATCAAGAACCACCCCATTTACTATGCTGGGCCTGCCAAGACTCCTGCAGGTATGCCATCAGGCTCCTTCGGCCCTACAACGGCAGGACGTATGGACAGCTATGTGGACCTCTTCCAGAGCCATGGTGGTAGCATGATAATGATTGCCAAGGGTAACCGTAGCAAGCAGGTAACGGATGCATGCCACAAGTACGGTGGCTTCTATCTAGGGAGCATCGGTGGTCCTGCTGCTATCCTCGCTCAGGAAAGCATCAAGAAGGTAGAGTGCCTAGAGTATCCAGAGCTCGGTATGGAGGCTATCTGGAAGATTGAGGTAGAGAACTTCCCCGCCTTTATCCTCGTAGATGATAAGGGTAACGACTTCTTCACGGAGATTAAGGAGAAGTGTAGTGGCTGCGCCATGACGAAGTAGTAGCGTCAGAGCGCGCGCATGCAGATAGAGTTAAGGGGGGAGCAACTAGTGGTTACTTCCCCCTTGCTTATTCAGTAGCCTTTTCGCCACATATATTCATCTCATATCATACGTACTATACCTATGAATACTCAGATTACTAGATGGCTAGGCTTGCTTGGTCTAGTCTTGCTAACGAGCCTAGTGGGCTCGGCACAGGGCCTACATGGAGATTGGGCGGGGACGCTTAGCTTGCCCATGGGTAAGCTAAAGCTCGTTCTTCATATTGACCTACAGAGGGAAAAGCCCTCTATAACTATGGATAGCCCTCAGCAAGGAGCCTATGGGCTGAGGACGCAGATAGAGCGCCTAGAGGAAAAGTCTCTGCGTATTAGCATCGCTCAACTGATGCTCAGCTATGAGGCGGAGCTCAGGGCTAGTGATAGCTTAGTGGGCACGTTTACGCAGGGCGGGCTACGTCTACCGCTCAGTCTAGCACGTCAGCAGTCGAAGTCTGCACCCACGCAGTCTGCCCAGCCCAAGAATGCCGAGGAGCTGACCTTTCTCAGTGCTGACGGCAAGACGAAAATAGCCGGAACGCTCTCGACAGCGCTTAGTGGGGAACGGAAAACTGAGGTACTGATGATTGCAGGCTCGGGACGCACGAATAGAGATGAGGAGGTCTGGGGACATCGCCCCTTCGCAGTCCTAAGTGATAGTCTTACGAAGGCCGGTTATGCGACTCTGCGCTACGACAAGCGAGGGGTAGGGCAGTCCGAGGGGCGATTCGAGAGCGCTACGATGGACGACTTCATCTCTGATGCCGAGGGCGCTGTAGTCTATCTAAAAAGCCGCGGATACAAGCGCATAGTCTTGCTCGGGCATAGCGAGGGGGGTATCATATCGGCTCGTATTGCTCGGCTTCGTCCTAAGGATATAGCGGCTATCCTCCTGCTCAATGCACCTGTAAAACCACTCAATGAGGTTCTTATTGAGCAGAATGAGGTGCAAGCGAAAGCACTTGGATTACCAGCCGCAGAGCTAGAGAGAACAGCTCGTATCAATAGAGAGCTATACAAGCTGTCGGCAGATGCTAGCATAAGCGATGAGGTATTATCTAAGCGTATCTCGGAGCATTTGGAGTTTATTTTACCTGCTAGCCTACAGGGTGAGCAGAGACAGCAGGTCAAGGCGCGCCTGGTCGCCGAGATGCCCCTGCCGAGTGTCCGCACGATGCTACGCTGTAAGCCCCTCGAGGACCTAAGGCAAGTACGCTGTCCGATATTGGCCGTACAGTCGGAGCTCGATACACAGGTACTACCAAGTAATATTGAGCTCCTCAAGCAGACGATACCCACAGCGCAGGTTAGGCGTGTGCCGGGGACAAATCACCTGCTACAGCCTGCTAAAACGGGTCTACCGACTGAGTATGCGACAATAGAGCAGACGCTTGCTCCCGAGGCGTGGAGGGCGATAGCGGAGTTGCTCGCAAGGCTATATTGATTCTCTAGATTCATTCGAAATATCAGCAATGCTCACGGGCCTGCCAAGCTATTTGGCAGGCCCGTGAGCATTGTATTGGGTTCGCAATAGGAGATTTGTCAGAAGAGCTCCACGAGGATGGCGTCGCTGACAAAGATTCCCTTATCGCTGAGGTATAAGACCTTGTCCCGTAGAAGGAGTTCGCCTCGGCTCAGAGGGCCTTGTGCTCGGCTGAGTAGTGCCTTATACTCCTCAGCTCCGAAGAGCTCGGTATATTCGCCTAGGTCTAGCCCCCATTGGGTGCGGAGGCGTGTCATGATGTATTCGTGACGACACTCTTCGCTACTAAGCTCCTCCACTTCGAAGATGCGCTTGCCACTCTGCCAGCCCTCGGCATAGAGCTTGATGGAGGCTACGTTGTGGCTCCGTTGTTGCCCTACGTAGCTATGCGCTGCTGGTCCACAACCGATGTAGGGGACGCCCTGCCAGTAGCCAGTATTAAGGCGTGCATATTGTCCCGGCTTGGCGAAGTTAGATATTTCGTAATGCTCGTATCCTGCACATCTCAGTTCGTTAATTAGCATCTCGAAAAAACGCAGGCTATCCTCCTCACTGACCTCACGGACTTTACCCCTATCTCGCATTTTGGTCAGCGGGGTCCCCTCTTCATAGATAAGGTGGTAGGCCGATATGTGTGGGGGAGCTAGTGCAATCATCTGCCGTAGGTTATCTCCCCAACTTTCTGGAGTCTGATTAGGTAGGCCATAGATAAGGTCGAGACTAAGGTTGTCGATACCGATGCTCCGTAGACGCTCCACTGCGCTGTAGACCTGCGCACGGTCGTGTCGCCTATTGAGGAAGTGTAAATCCTCTTCGTGGAAGCTCTGCACCCCCATACTTACCCGATTGATAGGTAGATTGCGGAGGGCTATAGCATAGTCCTCTGTGATGTCATCGGGGTTAGCCTCTAGGGTTAGCTCGGCATCGTTATGTACGGGATATAGTCGGTATATGTGGCTATAGATGCGTTCGAGATCGGCCGGACTTAGGAGCGATGGGGTACCGCCACCTAGGTAGATATTCGCCAGCGCTTCGCCCGGGGGGAGCTCACTCCTGCGGTGCTTTAGTTCCTCCAGCAGTGCCTCTATGTAAAGAGTACGCAGACCCAGCTGGGTCTGCGTATAAAAGTCGCAGTAGCTACAACGCTGTGCGCAAAAGGGGACATGTATGTAGAGGTTCATGCTAAGGCCTGCGTTGCTGTTGCTGATGCAGACGTTCCTGTAGTAGATTAAACTCTACAGCCCTGTCGCATGGCGTTGCTACGCCGAGTCTATTGACAGCCTCTACACCGAGCTCTAGGCAATCTTGGGCACTAAAATCAAGAAGGCGTAGTATACACTCGGGGCTACGTAGCCCTTGTACGAGCAGCATACTCTCACGCTTGCCATCGGCATGGGTTAGTGTGGCCCATACACGGTAACTGATGCCCTTGTGATCTCCCTGAGGCATCTGCCAGCTAAGCTTGAGGCGTTTGCCCTCCTGCACAGAGAGGCGTAGCTCTCGTGGCTGAGCAGGCTTATTCTGATAGCCCCGTTCTAGAGCTGGTGCTAGGGCTGTCTGAGCGAAGCTACGCTGTATCAGGGTACGTAGACGTGGTTGAGCCGGACCGATGTTGCCCTCGCGAAACATACTTACCCCAGCGGCCTTGTGCTTACGGGCTAGCTGTATCTGCTGCTGTATGACCTCGGGAGCCCAGGGGTATTTTTCTTCTTTGGCATCTACTCGGTAGGGTGCTAGGCCTGGTACCACAGGGATATATCGCCCCACACGACGTTGCCAGTCTATGAGGAAGGGCTCGTATAGATCATCTTTGTAGTACATCATAGGCACGACAAAGTCCACGAGCTTACGCTTAGCCCAGGTCTCTACATCCTGATGAACACTTTCGTAGGCTGTCCAGCCATGGGCTCGTCCGAGGTCGTCTAGTTTCCGCAGCTTGCCTAGGGGGGCAACGCTTATCTGTACCTCGGGCTTGAGGTGTTTTATGCTGTCCTGTATCTCGGCAAGCTGTGCCGTAAGGTTATCACGGCGCCAGGCATCACGACTCATCCCCTTGCCATAGCGCTCGTAGCTCGTACGGTCATTGAACTTCTCTGCCTCCTCGGGATAGCGAAAATAATCGTAGTGAATGCCGTCCACATCGTAGCGACGTGCGATGTCGGCCGTTAGTTTGGCGATGTATGTACGCACAGCGGGGACCCCGGGATCTAGGTGACGGCCACCACGGTGGAGGATGACCCAAGAGGGGTTGTTACGAGCGATGGGGTGTGGAATGCCACGTAGTGAGGATAACGGATAGGTAACGACCCAGGCATGCAGGGTTAGTCCATGTTTGTGCGCTGCCTCCACTGCGAATGTCAGTGGGTCATAGGCGGGGCGCTCTCCGCTAGAGGTAAAGAGTCTACTGAAAGGCTCTGCACTAAAATAGTTGACACTCCCAGAGAGGCGAACTTGGAAGAAAACAGTGTTGTACCCATCGTTTACCAGACGGTCGAAAGTACGCTCTAGTTCCTCTTGCTGCCGGCGGATGCCGTTGGGGGTATCGGCTTTGGACTTGGGGAAATCTAGTCCGTAGGCGGTGGTTATCCATACGGCGCGCATCTCGTGCCTTATGCTGTCGCCTAGTGGGGGCGTCCAGACGCTAGGGGCTGGCGACGGAGGTGTTATAGGGCTGCTGGGGGCTGCTGGGGAAGGCTCTACCGTGGCTATGTGCTTTTTGCTCCCGCAGGATGCCAGTAGAGCAAGCGCAGAAAGGGCTGACGCAGAGTATAATAGGGCTCTACTGTACATAGCTGATATTGTCGATAAGGCGCACTTCGCCACAGAAAACAGTGATACAGCCATGAGGCTGAGGGCTATCGCCCCAGCTACTGATAGACTCTAGACTCAGGCTGTCTACGATCTCGAAGTACTCGACGCGCAGGGTGGGGATTGCATTGATAGCCTCCACAACCCAAGCGACTGTCTCGGCAGGGCTATGACTCTTGGCGTAGCTCAGGCTCTCGCTGAGTACACGGTAGATGTTAGGGGCGTAGCTACGTTGCTCAGATGTGAGACGTACGTTACGACTGCTGAGGGCTAGACCATCATGCTCGCGTACGATAGGGCAGTCTACTATGTGTACGGGGGAGCTAATGAGACGGCACATAGCCCGGATCACAGCCACTTGCTGGAAGTCCTTCTGACCGAAGAAAGCCGTATCTGGCTGTACTAGCTCGAATAGCCTCTGTACTACCTGCATCACGCCCTGGAAATGTCCTGGCCTATAGGCACCCTCCATAACCTCTGCTACACGACCTACAGCATAGTCGTTGCGTATATGTTCGTTTGCGGGATACATAATCTCTACACTAGGGGCAAAGACAGCCGTTGCTCCGGCCTCTTTTAGACGTTCGCAGTCAGCCTCTAGGGTGCGTGGGTAGGTCTCTAGATCTTTGGGGTCGTTAAACTGTGTAGGGTTTACAAAAACGCTGACTATGCAGACATCGCAGTCTCGTAGAGCCTGCTCTACGAGGCTAACGTGCCCTGCATGTAGGGCACCCATGGTAGGTACAAAGCCTACAGTCTTCCCCTCACTCTTACACTGCGAGACGAAAGATTGTAGGGCTTGTATATCATCAAAGATTTTCATGCTTAGTGGATATGAGCGACTATTTCGCTCTGGTATTTATTGTGTTCGTTATTGGCTTTAGAGTCGGCCTGTATGCGTCCAGCCGATACTTCATTGACATATTTCCCGGGGATAGCTACTTTGTCTTTAGCTCCCATGCGGTACCATTCGTATTCGACATCTATATGTCCTAAGTCAAGTGCCTGATAGCCGGCCTTGCTAAGGTCGTAGGCTAGTACGGTAGCGGTATGTCCCAGGGCTAGGATAATCAGTGTATTGGGCTCTGCTAGAGCGAGAGTCTGATGGAGTATCTCATCGTAGCGAGCGTAAGCATTCGTCTTGGGGCAGAGTACACGCCTGATGGTGCTACAGCCCTCGAAGAGGTCATTGCCTACGCCTAGCCGAGAGAGCTCACCCTCTACGATAAGAACATCCCGACCGTCCCATATTCGACGCAATGCTGCGATATAATCGGGGTAGTCTTTGATGTCAAGTCGACCCATATAGAAGCGGGTAAAGTTCGTATCCCCGAATTGACGATCGAGGGCATAGCGCTCTAGGAAATCTTTGCGGTTGAGCCACTCTCGGTCCCAGAATACTTCACCGAAGAGGTTGCTTATGCTGGAGTCTTTAATCTGATAGGGTAGGCAGCATAGTAGCTCTGAGCTATCCTGACGTAGTACCTCTAGTAGGCGCTCACCAAGGCGAGGGTCGTAGTCTTGGAAGGTATCCACCCCGAAGTTGTCTTTGTTGCCCCTCTGGAGGTAATGCGATATCATCTGCAATTCTCCATCGCCGAAACGAGCCACGGAGCATCTATGTGTGATAATATGCTCTACGCTCTCCCTACTCGTATATATATGTAGGCGCTCTTTGCTGGCTCGTGATTGCCAACAGCGAAACTTATAGACGGGATACTTACGGAGTATCCATAACGCCACTCTCAGCTTCTCCAGCATAACTCTTTAGCGCTTGATATTGCCCTCGGCGACGAGCCACTCGGCAATTTGTACGGCGTTTAGGGCAGCGCCCTTCTTGATTTGGTCTGCTACGCACCAGAAGGTAATACCCTTGGGGTTAGCGAGGTCCTTACGTAGGCGCCCTACATAGACAGGGTCTTTCTCGGCTACGAAGAGAGGCATAGGATAGGTTTGCTCGCTTGGCTCGTCCATTAGGACTACACCATGAGCATCGCGGAAGGCCTGGCGCACACGCTCCAGGTCAAGGGTCTCCTCTGTCTCTACCCAAATGGCCTCGCTGTGGGCACGTGTTACAGGTACGCGCACACAGGTGGCGCTCACGGAGACATCGCTGTGCATAATCTTACGAGTCTCGTTGTACATCTTCAGCTCTTCCTTGGTATAATCATCATCGGCGAACACATCGATTTGTGGGATGAGGTTATAGGCCAGCTGATAGGCGAACTTGCTGACTGTAGGCTCCTCGCCAGCGGCTATTTCCTTGGTCTGTCGGTCGAGCTCTGCCATACCTTTGGCCCCAGCGCCACTCGCTGCTTGGTAGGTGGCTACATGTACACGCTTGATATGTGATAGACGCTCTATGACGTTGAGGGCTACGACCATCTGGATAGTCGTACAGTTAGGGTTGGCAATGATACCACGAGGACGTACTAGAGCGTCAGCGGCATTTACCTCGGGGACTACTAACGGTACATCGGGATAGCTCCGGAAGGCGCTGGAGTTGTCGATCATTACTGCACCATGCTTGGTAATCGTCTCGGCATACTCTAGAGAGACACTACCACCTGCCGATACGAAGGCTACATCAATATCTTGGAAGTCATCGCCGTGGCGGAGCTCGCGTACTGTGTACTCTTGGCCTCGGAAGGTGATTTTGCTACCAGCCGAACGGGCTGATGCAAATAGTTCCAAGCGTTCGATTTTGAACGAGGGACGCTCTGATAGGACACGTAGGAACTCTTGTCCCACAGCCCCACTGACACCGACAATTGCTACATTCATCGTTTTATAGGGTATTCTAATGTTTTCGTTCTTATTTACACTGAATTACAAAGGTACTCATTTTAGGTGGTCCCAACATCAAGGACGAGATAATGGCGAGCCATCGCTAAACAGATGTTAGGATGGCTCGCCACTATCTTATGTTTGTACTTGTCCTAGGAGAGTTGTCTTAGGCGAAGAGTAACTCACGGTACTTCAGCAGTGGCCACATCTCATCGTCTACGATGCGCTCTAGGTGATCTACGTGGTAGCGTATGCGCTCTAGATAAGGGAGTACATTGTCGTGGTAGGCGTATGCACGCTCACGCATATCTTCGATTTTATTGGCCACACGGCGTGCATCGGTCATTTCTTCGACTAGCTGGTGTACACCGCTGAGGTGCCTGCTCATCTCCGCAATGAGGTGCTTAGGACCAGCCGAGAGACCATCGTATTGCGCTCCATCGAAGACCTGCTTGAGCTTAGCTACGTTGTCTAGTAGCATCGTCTGATAGCGTGTAGCTACGGGTACGATGTGATTGAGACACAAGTCGCCAAGCACTCGGCTCTCGATCTGAACCTTTTTCATAAAGATTTCCCACTTCACCTCGTTGCGGGCCTCTAGCTCAGCTCTGCTGAGGACTCCTGTAGCCTCGAAAGCCTCGATACTACGCTCCGAGGTGTAGGCCTCTATGAGGCGTGGTACATGGCTGTCTACATTTAGTCCACGAGCTGCTGCCTCGGCGTGCCACTCCTCGCTGTAGCCGTTGCCCGAGAAGCGTATGGCAGCACTATCCTGTATGTAGCGATGGATGGTCTGGAAGAGTGCCTCCTGGACTCCCAGGCTCTGAGCCTTGTGCTCTACCTCGTCTGCGAAGAGGTTGAGCTGGTGTGCTAGCGCCGTGCATAGGGCGATCATAGCGTTGGCCGGATTGGCCGAAGAACCTACAGCACGGAACTCGAAGCGGTTACCCGTAAAAGCAAATGGAGAGGTTCTGTTGCGGTCAGTGTTGTCACGCAGTAGCTCGGGTATCTGTCCTACGCCTAGGCTGTAGCCGGTCTTGTCGTCGATGAGGATAGCATCCTTGCTATTGCTCTCTAGGAAACGATCCATTACGGCGCTCACCTCGGAGCCGAGGAAGCATGATATGATCGAGGGAGGGGCTTCGTGTCCACCGAGGCGGTGCAGGTTCGTTGCCGATACGATGCTCGCCTTTAGCAGGGTTTCGTGGCGTAGCACAGCCATCAGTGTTATGGCTATGAAGGCTAGGAAACGGAGGTTCTCCTGAGTGTTCTTACCTGGGGAGAATAGGTTCGCTCCGGTATCAGTACCGATAGACCAGTTGCAGTGCTTGCCCGAGCCATTGACACCAGCGAAAGGTTTCTCGTGCAGTAGTACCACGAAGTTGTGCTTGGAGGCTACACGCTTCATTGTACTCATCAAGAGTACGTTGTGGTCGTTGGCGATGTTGCATTCCTCGTAGACTGGGGCTAATTCGAATTGCCGTGGAGCTACCTCATTATGTCTGGTCTTGAGGGGAATGTTGAGCTTATGACACTCTACTTCTAGGTCTTTCATAAACTCCTGGACGCGCTCGGGGATAGCCCCGAAGTAATGGTCATCGAGCTGTTGGTTTTTGGCACTCTCGTGCCCCATCAGAGTGCGTCCTGTCAGGACGAGGTCTGGGCGGGCGTTGTAGAGTGCACTATCTATCAAGAAGTATTCTTGCTCCCAGCCTAGGAATGTACGACAGCTATTAACCTCGCTATTAAAAAAACGAACCACTCTCGTCGCGGCCTTGTCTACGGCATCAAGGGAACGCAGGAGAGGGGTTTTGAAGTCTAGTGCTTCGCCTGTATAGGCGATGAATACAGTGGGGATGCAGAGCGTATCGTCGACGATGAATGCGGGAGAGGATGGGTCCCAAGCGCTGTAACCTCGTGCCTCGAAGGTATTGCGCAGTCCTCCG
>JAXFXP010000191.1:0-9024 GCA_034091595.1 Porphyromonas sp.
GTCTCGAAGTATTTCATGCTTACAAAGATAGCGCTTGTATTTTGATGCGGTTGCCCTGGTAAACAGTGGTCAGTATACTGACGCCAACCACCGATATCACGAACCACCGCGCACTGCTCACTAAACAATAGGTCTTCTTACAGGGTTGTAGGGATAAACACCGCCCAATAGTGGGCAAGCAATGAAACAATACCTAGAATGTAATGGCAACAGTAACTCTAAAGAACTCTATCGTTATCAACCTAAATGGTAATCTCCCCGCAGTAGGTAGCAAGGCTGCAGATTTCACCCTCGTAAAAGCTGACCTCAGCGAGGTTAAGCTTAGCGATTTCGCTGGTAAGCGCATTGTCCTCAACATCTTCCCCAGCGTAGATACAGGTGTTTGTGCAGCTAGCGTACGTCGCTTCAACGCTGAGCTATCTACACTAGACAATACCGTGGTCCTCTGCATCAGTAAGGACCTCCCCTTCGCTCTTGGTCGCTTCTGCGGTGCCGAAGGTCTAGAGGCCGTAGTAGCTACCTCTGCTTTCCGCACCTCTGAGTTTGAGCAGGCTTATGGCGTGCTACAGCTCGATGGTCCTCTAGCAGGTCTGCTAGCCCGTGCCGTAGTGGTTATCAACGAAGCTGGCGAGGTTACTTACACCGAACTAGTGCCTGAGATTACTCAGGACCCCAACTTCGAGGCTGCCCTAGCAGCGGTGAAGGGCTAAGGAGATACTGTCCACAGTCGCTTACTAAAAGCCCATAAGGCTGTGCACCCTCTCGTTGGGTGCACAGCCTTATTTTTTTAGTTAGTGATTAGTGGGCAGTAATCAGTAATCAGCAACCAACCACTAACCACCGACCACTGCCCACCGATCACTAACCACTAGCCACTGGTCAATCACTAACCCCAGCGGGACTTGATGGCCTCCCGAAGCATAGGGCGAAACTTGGGATGGGCTATACTACAGAGGGCTTCGGCACGCTCTCTGAGGCTCTTACCTCGGAGACGTACTCGGCCATACTCTGTAACCACATAGTCCACCTCGTTGCGGCCTGCAGTAATGTTCGCACCCTCCGCCAGATGAGGGACGATGCGGCTAATAGCACCATCCTGTGCTGTCGAGGGGAAGGCAAGGATAGACACACCCCCTGCACTACGCTTAGCCCCGCGCAGGAAGTCCACCTGACCTCCCGTACCACTGAACTGCCTGAGCCCTATAGACTCACTGGCTGCCTGCCCAGTCAGATCCATCTCGATACAGGAGTTAATCGAGATCATCTTGTTATTCTGACCGATGACGAAGGGGTCATTGGTATAGCTCACGGGGTACATCTCGATATCTGGATGATCATGCAGGAATTCATATAGCTCCTGAGAACCCATTATCAAGGTAGATACCACCTTGCCCGCGTGTATACTCTTGCGTGAGCCGTTGATCTGGCCATTACGCATCAGGTGCATCACCCCATCAGTAAACATCTCTGTATGAATCCCTAGATCTCTCCGCCCCTCTAGGCTCTGTAGTACGGCATTGGGTATCCCCCCGATGCCTAGCTGTAGCGTAGCGCCATCCTCGATTAGCTCAGCGCAATAACGACCGATGGCCAGCTCCTCCTCTCCGATAGCGGCAGGAGGGACGGCCGGTAGCGGATAGTCTACCTCTACGATAGCATCTAGCTCTGAGACATGAATAAGATTATCTCCGCCTAGGAAAGGCATCTGCGGATTGACCTCGGCCAAAACAACCTTGGCCAGAGCGGCTGCCGTGCGAGTATAGTCGTTGCTAACACCGAAAGAACAGTAGCCCTCCTCATTGGGCCGTGATAGCTGTACCAGAGCCACATCTACGGGGTAGATACCTGAGCGAAACAGCTCCGGCACCTCATGAAAATGACAGGGCATAAACTCGCCTCTATGCTCGGCATAGGCCTTACGGCTGTGGGCATCTAGATAGTTGAGGTAGGCGGTGAGGTGCGGGCGCATCTCGGGGCGTAAGTGGTAGGGCGTACCGAAGTAGAGCATCTGGAAGCTCTTCAGATCGGTATAAGCCTCTCTGGATTCGTAGAGGGCGGCCATCAGACACTCAGGGGCAGCCACACAGTGCCCGAGGACGAGGTGGTCGCCACTCTTTACACCGCGCTTGATGGCCTCGGCTGCCGTACATACTTTGCTCTGGTAAATGTCTTTCCAGCTCATGGCTTGGGATGATTAGAATAGATAATTAGGATTGAGAAGCGCTGTACCGAGGCTAGACTCTGTGTGGTCTACCCGATACAGCGCTCATACTTCGATTACTTGAGCAGTTCGTTGACAGCACGCTTGAGCTGTCGGTCGTTGCCCTCGAGGTAATCCTCGGGCGTGTTGTACACCTCAATGTCGGGGAATAACTCCTGGTTCTCTAGGGGCTTACCATTGAGGTCGTTCATAGCCACCTGCGGAATACCGTATACAATATCACCGCTGAAGAGTCGTTCCCACCACACGGCTGTCATCGTACCAGGCACTGGAGCTCCTATGAGCTTGCCCAGGCCAAGAGCCTTGTAGGTATAGGGGAAGCCGTGACCGTTGCTATAGTTACCCTCATTCATCAGTACACAGCTAGGCTTGTTCCACTGCATAAAGGGGTCTTCGCCGAGGTACTGGCCACGGGCGCTCATCGTAGAGAACTTCTTACCGCTGAGTAGTACTGCTAGGTCTTCGTGTAGCCACCCACCGCCATTATAGCGCGTATCGACCACTACAGCCTCGCAATTGCGATACTTGCCTAGGAGATTTTTGAAGACGTTGCGGAAGGCCGGGCTATTCATCGCAGGGATGTACACATAGCCAATGCGGCCATCGCTCCACTCCTTGACGAGAGCCTCGCGACGCTTGATCCAGCGTGTAGCTAGTAGAGCTGCCACCTGCGACAGTGAGGTAGGCTTGACAGCAGACTCGAAGGTCTTACCATCGGCACCCTTGATGGTCAGGATGGTACGCTTACCAGCTAGCCCATTGAAGTACAGCTCGATTGGCTGGTCCGCCTTGATCAATTCGCCATTGACGCGCTCGATGATATCACCAGCTTTGATGGGTTTGCTAGCAGCCTGCAGCGGGCTACCAGCCACAATCTCTAGGATGCGGAGGCCGTCGCCTTGGTGCTTTGGATCGTAAAAAGCGGCTAGCTCTCCCGTGGCCTCGACATTCTTGGTGGGGAATATCTGCGCACTAGCACCCGTATGAGACACGTTCACCTCTCCGAGCATCTCGCTGAGCATCTCTGCGAAGTCTTGTGACGTAGTGATGTGTGGCAAGAAACGCTCATAGGTAGTGCGGTAGCTATCCCAGTCTAGGCCATGCATATCTTTGATGTAGAACTTATCCCTCATCGTAGCATGTACGTGGTAGAACAGCTCCTGACGCTCGCTCACGGGCTTGTACTTCTGCTCCACACGATAGGGGTAGGTACGTCCGCCTACCTCCATCAGACCATCGCCCTTCTGGAAGTAGATCTTCTTGCCATCGGCAGAGAGGAGGAAGCTCCCCATCGTACCTGGGCTTAGGATACGGCTAGCATGCGTCTCTAGGTTGTACTCCCAGAGGTCCCAGCTATTCTCATAGCGGGCCACGAAGTAGAGCTTAGTCCCATCAGGGCTCATCACGGCATCGGCTATGCTACCCGAGTTGCGGCTAATGCGCACTGTACGGGCCTCACGGTTATCAAAGTCGAGCTGTATGTCCTCTTCCTTGGGCTTGTCAGCAGGCTTCTTGTCCTCGGCCTTTTTGCTCTCCTTGTCGCTCTCGCCTTCTTTTTTGTTCTTTTTCTTGTCCTCCTTTTCCTTTTTCTTCTTTTCAGCTTCGGCCTTTTTCTTTTCCGCCTCAGCCTTCTCGGCCTTCTCAGCATCTTCGTCAGCCTTGAGGAGGGCCTTATCCTCCTTGTTCATGCGGAAGTTTTGGTAGGTTTTCTCATCCAGGAACATCAGATAGACATCCCCCGTAGAGCCCCAGCTACCGTGGCTACGATATCCATTGCGGTCGCTGATAAAGAGTACGGCCTTGTCGCCGAGGGCAAAGCGTCCATTGCGGTCGCTGTAGCCACTCTCAGTAAGGTTAACAGCCATCCCCGAGCCATCGGCATGGTAGAGGGCGCAGTCTACATTGAGCCAACCGCCCTGACCATAGTAGTTGGTGAGGATATACTTGCCGTTTCGGCTCCACTCGAAGTGCTGGTCGCCATCCGAATACGAATGTATTGCCCCCTCGGGGACTACTGTACGTATCTCCCCACCCTTGACACCTACGACGGCTATCTCGTTGCGGTTGCGCAGGAAGGCGATCTGGTCGCCCTTAGGATTGAATACAGGCTGGAAGCAAGGCTTCTTTTCGTTGGTCAGCTGAGTCTCTTTGAGCTCCTTGGCATAGGTGAAGTTCTTATCCGCCTTGCGTACAATCTCGCTCTTGTAAATCTGCCACTTACCTCGGCGGTTACTAGCATAGACGAGGGTACGACCGTCCGCAGAGAAGCTCACGTCGCGCTCTTCGCTAGCCGTAGAGGTTACTCGTCGGCTGGTGTTGTGCTCCATATTCACGACGAAAACATCGCCACGCACCACTACGGCATACTCGTTGCCAGCGGGCGATACGGCATAGGCACTCGCTCCACCACCAGCGATGTTTCTAAGGATATCATCGCTAGGAGCTACGTCACTGATGATACTTATCGACACACGCTGCGCCCGCTGTCCGGGACGTAGTGTATATATCTCGCCATCATAGCCGAAGCACAGCATGCCGTCGTTACTGCGTGAGAGGAAGCGCACAGGGTTACCACGGAAGTTTGTCAGCTGCTTATCTTTGGCACGCTCCTTGGCCTCGGAGCGGTGGTATACATTGAAAGTCCCATCCTGCTCACTCAGGTAATAGAATCCACCCTGTCCATCCCATACAGCATTGCGGTCTTCACCACGGAAGCTCGTTAGCTTAGTATGGCTGCCATTCGCTCGACGTATCCATATATCACGGGCAATAGACGACACATGGTGCTTACGCCACTCATTCTCATAGCCCTTGTAATCAGTATAGAGCATATCGCCTGCAGCGTTGTAGCTAGGCTGCTGCATAGACAGCGAGGATAGCTGTCGTGGACGCCCCCCTCTGACAGATACCTGATGTAGCTGCGTCATCATCGTCGAGGGATATTGATCGAAATTCTGTGCGGGCATACGCCAAGTGGAAAATACGACATCGCCACCGGGAGCGAAAGTCTGAGGCACTTCGTTCGACCCATTGTGGAAGGTCAGCCGGCGTGGTACACCGCCCTCGGCAGACACTATATATACGTCATCGCTGCCCTCACGATTGCTGGCGAAGGCTAGGCTCCGGCTATCGGGGCTCCATACGGGGCTGTGGTCGTAGGCCTCGTGGCTAGTAATGCGCGTCGCTCTACCTCCGGTCGTTGGCACCGTGAAGATATCTCCCTGATAGCAGAAAACGATAGTCTTACCATCGGGGCTAATGCGCTGGTCCCTGAGCCATAGTGGGGTCTCAGCTGCCAGAGCACTAAGTGCAGACAGTGTAATACCCGCTGTGGTCAATAAGATTTTTTTCATTCGGATAGTGATTATGGTGCTATTTGATTACTTATTCCTTGGTAATTTACTCTACCAAAGATACAAAGAATATCGGGATTGCCTTAGCAAAGACCTGCTTATTTCAGGGGATAGCAGGGCCAATCCCAAGGTCTGTAATTACGACAGCTCATACACTGCCGGATAGAGCCTCTGCTCAAATACAAAACCACAGCTCAACTCACCGTGTGCAGATATGTTACTAAAAGCTGCTGTAGGCTGAGCAAAAAGGCTCATACTCGCTGTAGCTACATCAGCGCTGGTCCCCTCCGGATATCGATAAGAGAATAGAGCTACCCTGCGCATATACTGGCTCAAGAATCTGTGCTCTGCCTCGTGCAGCCTGCGGATAGTTTCCTCCAACTGTCCCACTGCTACAGCCCGCTTACCTGGCTGCTGCTGCCCCTTTTTAGCCTGCGTAAATGGAGCTATGTAACGAGGATTGGTTCTCGTTAGCTCATTTAGGATGATATAGTCGTAGCCTTGCTGGGGTACGATTACGAAATCACACTTAGCACCTTTATAAGCCTTTGTACTAGGGTTATAACCATCTATATAGCGCTCGAAGTCTACAATCCATACTGCTTGACCCTGAGAATTCTTTAGGGCAGATATTCCTTCTCCCTGAGGCTGGATAACAGGGGTACACTTGTCTTCCAGCTCGAAGTATTTTTCTTGGGTCTCGGTGCTGTAGTCAGAGAAGCTTATCACCCTAGTAGACCCATGATGTGTGGGATATAGCTCCTCTAGGTATTTTTTGAGATCGATCGGAGCCATAGTAAGCTAGGGTATATCTATGTAATACTGATGTATACGAGCCATAGGCTCTGATAGATCAATCGCATTGACAACTGCCTGACCATTATTGTTATTCGTCGCCATCAACGAATGCACCATACCGCCATCGACTCTATAGACGGACAAATCCCCCTCCCGAAGCAAAGGATAGAGAGAGCGTATCTCCTCGTCTTGGCTATAGCCTGCCCTCAGATAGACATTCAGCATATTGACGATATAGGGGCTATGCGTAGCTATCATCACCCCGAGTTTGCGGTCCGACTCTGCCTCGGTAAGCGTCAGCCTGAGCATAGAGTTTAGGAGCCACATCTGCGCCTCTGGGTCTAGACTTAGCTCTGGCTCCTCTATATGCACATGCAGGTAATTAGGGATGTCCTTAGGCTCTATACTAGGCTGAAAATCTGAGAGCCTATTCCCCTCGTACAGATAGCTTAGTACAGAGCGACGGAAAGCTTCCTTGAACGAAAAGCCACGAGCAAAGTAGCGCAATAACACAAGTAGAGGTACAGAAGTCTGTATACCCGACGAAGCATGATGTAGGTCTATAGCGGGCAGATTACCCTCAGCATCACTCAGGACAATTCTTTTGCGTTGATTGCTTCCGCGTTGTACCCTCATAGAGAGGCCAAAGTAGTCAAAGCCTTGCTCGTCTATCAGATCCGTCGCTTCATCGAAGTCGCTGAAGGTTTCATGGAAGTAAAAGCCAAGTTTAGCCCCCTTATTCGATGCAACCTTGGAGGTCCAAGTTGGTATTGCGCCCCTCGTATCTGAGATATATGACTCTTTGCAGAAAATCAAGTCTTCGGGGCTAACAAGAATATTAGCCCTGAGTTTGCGTGCTCGGTACTCTATTGTATAAGCCCTACCGCCTATAAACACCTCATAACGAATCTCGCTATCAGCCGAAAACATCTTATCTAGCCCATCGTGCAACAAGCTGCGGAAGTGAATATTAAAAGGAGCCTTACTGATACCCGAACTCTTTAGATACGAGCGTATATTCACCAGCTTATAGATGTAGCGCATCAAGGCGATCACCTTCATGATCGTACTTTTGCCGCTTGCTGAGGGCCCTATAAAAACTGTAATAGGCTTTATCTCAGTGATATTTACCTCTACAAGGGGACCAATATTCTTGATATATATAGACTCTTTTATCATGTATTGCTTTTGTATACGCAGGGGCCTTACATCCCATATGGCTTATTAACTTATTAAATACCCTATCAAAATTAGACAATTTATCTGATACTAAGCTATGTCTATGCTACTTATCTTAGGAGCAACACAGCAGTAGTTACTAGCTTTACCTCTCAGCTCTAAAGAGAGGCTCCATCTAGCTCAGCAGTACCACCCTGAGAGGCCCTTACCACCGAACTTATAGCCGCCTATTAGGCGGCCACTTGTCCACCTACCGAGTCGACGATCGTTCGCCTACCGAGTGAAGGATCGTTCGCCTATCAGCTGTACAGCTGGGCACCTATTAGGTGGCTATGCTTCGCCCTGATAGATGGGCTCCCGGGTACAAAGGGCAGACACCGCTACTCCCCCCTACCCGATACACCAGATACTACGGCCTACGAGCATGGTACAATGCCTCATATTACCCTGTGGGATACTACGTAGCCTTAGCCCATCCAATTAAATAGAACCAAACTATTACGTCATATTAAAAATTTATATACCTTTGTGCCCCGAGTAAAGTGAGCACATCTACTTACTAGCTCGATGTAGAACAACCAAAACCTCTACAAAACCTATATGACTTCATCTCACCTTAATCTAGACCCTTACCAGTGTCTAGACCCTCAGAGGCGTATGGCACGCCCAGCATCTATACCTAGGACAATATGTGCCCTCGGAACCTTGATATTGCTCGGCTATGGCACGGCATACGAGGCCTTGGCTCAGAGCCACAGCAACGACAAACAATACGTACAGATACTTCTACTCGATAGCCTGACGGGGCGACCTGTCAGGGATGTCTTCGTACAGGCAGGCAACAGCAACGACATCAGCAACGAGCAGGGAATAGCCCGGCTACGTTACGCCCCACAGCTACAACTGCGCATCAGCCATCTAGCCTACCGAAACAAAGCCCTTAGCCTGCGCCTAAAACCTGGTACCAAGCGCCAGCAGATCCTCCTCGTCCCCAGCAACACACAGCTACGAGAGGTCGCCGTCTACGGCTCGCACACGGGCCGCAGCATCAGCGTAGACCAGCAGATACGACAGGAGGAGATACTGTCTAATATGGGTAAGACCCTCGCCTCGGCACTCTCTACCGCCAAGGGGGTAGCCATGCTCTCTACAGGGCCTCTAGCTAGTAAACCCAGCATACACGGTATGCACTCGGGGCGTGTGATGATTGTTAATAACGGCCTAAGGCATATCGGGCAGGATTGGGGCGTAGACCATGCCCCCGAGGTGGACTACGATATGGCGGGCGAGATACGTGTCGTCAAAGGTGCCGAGGCCGTACGCTTCGGCTCGGGAGCCCTCGGCGGTGTGGTAGAGATGCAGGCGCCACGCCTCAGCTACGGAGGCCGTGCTCTCAGAGCAGAGCTATCCACAGGCTACGCCAGCAACGCACGCCAGCTACAGGCTATGGGGCGCCTATCCGGCAGTATCGGG
>JAXFXP010000192.1:0-7746 GCA_034091595.1 Porphyromonas sp.
CAAAGGCATCATCCGTTACCTTGACGATATCGCCCACATAAAAGTCGATCTCGTACTCGCCCTCGCTCTCGGCAATCTCGTCTGCACGTTTCATCAGACGCTCTACCTCGAGAGGGTTCATAGGCTCTGGGTCAGAGCCTCGGCTACCTCCTAGGAAGCCTATCACATTGGGCGTGCTGCGTAGTCGATACGCCACATCACCTACTAGTGCTGCCTCTACGATAATATAACCAGGAAGACTCGGACGCTCCTTGACAATCTTCTTACCATTGCGCTGACTAACGACTTTCTCCGTAGGCACAAAAACCTGAGACACGTAGCGTCCCAGATCTGTAAGCCGTATCTCACGGTCTAAATCGTCTTTTACCTTAGCCTCCTTACCCGTTACGGCACGAAGGATGTAAAACTTCTTCTCGTTCACTACTGCCATAACTTACGCTAGAGCCTTATAAACGAAGGTCAGCACCCAATTAAACAAACCATCTACAGACGTAACAAATAATGCGATGATAATGGAAGCGATCAACACAATAATAGAGCTACCCGTCAGTTCCTGACGAGTAGGCCATGTTACTTTCTGTGTCAGCTCTGTGTAAGAATCTTTGAATGCGGTTCCTATGCGACTAACTATACTCATTGTCTCGTATTTCTAGCACGGGTTGAGAGACTCGAACTCCCGACACCTGGTTTTGGAGACCAGTGCTCTACCAACTGAGCTAAACCCGTAAAAAGAGGCTTGACCTACCACTTAGCATAAGCCAAGCCTCTCGATTTGATTGGTTCCTGACTAGAGATTAGTCGAGGATTTCGGTAATCTGACCAGAACCTACCGTACGACCACCTTCACGGATAGCGAAACGTAGACCTACGTTACATGCTACTGGGTAGATAAGCTCTACGATGATCTCAACGTTATCACCAGGCATTACCATTTCAGTACCTTCTGGTAGCGTGATTTCACCTGTTACGTCAAGCGTACGGATGTAGAACTGTGGACGATACTTGTTCTGGAATGGAGTGTGGCGACCACCTTCTTCCTTCTTCAGTACGTATACAGAAGCCTTGAAGCGGCTGTAAGGCTTAACCTGACCTGGCTTAGCGATTACCATACCACGCTTGATTTCATTCTTGTCGATACCACGGAGGAGAAGACCTACGTTGTCACCAGCCTGACCTTCGTCAAGAATCTTGCGGAACATTTCCACACCTGTTACAACTGACTTAAGACCTTCTGCACCAAGACCGATGATCTGAACTTCGTCACCCGTGTGGATAACACCAGTCTCGATACGACCTGTTGCTACAGTACCACGACCAGTGATTGAGAACACGTCTTCTACTGGCATTAGGAATGGCTTGTCGATAGCACGTGGAGGCAGTGGAATCCAAGTATCTACAGCTTCCATAAGCTCCATAACCTTAGCTTCCCACTGTGGGTCACCGTTAAGAGCACCAAGAGCAGATCCACGGATTACTGGCGTATTGTCACCATCAAACTCATAGTTTGACAGAAGCTCACGCATATCCATTTCTACAAGCTCAAGCATTTCTTCGTCGTCTACCATATCGCACTTGTTCATGAAGATAACAAGAGCAGGTACGTTTACCTGACGAGCGAGAAGCACGTGCTCGCGAGTCTGTGGCATAGGACCATCAGTAGCAGCTACTACGATGATAGCACCGTCCATCTGCGCAGCACCCGTTACCATGTTCTTCACATAGTCGGCGTGACCTGGACAGTCTACGTGTGCGTAGTGACGGTTAGCCGTCTGGTATTCTACGTGTGAAGTGTTAATCGTGATACCACGTTCCTTTTCTTCTGGAGCGTTGTCGATTGAGTCGAATGAACGAAGCTCTGAAAGACCTGCCTTAGCAAGAACAGTCGTGATAGCAGCAGTAAGCGTAGTCTTACCGTGGTCAACGTGACCAATCGTACCCACGTTTACGTGTGGCTTCGATCTGTTAAAGGTTTCTTTTGCCATAACTTTATTGCTATTCTATATATAATCCTATTTATCCAAACTAATGGTTGATTAGCCACTTAGGAGCTGATGACGGGACTTGAACCCGTGACCTCTTCCTTACCAAGGAAGTGCTCTACCGCTGAGCTACATCAGCCTAATCGACTGCAAATATACGAACAATTTCCGAACTACCAAAACGCCCAACACTTTTTCCTCCTTTGCAGATTCGTAGCGTTTATAGGCAAGAGCTCCAAATATAGATTAACGCCGAAGTCCGCACAAAGAATTGGATGTCGGAGCACAACGATCTATTAGCATTTGATAGGATAAACCTAGAGGCCCGTTGGGGATTGTTAAGCCTAGAGCACTATTCATTTGGCATTAAGCTTTTGTCTAGGTATCTCCAAGAGGTAATTAGAGACTTTACATATCTCCCTTTCTTTTCAGTTGGACGAACGATATAGATCTTCACAGGTAGAGGCTCTACACTCCCAGTACTTGTGTTTATCAAATGCTTAATAGAATGGTATAGCCTATTGTGGTTTACAAATTTAATTCTAGACATATCCCTACAGCTTATAGTATCTCCTCCGAATGGGAAGTTGAAGAAGTAAGCGTTGTGAGACTTTTCTCTGAAAACCAATGTATATTCTCGAGTTGTGGCACAAGACTCTAGATTTAGCCATCCCGTAGAATAAGCTCTATGCATTCTATCGCCGATGGAATCAACCTTGATATACTTTGCATCCGATACGACTTGCGCAAACATACTCTGGCATAGAACGGATAAGACAAAGCTCAAGAAGCAATAAATCTTCATCACTAAAACAGCCGTATTGAGATTACATATTCCCTGCTACTTACTCGCTGGCAAGTTATCGTATACGCATTTGTACCTACAGCTCCTACCTCCTCCAGCATCTTGGCGCTAATATGGTTTGTGTTATATCACTATCCATAGCTTCTCCCTACTCTAAGCAGTTGTCGGCATTAGACTGACTAAGATCATGGTAAGTTGTCAGCACGATGCGATACTTGTAGTAGCTCTTGCGCTCGTTGTCGTAGGCTACGACGTACAAGTTCGGGTGTTGCCAGCGGTAAAGGTCTTCGTCACTCAACCAAACATCTCGAGGAATTTCAAGTTTGTAGGGTGCAATCACCTTTCTGATCTGAGAGACTGTTGAAAAATTAATCCTGCCGTATTCTTCTTCTGACATAAGCTCTCCATCACCTTTGTAATAAAAACGATAGTATTGTTCTGAGGGTATGCGTCCCTGATACCGAAATAGATTTTCCACAAGAATCGGAAGAGTCTTGGAGCCAGGTCCTCGCAGGACTAGGAAGTTGTTGGATTCCGAGTAATTAAAGTTAAACCAATCACCTGCCCGAGTTCTATTCCTTGGTGTTTTGAGGCTACGCAATGGCTTGGCGTGTAAATAATAGGCTTCCCCCGAGACTTCTGGGATGGGAATACGATCTCGATCACTAAGGTGAACCGTATCTAGAGAATAGGCTTGTGCCGAGAGGCTCGCACAGCACAACAGGGGCAGAACGATTACCCAAAGCAAACATCTAGTAATCATATCTTTTTGTCTTTTATAATTCCTACGTAAGATATCCCTAAGTTCTTCGTCTCGGTTTGTTCCGGACTGCAATTGAAACAACAGACCCGAAACCAACTTCACAGCAGGCTAGTGAAAGCCACACGAATTGGAGAGCTCATGGTCGTGATAGATCGTCAACACGATGCGATACTTGTAGTAGCCCTTGCGCTCGTTGTCATAGGCTACGACGTACAAGTTCGGATGTTGCCAGCGGTAAAGCTCTCCGATACGCTTCCAGTACGCTTGTGGCCCCTCAAGGCTATAGGGCGCTAAGAGCTTCCTAACTTGTGGCATGGTAGAGAAGTGTATTTGCTCAAACTCCTCTTTGCTTATATACTCACCATCTCCCTTATAATAGAGTTTATAGTACTTTGAAACAGGTTTGTTCCCCTCGTAAATAAAACGATTCTCTATCAGTATAAGAGAAGTACTAGGTCCTCGCAGGTCTAGGAAGTTGTTGGATGCCGAGTAATTAAGATTAAACCAATCGCCTGGCCGAGTTTTAGTCCCTGGAGTTTTGGGGCTGCGCAATGGTTTGGCGTGTAAATAATAGGCTTCCCCGGATACCTTTGGGATGGGGACACGATCTTCTGGGCTAAAGTAAAGCGTATCTAGAGAATAAGTTTGTGCCGAGAGGCTCACACAGCACAACAGGGGTAGAACGATTACCCAAAGCAAACATCTAGTAATCATATCCTTTTGTCTTTTATAATTCCTATGTAAGATATCTCTAAGCTCTTCGTCTCGGTTTGTTCCGGACTGCAATCGAAACGACAAGCCCGAAACAAACTTCACAGCAGGCTAGTGATAGCTGTAGGCCTTAGGATGATTATAATCTTTATAAATCGTTAGCCCAATACGATACTTGCAGTAACCCTTGCTTTCGGCATCATAAGACACGACATATAGATTGGGGTACTGCCAGCGGTAAAGCTCTCCGAGCTCACCCCAAACGTCATCTGGGAGCGTCAGCCTATAGGGACTGATGGCTCTGCGTACTGTCTCTATGGTAGAGAAGTGAATTTGCCCGAACTGCTCTTGACTTATGAGCTCACCTGTCCCTTTGTAATAAAAGTTGTAGTACCGCTGTTGGGATGCGTTTACAGTGTATTCGAAGAAGTTCTCCATGATGATATCATCCTTCTGAGGCCCCATCCCATGGAGGCGATTTTCTTGTTTCGAATAGTCGATATTCACCCAGTCTTTAGGACGCATTTTAGTCCCAGAGGTCTTAGGAGAACGCAGAGGCGAAGCATACAGATAAATAGGCTTCCCACTCTGAGATGGAATCGCCACTCGGTCGTATCGGCCTATAACCAAAGTGTCGGCAGGAAAGCTCTGCGCCTGTAGCGAATAGGAGAAGCCTAGTAAGATGAATATTGTCGATAGTATTCTCGGCATGGTCATGATTTATTCGTGTTATAATGTGATTAATGCTAAGTTACTCTATTCGATAAGACAAAGATAAAAGGAATTCCCGAAATCGGACTGATACAAAACAAACATATCTTCGCCCTCGCAACACGGGGGCTGTCTACGCTTTCGGTACGCGTCCCAACAGAACTGTAAACATTATCAGTCTGCCTACGACCTAAACAGTCAACTATTTTCGGGAAAGGATACAGAGCAATGGCCACCTACTAGGTGGACGAGTGTCCACTCGGTAGGTGCCCGTTGGTCCGCCTATTAGGCAAAGACTTGGCCGCCTATTAGGCGGACGATCGTCGACCTAATAGGCGGCCACAAGGCCGATTGGCACTGGGACCAAGAAGGGTCAGAGAGCTAACGCCCCCTACCCCCATAAAACTCAAGAACACAGGCCAAGCAAGCCCAGCCTAACGCCCCCTTAGCAATACGAAACGTGGACGAATAGACAGATACACCTCGGCCATAGTGCTACTGCCTCTAGGGTGCATCCACATAGCCGCACGGCAACCCAGCGTGTAAAGCTCTCGCTCCACTAGACTATAGCCGACTGACACTTTTAGGTAGGTGGAGGTCGGGTGGTACAAGTGCCCCCTAGGCGAGTGTAAGAGCTCGCTCTGTACGAAAGGCGTGGAGAGGAAACCCATATACCCACGCCCACGCCAAGCTGATAGACCTAGCTCCCAGGTGCGTCCTGACAGGCCTAGCTCAGTATATGCCCCCAGGCCAGACTCACTAGTGTAATGCCCCCCACGCTGACTGTAAGTCAGTAGATAAGTACTTGCCGAGAATGTTAGAGGCCGGCGCTGTCCTGTACGGCGATACTGATACTGTAGCCCTAAGGCTGTATTCCCCCAAGTATGCACCGTATCAGGGACTATATTCTCTATCCCGCCCCGATGCCCCCATAGCGTTTGGGCTCTCAGTTTTAGGGCCGAGCCCTTGGTGCTTAGTAGGTCGTAGTCGAGTCTAGCCCCCGCCACGAAGGCCTCCTGATGCCTCGCCCGCCGAAAAATAAAGCTCCGCCAATCTACCCAAGTATCTAGGGACAGACGATCGGAGCTATGGCGAAGCTGTATGCCTGTCTCGTAGTCTGCTGTCAGGCGTAGCTCGGGATTGTAGAGGGGCTCTATTAGGCGATGTGCTACACCGCCATGCAGTGAACCGAGCGTCAGCTCCCAAGAGGGATGCAGCTGAATACTTGCCTGCACGAAGGGACGCAGGCGAAAGCGACTATAGCCACTGCCCTCATCGCTCCAGTAGGGGAGGTCAATGTAATAAGGAGCGTTCGGGTAGAGACTAGCTCCCCAATAGTAGAGATTGGATAAGCCCACCCTAAGGTGCAAGGCACGGCGCGTAGGGGCTGCATAATCGACATTGAGGCGTAGGCGATAGCCCGGCAGAGTATAGTCATCAGAGAGCCCCGCCCCGTACTCGTTGTTGCGGAAGAACGTTTCGACCTCTGCCTCTAGAGCTAATCGCTCTGCATGTACCCTCCCAGTCCGCTGGGCCACGAGGGCCTGCCCCCAAAGGAGCGTAAGCCCCACAAGTGTAATAATCCGACAAAGACATCGACCTAGCAGCATAGCGCAGTAATTATGAGATGAAATAATTATATCGATGTGTAAATGTAGCTATTTCCGACCGAAGTCAGCAGGGATCTCGCCCCAGGCCTCTGTATCCCACTTGCGAATATCCGCCTCGTGAGGATTGTCCCTTAGCCAAGCCTCAGCCCGAGCAACGAGATCGAGTAGCGCCTCGGTCTCTGCATCACGGGGCAAAAGCGTCTTGCAGCGCTTGTTGCGCACCCAAGAGATACCAGTTACGCTATCGCTGTATATGGGCATGGATACCTTGTGTTTGTGTAGTAGACTAATGCCATGGACGAGTGCAAGAAACTCTCCAATATTATTTGTGCCCTTGGGGAAAGGCCCGACACGAAAGACCTCGCGCTTAGTCTCCACGAGTACCCCACGATACTCCATAACCCCTGGATTCCCCGAGCAAGCAGCATCGACACTGAGGGCACGTAGGATAGGCTTATCCTCAGAGGGGAGTGTCCCCTGCTGCTGGCGATACTGCTCGTAGCCATCCTCGTAGGCTCTGAGGGCCGCAGTCTGTGAGGGGAAAGATTTATACTTCGCCCCAGCATAGCCCTGTATCTGTGCTTGGCATTCACTCCACGAGTCGTAGACACCTGGCTCTCGCCCTTGCCATACGACATACCACTTATTGTTCTTGGCCATTTTTGTATTTGGGATAGAGGGTTAACAGTACTATCTCACTCCTTGTCCCGATGCGGAAGAGCGTCCCTGCTGCTCCTACCCCACTAGAGACGATAACGCTACAATCTCCCCGCTTAGCGTAACCATAGGGGACATCATACTTGAGCTTGAGGATATGTTCGTAGGGCCAGAGCTGTCCTGCGTGCGTGTGCCCGTAGAGCGCTACATCGATGGGTGTGTTGGCCAGGCTATCGAGCCCCTCGGGCGTATGCTCCAGTAGGATATTGTAGCTGCGTGGCTTGAGGCGTGATACGAGCTCCGCAAGACTAGCACGCGTCTCTCGCTGCTCATAGTCATCACGCCCGATGATGCTATAGGCAGCACCCTCGGGATAGGCGATACTATCTATCAGCAGCGTAAATCCAAGGTCTCGTACCCACTGCATATTGTCGAGGGTATCCGCTCTATACTCGTGATTACCCAATACGAAGTAGATGCCATCGGGGGCGCTTAGGCGACGCATCTCCT
>JAXFXP010000193.1:0-2725 GCA_034091595.1 Porphyromonas sp.
AAGGACTGGACACTCAGCCTAATGGTTAATAACCTCTTCGACAAGAAGTACTACAGCAATGGCTGGGTCTATGATATGGGCGTACGTGCAGACGGCTCTACGCTGTACAACGACCTGCGCCTCTTCCCTCAGGCAGGTATCCACGTTTTGGCTGGTACGACTCTGACGTTCTAAATACTAAGGACCGAAATAATAAGTAATCGGGCAGTATCCACAGCTGTGGATACTGCCCGATTACTCTTATATTAGCTATGGCTTAGCTAGGGTTCTGCACAAGGCTACCCTGCGCAATGTCTATCTCTCTCTGAGGGATAGCAATCTGCAACCTATTGCTCTTGTAGCTATAGGTCTCGCCTGTAGCAGGGAGGGTAATGTTTTGCCCGAAGCGCATAAGGTCAAACATACGGTGTCCCTCGCAGAACAGCTCTATACGACGCTCGTCAAGAATATCCTTGAGGCCCACGCTCGTAGCAGGGGTGTAGTTTGTGAAGCGGTTGCTGCGCAGCTCGTTGTAATACTCCAGAGCGCTCTTGCTGCCAGTAGCTCCGCGTAGGATAGACTCTGCAGCTATGAGGTACAGCTCCGAGGTACGTATTACCTTGAAGTTATTGACATACTGAGGCGCTGAGGCACCTTCCTGCCCTGCGTACTTATTAGTATAGAACGCCTTGAAGTCGCCATCCTGGCTCTCCTTCTCTACCACTAGCTCTGAGCGTACGTCTCCGCTACGAGCCTTGGCGAAGGCTACAAACTCGTCCGTAGCTGCGCACTCAGCATAGCCGTCAGGACTCGTATAGAAGCCCAAACTATTGCGCTGAGCATTGAGCTTGTCTGTGGTGAGGACCTCGAAGAGCGACTCACTAGTACCCTTCTTAGCCCAAGCTGTCAGGTACTCTGAGCTTGTGTAGAGTGGGTATTTACCCGATTTGATGACCTCCTCGGCGTATTTGAGCGCATTGGCATAGTCTCCGTTGTAGAAGTATACACGACTCAGGAGTGCTGCGGCAGACCAATAGTTCATTTGTCCTGAGGCCGTAACACGCTCCTTAGATAGGAGTGTCATTGCTTTGGTAAAGTCTGCGATAATCTGCGCATAGGTTTCCTTGAGCGTAGCACGGCTGAACTTATGATTAGCGTCAAACACCTGATTAAAGAGTGGCATACCAGAGTTAGGAGCATTGACGTCGTCCGCAATGACGGGGAGCTTGCAGTAAAGGCGTGTGAGCTCAAACTGGGATAGCGCACGTATCGCATAGAGCTGGCCTGTTAGGTCGTCCACTACCGCCTTGTTGGCTGCTACCTCAGTGGCAGCCCGCTACGCCAGTACTAACATCCATACCTCTAATGCGCAGGCCACCATTCTCGGCAAAGTACCAGGGTAGTCAAAGAGGAGCCCCCAAACTGATAGGTCTTATTTGCTTAGTGAGGTAGCTCTACTTAGAGGCTACAATCCCTGAGCCTTATGGAGTATGTCCTCCTCTCATGTATTCGATGTCCCGGATGTCTACTAATTGGAGGCTGTTGGCTAACAAGCTCCTTATATTTGTGCGCTTGTTGTCGGGGCTTGGGCTGTAGTCGGGAGCTTTCTTTTGTGAGGCATGGCTCTCTAGAGAGTTGCCGAGCTGGGCCTTGGCTGTAACTATCGTGAGGACGCCGCTTGGAGGGGTATTGCGCACCAAGGCTCTCTCTGCTGGGGGAAGCTAGCGTTGCTTTTGTCGTTTATGCATTGAAGACTATAGGAATGATGAAAAACTATCATATTGGTTGATTGATTGCGTATTTGTAGGGATGTGGATAATTGTTTTCCGATTTGTAATATCATAGTGCAAAGTTGTATCTTTGCACCCAGATATAGTATAAACGTATAACACAAGGTTGATGAAAAAACTTACCCCATTAGTATTTACGGGGCTTCTGTTCTCAACGGGTATCGAGCTAATGGCACAGCAAAGGCTTGTGCGTGGCCTCGTAACCGAAGCTGACGGTACGCCTATCATTGGGGCTTCTGTCGTGGTCAAAGGGCAGAGCTCCGTCGGGGTGGCAACAGATTTGGACGGGAAGTTCAGTCTCAATGTCCCCAGTGGCACCACGACGCTCGTGGTATCTTATATAGGAATGAAGACACAGGAGGTTGCTATCAAGGGAGACCAGCTTCTTACGATAGTCCTTCAGGATGATAATGCCGTTATTACTGAGGTGGTCGTAACAGGTATGGCCCGTGTCGACAAGCGCCTTTTTACTGGGGCTGCGAGCAAAATCAGTAGCGACAAGAGTAAGATGGATGGTATGGCCGATGCAGCACGAGCCTTGGAGGGTAAGGCTGCTGGGGTATCGGTACAGAATGTATCGGGGACCTTCGGCTCGGCTCCCAAGATACGTGTGCGTGGTGCTACCTCTATCTTCGGTGCCTCTAAGCCCCTCTGGGTGGTAGATGGTGTGGTGATGGATGATGTCGTGGAGATCGACGCCTCTGCACTCTCTAGTGGAGATGCCACTACGCTTATTAGCTCAGCGATAGCCGGGCTTAACCCCGATGACATTGAGAGCTTTCAGGTGCTGAAGGATGGCTCGGCAACCTCTATATATGGAGCGCGTGCTATGGCTGGGGTGATCGTGGTTACCACCAAGAAGGGGCGTGCCGGAGTTAGTAAGATCTCCTATACGGGCGAGTACAGCTATCGTATGAAGCCCAGCTATGGCGACTTCAACATTATGAACTCTCAGC
>JAXFXP010000194.1:0-14046 GCA_034091595.1 Porphyromonas sp.
CTAGACGCCAAGGCCATTACAGCTGAGCAACGCTATAGCCAGCGCCCTGCCCGCTATACAGAGGCGAGCATGGTGAGCAAGATGGAAGAGCTAGGTATCGGACGCCCCTCTACCTACGCCCCCACAATCAATACAATCCAAGAGCGTGGCTATGTAGAGCGTGGCGATAAGGAGGGGCAGAGCCGAGAGGTCATCAACCTAAGCCTAGGTGCTAAGACTATCAATCGTAGCATAAAGAGCGAGAAGTATGGTGCCGATAAGGGCAAGCTCATACCTACGGATATGGGGCTTATCGTGAACGACTTCCTCGTAGAGCATTTCCCCGATATTGTCAACTACGGCTTTACGGCACAGGTCGAGGAGGACTTCGACCAGATTGCAGAGGGCAAGCGTCAATGGCAAGCTGTTATTGATACCTTTTACCAGGGCTTCCATCCTAATGTAGAGCAGGCACAGACCTTCGAGCGTGGCTCTGCACGTGTCGGTGCTAGAGAGCTAGGTATAGACCCTGCTACGGGACTACGTGTTGTCGCTAGCATGGGGCGCTTCGGCTCGATGGTACAGATTGGTACCACAGAGGATGGCGAGAAGCCGCGCTATGCTTCACTGCAGGCAGGGCAGAGCCTAGAGAGTATCACGCTAGAGGAGGCTCTCGAGCTATTCAAGTTACCACGTGCACTCGGTCAGCACGAAGGCGAAGAAGTTAGCGTCGGCGTAGGACGCTTTGGCCCATATGTTCGTCTAGGCAAAAGCTACACCAGCATCCCCAAGGACAAAGACCCACTAACACTCAGTCTAGAGGAGGCTATCGCACTCATACAGGCGAAGGCAGAGGCTGCAGAGCGTAGCCTACTGCGAAGCTTTACCGAGGAGAACGAGCTAGAGATACGTGATGGACGCTTCGGCCCCTATATCAAGTATCAGGGCAACAACTATAAGCTCCCCAAAGGCGTCGATATACAGGCGCTTAGCTACGAGGAGGTAAAGCAGATTATTGAGCAGACACCGACCAAGACAGGCCGCTGTGCACGTAGCAAGACGGCCAAGACGAGTAGCGCCAAAGCCAAGAAAACGAGTACGGAGCCACGCAGTAATCGTACGAGCAAAGCTAAGGCCTAAGATAGATGCGCTACTTCCTATACCTATCCTACAACGGTGCCGCCTATAGCGGCTGGCAGACACAGCCCAATGCCCCGACTGTACAGCAGACGATTGAGGAGGGCTTGGCCACAATACTGCAGCAGCCCTGCCCTATCCTCGGCGCAGGACGTACTGATGCGGGTGTGCATGCACGTTTGATGGTAGCACACTTAGATCTAGAGCTTGAGCCAGAGGCTGCCACAGGTCTAATAGAACGCCTCAATAGACTACTACCGCAAGACATAGCTCTACATCGTATAGTACCCGTTAAGCCTGAGGCGCACGCTCGCTTCTCGGCTACTGCACGTACTTATCGTTATTATGTAACGACACGCAAAGACCCTTTCGGACACGAGCTTCGTCTCCGCCTACACCATACCCTTGATGTAGAGGCTATGAATAAGGCAGCCAAACTATTGTACGACTTTGTGGACTTCACGAGCTTCAGCAAACTACATACAGACGTCAAGACCAACAATTGCCGTATAAGCTACGCCCACTGGGATGGGGTAGCCCCAGGCGAGTATGTCTTTACCATCACAGCAGACCGCTTTCTGCGCAATATGGTGCGTGCTATCGTAGGGACGCTTTTTCGTGTCGGCAAAGGGCAGATGAGCGTGGAGGGCTTCGGAGATGTTATCCGACAGCAAGATAGAGGTGCAGCGGGCTCTTCTGCACCAGGACATGCGCTATATCTAGAGGATGTAGCTTATCCGGACGAATTATTTTTTTAGTTACCTTTGTAAATAAACTTGTTATAAGGTAAGAATTACTCGATGGCCACTGCGCGAAAAACTAGAGAACAGATGATTGACATAGCACGCCAGCTATTTGCTCAGCAAGGCGTGCACGCTACGACCATGAATGATATAGCGGACGCCGCTAAACGCGGGCGACGTACTCTATACACCTACTTCCGCAGTAAGGAGGAAATCTTCCATGCCGTAGTAGACAAAGAGCTAGAGCAGTTTAAACACGAACTAGAGATAGCACGTCGTATCAGTCTGCCCCCCGAGCAAAAACTCGTTAATCTGATATACATCCACCTGGAGTCTATGAAGACGATGGTGTATCGCAATGGCTCTCTGAGGGCAGAGTTTTTCAAGGACATTTGGCTTGTCGAACGTGCCCGAGCAAGTATGGACAAGTATGAGCAACAGCTCATCCGAGAGATACTCGATGATGGCGTTGCTCGTGGGGTCTTCGAGATTCCACATACTCCTACAATGGCTTACCTTATGCATAACGCTATCAAAGGCCTAGAAGTCCCCTATATCAGTGGACATATACGTCAGCATGGCGATAGCGAGTATCAGCTCATACGAGAGAATGTAATGCACCTTATATTCAAGGGCATTCGCAAAGAACCCTGGAAGCCACAACAATACATTATTAAGTAAACTAGAGAAACTACCCAAGACAACGATGAAGTTATTAGAAGGGAAAGTAGCCATTATCACTGGGGCTAGTCGTGGTATCGGCAAGGCCGTAGCCCGCAAATACGCAGAGGAGGGTGCCAGCGTAGCACTTACTGCTCGTAATATCAACGACGAAGTACTAGCCTTCGTAGCTGAGCTAGAGACACTAGGAGTCAAGGCTAAGGCCTATACGTCAGATGCCTCTATCTTCGACTCGGCACATGAGCTCGTCAGAGAGGTCCATCAAGAGTTTGGCCGTATCGATATCCTTGTAAACAATGCAGGCATTACCCAAGACGCTCTAATGATGCGTATGACCGAGGAACAGTGGGATAATGTAATCAACATAAACCTCAAGGGAGCCTTTAACCTTATCCACGCTGTAACTCCGATAATGATGAAGCAGCGCAGCGGTAATATCATCAATATGTCTTCGGTTGTCGGTGTATCTGGCAATGCTGGTCAGGCCAACTATGCAGCGAGCAAGGCTGGAATGATTGGCCTCACAATGAGCATTGCTAAGGAGATGGGCTCTCGTGGCATCCGTGCCAATACTATTGCCCCTGGCTTCATTAGCACAGATATGACGCATGCCCTAAGCGAAGATATTCGCAAGCAGTGGGAGGCTCAGATACCTCTACGACGTGGAGGAACGCCTGAGGATATAGCAGGCGTAGCTGTCTTCCTCGCCAGCGATATGGCTAGCTACATCACTGGACAGACAATCAACGTCTGCGGAGGTATGAATATCTAAGCCTAACTAGAGGAATAATGGTTGTCTACGAGGATAATCACCTACTTATAGTTAATAAACGCCCTGGAGAAATAGTACAGGGCGACAAAACAGGTGATACTCCGATGGTTGACTCTCTGAAGGACTACCTTAGAGAGAAGTACAACAAACCTGGGAATGTCTTCTTGGGGCTTGTGCACCGCCTAGATAGACCTGTCGGAGGACTCGTTATCTTTGCCAAAACGAGCAAGGCCCTAAGTCGTATGACCCAGATGTTTGCCAAAGGTGAGGTACGTAAGACCTACCGGGCTATCGTCTGCAAAGCACCAGAAGTACCCTCCGATAGACTAAGGCATTACCTCGTACGCAACGAGAAACAAAATAAAAGTTACCCCTACCAAACAGAGCGCCCTGGTAGCAAGCGTGCTGAGCTAAGCTATAGACATTTGGCCAGCGGCGAACGTTACCACCTGTTGGAGGTCGAGCTCCACACGGGGCGACACCACCAGATACGGTGCCAGCTAGCGGCAATAGGTTGCGTTATTAAGGGGGACCTCAAGTACGGAGCGCCACGCAGTAATAGCGATGGCAGCATCTCCTTACTCAGCTACCGCTTGCAGTTTATCCACCCAGTAAGTGGTACTGCAATAGATCTAACGGCTCCTACTCCAGAAGACAAACTATGGAATGAGCTTACTAAAAAAGTAAACTAAACATCAAACACTAAAAACGAACTAGGTATGAAGAAAATCATCCTCGGTGCACTATGTGCTCTCGGCCTGTTTGCTACGGCTAACGCACAGGACACCTTCCGCAAAAACGACAACGTACTAAACGTTGGTATCGGTCTATCTACAGGCGATCTATCCGTTTCGCTACCTCCACTCTCAGTTACTTATGAGCGCTGTGTGGCTGACGGCATTATAGACAACGGCTCTCTAGGTATTGGGCTGCAAGGCGAAGTACTAGCTTATAAGGGGGACGGTATTGCGCTCTTCGCAGGTCCTCGTCTAGCTTTCCACTACGAATTCGCAGAGAACCTCGACACTTACATCGGGGTACAGGCTGGTCTAGCTTTCGCTAGCTCTAAGGCTTCATTCGGAGTTGATGGCGTACTCGGCGCTCGCTACTATCTTGGCGAGAAGTGGGGTGTCTTCGCTGAGCTAGGTACAGGGCTCTCTACACTCAAGCTCGGAGCTACTTTCCGTATGTAATCTCTTGGACCTATAGGATAAGCTATGAAGCGTACATTTATCAAGAATGCACGCCTCCTATCACAGGGTCAGGAGCTACGTCCTACCACTATCACCATACAGAATGGTCGCATCATCGCCTTAGGCGAAGATGCGGCCGCTGAGGGGGACGAAGTTATCGACCTAGGGGGCAAATACCTTTCTCCTGGTTTTGTAGACATTCAGCTGAACGGCGGTATTACCAAGTTTTTCTCGTACAACCCCGATGCTGAGACACTCGCAGAGATGACTGCTGCCTGCCTCAAGCACGCCACCGTCTATTATCATCCTACGCTCGTTACGGCTCTTCCGGAGACTATCTTCCAGGCAATAGAGGCCGTACGCGAAGCTATGAAAACAGACCCACATATCCTAGGGATGCACCTGGAGGGTCCCTTCCTAAATCCCGTACGTCGCGGAGCGCACACCCTCGAATACATTCGCATACCCGATGATAAATTCATTGACGAGCTTATCGAGAAGGGACGTGGAGTTATCACTCTCATCACAATAGCTCCCGAGCAATTCACCGATGCTCAGATACGTCGCCTCGTAGAGAGCGGCATCCAGGTATCTGCTGGTCATAGCGAAATAAACTACGACGGTGCCAAAGCTGCTTTTGACAAAGGCATCCGTATTGTCACGCATTTATACAACGCTATGAGTGCACTAGAGCCTCGTAAACCTGGTCTTGTAGGAGCTGCTTTAGAGGATGACCGCGTGTATGGCCCCATCATCCTCGATGGTGCACACTGTCACCCAGCACAGGCTCGTATAGCATATCGCGCTAAGGGTGAGCGTCTAATACTTATTACAGATGCAGCGGTTCTAGGGCGTGAGCTTGATGAGCTAGACTTCGAAGGCTTCCATGCCAAACTTACGCCAGACGGCTTCTACTACAACCGTAATGGTAACCTTGCGGGTTCCGCTATTGATATGCCTGAAGCTGTTAAGAACGCAATAAGCTTCCTCAATATCACACTAGCAGAAGCTGTAGCTATGGCTACCGAACGCCCTGCTAAGGCTATAGGACGTGACAAGGAGTTCGGACAACTAAGCGTAGGTTATCCAGCCTTTTTCTCTGTCTTTAGTGATGAAATCACAGACGCACAGTCTCTATGCTTCTATCCCGAGAAGTAAGCAACTGAAGCAGTTGTTATAAAGGAAGCGCCACTAAGCTTAGTGCTTAGTGGCGCTCTTTTATACTGATATAGGGTGAAACTAGAACGATACTTGCTCCTTTATCAACTGTTCCAGCACGGATACGAAAGCCTCGCTGCTATTCAGACAGGGGATATAACGTAGCTCTTCGCCACCAGAGGCCAAGAACTCCTCCTTATACTCGACATCCACCTCGTGTATAGTCTCTAGGCAGTCGCATATGAAACCTGGACAAACCACTGCTATACGCTTTGCGCCCTCCTTAGCCCAATCTTTAACTCTATCCGAGAAGTATGGACGCATCCATTCGTGTCGCCCAAGACGACTCTGGTATACGAGCTCCACTCTATCAGCAGATAGCCCGAGGTCTTCCCGAATGAACTCGGCCGAGGACTCGCAGTGCAAGCGATAGCAAGTAGCACTTTGCTGAGGTGCGTGTAGCTCCGTACGACAGCGCTTAGTATTGCCATTATCAATGCGGCAGGGCCCAGATAGATGAGACAGAGGTATCCCGTGCATAGAGATGACGAGCTTGTCTATCTCTGGGCTTATGTACGGACGAATACTGTCAGCTAAGACTTGGCGATACGCTGGATGGTCGTAGAAGGCATCTAAGACACGCATCTCTAGACCCAAGCCCAAAGCTCGGTTACGCTCTAAGGCATGGACTGCCGCAGTCTCGAAGCTCGAACGTGTATAGTGCGGATAAAGGGGTAATACATACAACTGGCGAATGCCTGCTGCTACCAGCTGCTCTAGGGTCTCATCCATAGCAGGCTCGCTATAGCGCATAGCTAGCCCTACGCAGCGGCTCATCCTACTAGACAATGCTGCAGCCAAAGCCGAGCTATGCCGTACTAGAGGAAAGCTTTCGCTCTCAGCGTCCCAGATAGCACGATAATTTGCTGCGGAGTATTTGGCTCGTCTGGGGACGATAAGCCCCTTGACTAATAACGTGCGCCAGAATACAGAGAGCGACATCACTCGCTCATCCATCAGGAAGGTTTTCAGATAGGACGCCACATCAGCCACCTCAGGCGAACGTGGGGAGCCTAGATTAATGAGCAATATCGCAGGCTCATTGGGGCTCGCATACTGCAGCCCATAGATGTTGGGTATATTAAGTTTTGGCAATGTATAGCTTATGCTTCGTCTTCCTGCTCTAGGCTATAGTCCTGGAATAGGAAATCATTATAGGGAAAGCGTTGTACGTGTATCTCTTTGATACGCTCATACATCAATGCTTTCAGATCGTCTACACCCTCTAGCTGACGAGCTGAGATGAAGCGGCAATCTCCATTCATACGTGCCATCCAGGTTTGCTGTAGCTCCTCTGGCGATATATTGCGCTTGGTGCGTGGGCTTAGGTCGTCGGCAGCTTTCTCCTCCCAAGTGAAGGCATCTAGCTTATTGAATACGAGTATCATTGGCTTATCTTGATTGCCAACAATATCTCTGAGGGTGCTGTTTACCACCTCTATCTGCTCCTCGAAGTTGGGGTGCGATATATCCACAACGTGAATAAGCAAGTCAGCCTCTCGCACCTCATCAAGTGTAGATTTGAAGCTCTCAACGAGCTCTGTGGGCAACTTGCGGATGAAGCCAACAGTATCACTCAGTAGAAAAGGTAGATTATGTACTATAACCTTACGCACCGTAGTATCCAGAGTGGCAAACAGCTTATTCTCTGCGAATACCTCACTCTTGGCCAAGGTATTCATCAGAGTACTCTTGCCCACATTGGTATATCCCACTAGGGCTACACGTACCATCTTCCCTCTATTCTTGCGTTGCATAGACATCTGGCGGTCAATAGTCTTGAGCTCATCCTTGAGGTGACTTATACGGTCTTGGATGAGTCGCTTATCCGTTTCGAGCTGTGTTTCCCCTGGGCCGCGCATACCTACCCCCCCACGCTGTCGCTCTAGGTGCGTCCATAGGCGCGTAAGACGAGGCAACATATAGCGATACTGTGCCAGCTCTACTTGTGTTTTGGCATAAGCAGTCTGTGCACGCATAGCGAATATATCTAGGATAAGGCTAGTACGATCCAAAATCTTAACCTTCAGCTCTGCCTCGATATTGCGGAGCTGCTTAGGGCTAAGTTCGTCATCGAAGACTACGACTCCGATCTCATTCTCTTCTACGTACAGACGTATCTCCTCCAGTTTCCCTTTGCCGACAAAGGTTACAGGATGAGCATTATCAAGGCGCTGCACGAAGCGCTTAACGGGGCGTATCCCAGCGGTTTCGCTTAGGAAGTCTAGCTCATCTAGATACTCACGCACTTGCTCCTCGCTCTGAGTGCGTGTAATAAGTCCGACCAGCACTGCGTCTTCGCTTTTTACATCTGTAATGATAAAGTCTCTCATACTGCAAAGATACTACTTTGGCATCACTTGGGCATAAGGCCTGTAGCACTAGCTACTGATGGGCCTCCTAGCTGTGAATGCTCGTGTCCTCACAGGTGAATGCTCGGACATCCACCTGTGTATCCTAAAAGCTTTACCTGAGCATCCTCCCCAAAGTACTAGTGCAATCTGCGTCTTACTCTGGTGTAAGATACATATTACTCTAGAGTAAGATCAATCTTACATATGGTGTAAGACGGATCTTACACACGATGTAAGACACATCTTACAGCCTGTGTAAGATTTTATCTCTACCAGTTGTGCGCGCTACAACTACTATTACACACAAGATAATGAACAACATACCCCAAACGATTGTGCCCTCAGTATCTGGCCGAGCCTATATCTATTCATCTAGTCGAATGCCAAAGTATGCTTATCTTTGCCTTATGATATTAAGGCGACTTCATATTATTAACTTCAAGAGTATTGCTGCAGCAAGTTTGGAGTTCTCCGACAAAGTTAACTGCTTCGTCGGACTAAACGGTATGGGGAAAACAAACCTCCTAGATGCCATTCACTACCTATCCTTTACCAAGAGCCATCTGGGCATAACTGATACTCTAGCGGTAAAGCGTGGTAGCGATGCAGCGATCCTAGATGCCCTATACCTCCCTACACAGGGAGATGAGAAGCATATCCTGCTGCAGATACGCCCAGGACAAAAAAAGATACTCAAACGCAACAAGAAAGAGTATCCCCGCCTAAGCGAACATATAGGAGCCTTCCCTCTGACCATCATATCCCCCCAAGACTATCAACTCATACAGGGAGCTAGTGAAGAGCGTAGACGCTTCGTCGATATGCAGCTATCTCAGCAGGATGCCTTGTATCTCAATGCTCTGAGCCAATACAATGCCGCACTTGAGCAACGCAATAGTTTACTGAAAGGTGCTCAGTCTAGCGATGCGCTCCTAGACGTGCTCGATCAGCAGCTAGACCGCTACGCCCATTATATATGGGACAAGCGCAGACGGTTCGTAGAGGAGTTTATCCCCTACTTTAGGAGCTATTACTCGTCTATTGCTATCGAATATGACGAGGTTGCTATAGAGTATAGTAGCTGCCTCAGCGAAAGAGAAGGACGACTATACGATCTCCTTGTCGCCAACAGAGGTCGCGACCGCCTATTAGGCTACACCCAGCAAGGCATACACCGAGACGACCTGACAATGACCCTTGGCGGAGAGCTGGTCAAGCGTGTCGGGAGCGAAGGACAGCGCAAGACTTTCCTTATTAGCCTGAAGCTTGCTCAGTACAAACTCTTAGCTCATAACAGCAAAGAGCGCCCACTGCTCCTACTGGATGATATATTCGACAAGCTCGACGCCATACGTGTGGCACGCATTATCGAGCTAGTGGGAGGCGAAGACTTTGGGCAAATATTCATCACCGATACCAACCGAAAGCACCTAGATGAAATAGTGCACAGTTGGGGGGAAGATTATAAACTGTTCTTGGTAGACCAAGGAGATATACAAACACAAGCCTATGAAGCGTAGTGAAACTATTACCCTCGGGCAAGCTTTCTCTGCTCTGCTACAGGAATCCCCAGACCTACACGAGCATTTGCTAGAACATCAAGCGAAGGAACACTTACCACGACTACTCGGACCACTATGGCCACACATATTATCGGTAAGTATAAACGATGGTGTGCTACGCCTACAGAGCCATAGTGCCGCTGTGCGCCAGGGCATTATCCTAAGCAAAAACAACCTAATAAGCCAAGTAAACACAACGATAGGAGCCGAACTAATACGGGACCTCGTTGTTGTCTAAATAAAATAAAGCAACAAGCTAAGCAAGACATGAGTAACAACCTATATCTAGAAAAAGAGGAGCAAATCGTACGTATGCTCAAGATGGTATACGACCCAGAAATACCCGTCAACATATATGACCTTGGGCTTATCTATGGTGTGGACATAGCTGATGATGGACTCGTTACTATTACGATGACGCTGACAGCACCCAACTGCCCAGCAGCGGACTTTATCGTCGAGGACACACGGGACAAGGTAATGTATGTAGATGGTGTTACGGGCTGCAACATTGTCTTAACCTTCGAGCCCGAGTGGAATAAGGATATGATGAGCGAGGAAGCTCTCCTAGAGCTAGGATTCTTGTAGCGTGGCACGCACGTCAGTCTATTTCACTAGCGATGCGCATCTAGGCTCGGGCTACCACGCTGAGCCTTTAGCAGTCGAACGACGACTGGTGCGTTGGCTAGAGTATATACGTCCCACAGCTCGAGCGATTTACTTCCTCGGGGATATCTTCGACTATTGGTTCGAGTATCGCAACGTAGCCCCACGTGGCTATGTTCGCTTTCTGGGTAAAGTCGCTGAGCTATCGGACGAAGGCGTAGAGATTCACTTCTTTGCCGGCAATCATGATATTTGGTTTGCCGACTACCTATCCACAGAGCTAGGAGCCATCATTCATCACCAGAGTGCCTGCGTAACATTAGACGGCAAGGTGTTTAGACTAGCACACGGAGATGAGGAATATAGACACGTATCCTGGGGCAATAACTTCCTCTACCGACTATTCCGCAATAAGATAGCACGGTGGCTCTTCGCTGGGATACACCCACGCTGGACTGTCGGATTCGCTATGGCTTGGAGTTTACATAGCCGAAAACAAGGGCTCAAAAAGAAGGTACTTGGGGAGATACCACACGCTTATCACAACGAATACTTCGAGGTAGAGCAAGAACATCTGGTCGTAGCGACCAAGCAATACCTAGAGCTGTATCCCGAGGTAGACTACTATCTCTACGGACATAGGCACCTGATGCTGGACCTAAGCCTGCGAGGTGGTAAAAGGATGATGATACTGGGGGATTGGCTTCAGTACAATAGCTATGCTGTGTGGGATGGAGCGTATCTGAGCTTAGAGCAATTCGAGCTAGATCACGATTGTGAGAGCACATAGCTTCCCCGTCAGACGCTGATGCGTGCTGCAGAAGCCTTGGGCTATAGATATGAGGGCAGACCTAGGTAGCGATAGAGCGCCGCAATCTGGCGTTTCCAGATAAGGAGGCTACACTCGTAATCTTCGTCTTCGCACTCATCGAGTATTACGAGTGTTAGCTCTTTGGTTATCTCTGACACCTCGATAAGAAACTCGAAACCGCCCTCCTCGTGGAGCCATTCGTAACGTATATTGTACAGAGGACGCTTTATATAGACATGCGCAGAGTCAGCACTGGTTGCAGACCAGTTGAAGGTAGCAATGTCATTCTCTAGCTCTACCTGTGCATCTATCCAACAGCTGAGGCCTTTAGAGGTCGACACCATGAGCCAGATTTGGTTGGCAGATACCTTGCCAAGCGAGTACTCTAGTCGGTAGTTCTTGTGTGCCATACTACTTGAGCTAATATTGTTACTACCGAAAGATAGAGATATTTATCTAAATAAACAAGAGCAAACTGCCGAAAGGCGCAACTTAACATTAATATATGTAGTATATGAAACAAGTGCTATCTATACCCTACCAACTCGTAAACAACGAAGACCTAGATGCGCAAGACAAACAGCTAGAGGCGGCTGCCTCTGCAATTGCAGAGCAAGCATACGCTCCCTACAGCAACTTCCGGGTGGGAGCAGCCGCCTTACTAGAGAATGGAATTATCGTAACGGGAAGTAACCAAGAGAATGCCGCCTACCCCTCTGGTCTATGTGCAGAGCGGACAGCACTATTCTATGCTGGAGCACAATATCCAGACGTTCCCGTAGTGGCCTTAGCAGTGGTTGCGTACAACAAAGACGGTCGTGTAGCGCAGATTTCGCCCTGTGGTGGTTGTCGTCAAGTATTGATGGAGACAGCGATACGCTTTCGTCCTTTTCGACTCTTACTCTGCGGCAGCAAGGAGACGATTATTCTAGAGGACTGTCGCCAAGTCTTGCCTTTCGGCTTCGATGGCTCAGACCTATAGGCTATAGCCTCTAGAGCAAACTACTCTGTAGCCCAGACAACTCATAGCCGAGTATTTGCTCTTTGCGCCCTACACCGTGGGCATATCCTCCGATATGTCCACTACTACGTATCACACGGTGGCAGGGTATTAGTATTGAGAGTGGATTGGAGCCTACAGCACTACCGACTGCCTGCAAAGCTCGTGGCTGACCTATCTGCTCGGCAATAGCTTGGTAACTACGTAGACGACCACGAGGGATAGAGAGAAGTGCTAGGCAAACTCTGAGGCGAAATGTGCTGCTACAGCACAAGTGGCAGGATACAGATAGCTCGTCTTGGCTAAAGGTACTGAGTGCCTGGATAAGCCTAGTGAAGTATTCACTCGGGGCGATATCTTGGCATTCTGCCATTGGGTAAAGGCTCGAAGCTTGACTCCCGTCCTGTCCCTCAAGCAGTAATTCCCATATACGCTCCTCTTCGTCGTGTACGATACGGATTTGGCCAAATGCCGAGGACAACTCTATACGATAGAGTGTTGGTAGCCTATGTGGCATATCAGCCTTGGTTATTATACTCGTTTGCAGTTCCAAACGTAAGCGGGTACCACTAGGAGCCTCTACGAAATAAGCCACTTCCTCCATTGGGGGAAGTGGCTTACTTACATCCAAATAGGCCTTCAGGTTATCAGGGAATATGTTCATTAGCGATGAGGACGTGCTATGTGGAGCATAAACTCCTCTCGTGTTTTGGCTTCCTTGAAAGCTCCTGTAAAGTCGCTAGTGGTCGTTAGCGAGTGCTGCTTCTCTACACCTCTCATCTGCATGCACATATGCTCAGCTTCGATAACGACGATTACACCCAATGGGTTTAGTGTCTTCTGAATACAGTCCTTTATCTCTGTGGTTAGACGCTCCTGCACCTGTAGACGACGTGCAAAGATGTCTACGACACGAGGAAGCTTGCTAAGCCCTGTGATATAGCCGTTGGGGATGTATCCGATATGCACCTTACCGAAAAAAGGTAGCATATGATGCTCGCACATGGAGTAGAAGTCAATGTCTCTGACAATAACCATCTGCTTATATTCTTCGCGGAACATAGCCGAGCGTAACACTTCCTCTGGAGACTGGCTATAGCCTTGCGTTAGGAAGTGCATAGCTTTGGCGACACGCTCAGGTGTCTTTACCAGCCCCTCACGCTGTACATTCTCCCCTAATAAGTCGATGATGGCAGCATAGTGCTCTTCTAGCGATGCCTGTGTAGCTGGATCTAGTGGCTTAATACTCATTCTGTTCTGGGTTGTAGTTGAGGATGCGTACTTTGTCACGTACAATATATGACTCCTGGAACCAGGATGGCATAACTTTGAGTAACTTAGCTCGTGCAGCACGAGCAGCTGTATTGCTAACGAAGTCCCCTACGACAAGACGCCAAAAAGGAGCATTGTAGGTGGGATAGCAACTATACTCTGGAGCAAGACGTCTCAGCTGTGCAGCACGGCGGTCCATCTCTGCCTTGCTAGATACAAGATTACCATTGTAGACCTGTATACGGTAGCCTTGCATCAGGGTGGTGTTTCCCTCACGGCCCAGCACAGCTCTATAGCGACTAGAGGTACCTCCTACGAGCTTCTTGAGCTCTTCGGATTGATTGATAACGACACGTCCTTCGCCTGGACCCTCACCCTCTAGGGCCTCGAAGATAGTGCGTGGCGTAGCCTTACGTACTGGTGTAGATGTCTGCTGCTGCGCCTCTGCGATATGCATACCCATGAAGAGCACTGCCAGTAGCATCCAGCAAGGTTTTCTATTCGATGTCATAATACTCGGAGTATAGGATAGAGCCCACACCCTAGCTCAAACCAAGAGTGCGGGCCCTATTTGTCTTCGTTGTCGTAAAACTAGGCTAGTTGAAAGCCTCTATGATAGGTAGGAACTTGTCTACAGCTAGGCTAGCTCCACCAATAAGACCGCCATCTACATCTGGGCGGCTAAAGAGTTCCTTGGCGTTGCTACCGTTGCAGCTAC
>JAXFXP010000195.1:0-3311 GCA_034091595.1 Porphyromonas sp.
TATCCCCAACGTGATCGCAATGCCTCTGACAGTGGACAAAACATTGCTAGTGCGCGCTGAGGCTAAGGTGATGCTGCAGGAGTTTGAGTCCGCTGCCAGCGACCTCTCTCTTTACTACAAGAGTAAGCGAGGTCAGACAGCTACAGCTCAGCAGATATCAGACTTCTATGATGTCCCAGCCGACTACGAGAGCTTAGACGAGCAGGTGGCAGAGAAATACCGAGCTAAGCTCGCTGGCGTAGCCAAGCCCCTACATCCTAAGTTTACGCTTACCACAGGTATGCAGTACAATATGATCCAAGCCGTACTACACGCCCGCCGTGTAGAGACGCTCTACGAGGGCGACAGATGGTTCGACATCAAGCGCTACAACATCGAGATCACCCACGACATCCCAGGTGATACACCCGTGGTACTCAAGCAGGACGACCTGCGCCATGCTATGCAGCTACCTGGCTCTGTTATCGATGCTGGCCTACCCAAAAACCCACGCTAAATGCTCAACCCTAAGCAATCAAAGTTATGAAGCAACTTATTAATAAATATACACTCCTAGCCTCCCTCGTGGCCCTCAGTATGCCTCTACTGGTATCCTGCAGCAAGGACGACCAGCCAGACGCTAGCCGTAGTGTCCTCAGCGAGAAGCTACCCGAAGAAACAGCCTTCGACAAGTGGCTCGGGCTCAACTACCGCGATGCCTACAACGTGGAGTTTATGTACCGTATGCTCGACAACGAGCGCGACAGACAAAAGAATCTAGCACCCGCTACGCTTGAGAATAGTATGCGGATGGCCAAGATCGTCAAGCACTCGTGGTTTGGGGTCTACGACGAAGTTGGTGGTACTGCCTTTATGCGCAAGTTCGCCCCTCGTCAGATAGCACTCATCGGCTCTCGCTCTACGGACAAAACCGGCACCGACCTACTCGGTACGGCCGAGGGCGGCCTCAAGGTAACGCTCTACAAGGTAAACCACGTGGATAAAAATAATCTGACGGCCCTCAAATGGACCTACTTCGGGACTATACACCACGAGTTTGCACACATCCTACACCAGCATAAGCGCTGGCCCGATGCTTTCAATGAGATTACCAAGGACGACTACTTGCCCAGCACCTTCTTCAACGCTGACGTAGCACGCATGGATGTGTATGCTCCACTTGGATTCGTTACTGCTTACTCGCGCAAGGTCAATAGCGAAGACGTGGCAGAGGTTACGGCTGCTATCATTACCTGGAGTGATGAAGAGTGGGCACAGCTATTCAAGGCCGCAGGCGAGGCTGGCACAGCCAAGATCAAAAAGAAAATCGCCATCATGAAGCAGTACATGCTAGAGGAATACAAAATCGACCTCGATAAGCTACGCCAGGTCGCAGACCGTCGTCTTGAGGAGGCCGCACGCCTCAACTTCATAGAAGAAGACTGGAAGCCTCTACTCACCAACGAGCTACGTGCGCTACGTGCTGCTAGCACTGTGGTCCCTTATGCCCCTGGCACCAACGCTGAGAGCTGGATGCAGCCCGACCTACCAACAGAGGGCGCTGGCGAATACTCCTGCAGCGTATATCTGCAGCACTGCGGTAAGCAGCCTTTTACCCAACATCAACACTAATACATAGCTTAGATTATGAAAAATAATATATGGAGTAGCTTCTCCGCTATGGCGCTTCTTGCTCTGGGCCTTAGCCTAGGGGCTAGCAGCTGTGTGCAAAACGAGGAGGCTATCTTCGACAAGAGCGTAAACGAGCGTATCGAGGAGCAGGTTCAGACCCTGCGCTCGCTGCTTATCGACAGCAAAGAGGGCTGGATACTCGACTACGTACCCTCGGCAGGCAAACAGTATGGCGCCTACTACATCGGCCTAAAGTTCTCAGACAAGGACGAAGTACTTGCTACTACAGAGGAGCTCAAGGGCGATCAGCTCTGGTACAAGAGCAGCTACGTCGTGGGTAAGGACCGCAACGTATCTATCAACTTCGATACCGGCAATATGGCTATCCACCGCTATACGACCCCCGACAGTACATATGCGGGGGGTATCTCGCTCGGCTACGAAGGCGACCACGAGTTCAATCTCGTCAAAATCGTATCCAAAGACGAGATACAAGTACGTGGCAAGCGTAGCCGTAACCTCATGACCCTACGCCGTGCTACCAGCAGTATTGACAGCTTCATACAGAGTATCCGTACGATGAAGGCAACGATCTTCAACCCTAAGGATATGGGCGAAGCTCATCAGGATGCTATAGAGGGCACACTTGGGGGGAAGAAGCAACTCTTCAAAGTAAACGGCTCGGGGCTCAACGTCTACACCTATACCACAGAGGGCGAAAGCAAAGTACAGACTATCTCCTACTTCGTTACCCCCACAGGTATCCGCTTCGTAGAGCCTATAGAGGGCGTCAGCGAGATGACCTGGCAGGGTGGCAAGCTTACGGCTGCAGGCGGTACGCTCACTGCTCGCAGAGACCCATACTACGATAAGTTCGCAGCCTACCTCGGCAACTACACGCTAGAGGTAGGAGCTGCTGATAAGCGCGTAAAGTACGAGGTTACATTTGCGGAGAGTGGCTACAACGAGTACTTAATATCAGGGACTAATCTACCCTTCAGCATCAAGGCCAAGTTTAACCCTGATAAGAACCGCTTCGAAATCTTTAACCAACAGGTTGGCACTGCTGCTAATGGCAACAAAATTATGCTCTGCATGTGGGATAGTGGCGCTGGTTATCTAGTATGGTCACTCGGCGAAATTGGTATGTATAGCTCCCTTGTTAAGGGGTCTGACCCTGCCAAATATCAGATGAATGACAATGGCGTTTGGGGACAGTACAAGTCCATCTCACTCTTACTATGGCAGCTTGATGGCGCCGGAAAGAGTCAAGGGCGATATGATGGCTATGCTGGCTTTAATCCTTTCATTACGCTTCCTACATTCACCCGTAAAGCAAATTAGTAAACACTATGAAAGCAAACAAATATTTCGCGATAGTGTGCGCTGTGCTAGCCCTTGGGCTAGCCAGCTGCAGCAAGGACCAAGACAGCCCAGAGGCTGTAGCCAGTATCACGGTCGTATCGACGAGCTTCGACCAAGCCTATACTGCTAGTACGGGACGTATCTTGGTGGATCAGGAGGGCTTTGAGGTAAAGACCGATGCCTCTTGGCTCAAGGCCGTAAAAGATGGCGCTAAGTCTATCGCCCTCACAATAGAGAAAAACGAAACCGCTGAGAGCCGTACGGCCAACGTGATAATTACCAAGGGCGAGACAGTACAGCGTGTGCCCATTACTCAACTCGGAGTAATCAATATC
>JAXFXP010000196.1:0-6172 GCA_034091595.1 Porphyromonas sp.
GAGGGCGAAGGGAGTTTACTTGTGTAAATGACCGAGCCCGAATGTCGCAAACAACGAAGCGAGTGTCGTATTATGCAATAGTCTTTATATTATATATTGCCTATCTTTGTAAGACATACTGACTAACTATAATCTATACCATATATAAGTAATGACAAAGATGCTGACCCTAGGGCTTAGTCTAGCCCTCACCGCCGGAGCCTTTGCCCAGACGCCACTCAAGCACGACACCTACCTCGAGCTGAATGGCGAGACTCAGTACCTCAGTGTACCGAGCCATCCCGACTTTGATGTCCCTGCTGGGCGTAGCTACACCTACACCTTCTGGGTCTATGGATACCGCACGTTTATATATACAGATGCACCACGCATTATCTCCCGTAGAGATGTTGGCAAGATAGTGTCCGATAGCCTCAACCGCTCAGGCTACGACCTACTAGCCCTACGTACGACCAGCAATAATTTCCTCGGGGCTAGCCTAGTGGATGCAGCAGGCACAGCCAGCCAAGCCTTTGACGGCTGGGCACAAGCCCCCAAGGATATCTACCTGCGCCAGTGGTATCACTGCGCCCTAGTGGTAGACCGCATGGCTGGCACCATCCGCCTCTATGTCGATGGACAGGAGGTGCGCAAGGCAGACAAGGATATACGCGCATGGGTGGCTCAGAATGGCTTGCCTCTCTTCATCGGGGCAGGGCAGAGAGAGGGTAAGCCCTTCGCTCACTTCCACGGACGACTAGATAATGTGCGCCTGTATAAGCGCGCACTAAGTGCAGAGGAACTCCTAAAGGACCGCAACACAGAGCGCATTGACCCTAAGACAGAGGGGCTGGTAGCAGCCTTCGATTTCGAGGGGCTCAAGCCTGGCGACACACAGCATACCGATGCTACAGGGCGTCATACGGCTACGCTGCACAACTATCCCGCCCGCACGGCACATAGTCTTATCAAGACCTACGATGCTCATCGTACCAATGGACACCTTATCGGCCGTGGTGCAGGGCAGGCCCTGAGCGTCTTCGCCCTAGGGCTCGAGGGTACAGGCAAGCTACAAGAGGTAGAGCTAGCGGCACCCGATGCCAGCCATCTAAGAAATATCAGTCGCTATCGCCTATACCTCACAGACAATGGCGACCGCTACGACCACCGTAGCCCTGGTACGCTCGTGGCAGAGGGCAAGCCTACGCCCAACAAGACTATCCTACGTGCCGTAAAAAATACGCCTACGCTCAGCCGACACAGCCGTCTATGGCTGGTGGCAGATGTGGCCAGCAAGGCTACAGAGGGCGACACGCTGACGACTCAGGTGCAGCGTATTAAGATGCAGGGAGCCCCTGACTTCCTGCCCGAGGCACAGGTCTACAAGCACGAGATCGTCCTACAGCGTGTGCTGGTATGGACGCCTGGCGAAAACAAATCGGCCCACTACCGCATCCCCTCCATCGTACGCCTGAGCAACGGCAACCTAGTAGCCGGTATAGACCGACGCAAGACTACCGACTACGACCTCCCCTCAGATATTGATGTAGAGGTAAAGATCAGCAAGGACAACGGTCGTACCTGGTCTAAGCCCATCACAGTAGCCAAGGGGACTCCTGACCATGGCTATGGCGATGCCGCCATTGCTACGGACGGTAAGAACCTCTACATGGTGATGGTAGCAGGCTCGGGGCTGTGGTTTTATCCTTCGAGTGCCAAGAAGCCTCTAGAGATGTACTTCAGCAAAAGTACGGACGGAGGACTAACCTGGACCCCAGTAGTGGAGATCACCTCGCAGGTGTATACCGACAAGTTCCCTAACGGCGGTTTCTTCGGCTCGGGCAATGGTATCATCACCAGCAAGGGGCGCATAGCCTTCGTAGCGGCTCTGCGTACCGAGCCTAAGTGGGGCGGTAATATGGACAACGTGATGGTCTACTCGGACGACCTCGGTAAGACCTGGCACAGCTCGCCCGTGGCACGCACCAACGGAGACGAAGCCAAAATCATAGAGCTCGCTAATGGAGACCTCCTCATCTCTAGCCGCAACCGAGCATGGCGCCCTACACCTCGTACCTATGTTGTCAGCAAAGACCATGGCATGACTTGGTCTGAGCCAGCTACTTGGTCTGAGCTAATGGGTAATGCCTGCAATACGGCTCTGGCGCGCTACTCACTCGCTAGCGAAGGCAAGGGAGCCAAAAACATCCTGCTACACACGCTTATCGAGAGCACACGCCGCGACCACTTACGTATATATATGAGTGAGGACGAGGGCAAGACTTGGCCTGCCGGCAATACGCTCTGCGATGGTGAGGCAGCCTATAGCGAGGTTACACGCCTAAAGAATGGCAATGTCGGTATCATCAGCGAGGAGAACGACCGCCCTGCCTACGACATCTATTTCACAGAGGTAAGCCTAGACTGGATTAAGAAGGGCAAGCCTCTCCCTAAGACGAAGTAATAACGAATGGCACACTTGCATGGGCACGGGAGCTGTGGGCATCACCACGGACACGAGCATGCGCACCACGACCACCACGGGCAGTTAGCGCCTGGGGCTGGTGGGAATATCATGGTCGCCTTCTTCCTCAATCTCGGTTTTACGATCATCGAGCTAGTGGGCGGTCTGTACACAGGTAGCGTGGCTATTCTCTCGGATGCACTGCACGATGCGGGCGACTGCGTGTCGCTAGGCCTAGCTTGGTATCTAGAGCGTCTGAGCATCAAGGGGCGAGATAAGCACTTTAGCTATGGCTACAAGCGCTTCTCTCTACTCTCGGCACTGCTCATCTCCTCCATCTTGCTGGTCGGATCGCTGGTAATGATTTACACGGCTATAGGTAAGATGCTCAATCCTACGCCTGTGCAGGCCGAGGGGATGTTCGCTCTAGCGCTCCTAGGGATAGCAGTCAATGGCTATGCAGCCTGGCGCATGATGGGCAATGCCTCGCTCAGCGACCGAGCCCTACGTCTGCACCTGATGGAGGATGTCCTTGGCTGGGTGGCTGTGCTGGTGGTAAGCGTCGTGATGTACTTCGTAGAGCTACCTATTCTCGACCCACTTCTCTCTATAGGCATCTCTTTGTGGATACTCTACAATGTGTACCACAATCTCCGTGATACGCTGCACATCCTGCTACAGGGTGTCCCCGAGGGTATAGATACCGAGGCTCTAGAGCAGGAGCTACGCACGCTACCTGCCGTGCTAGATGTACACGATATTCACGTCTGGACGATGAACGGGCAAGAGCATATAGCCTCGCTACACGTTGTCCACAGCTGCGAGGTATGCGGAGATGCTAGCGCCATTGCCGAGCTCAAGCATCAGGTGCGGCATATAGCCGAGCATCACGGCCTGAGCCATATCACCATCGAATTGGACCCCGATGGTGAGGCCTGCGGGGCCTGTTGCGACTAGTAGGACGACAAACAGCTATTAAGCACAGTTTAATAATACTAAAAGGCGTCGAATAGACGTTATCTAAGGAAATACATAAATCCAATAAAAGGAAACTAATATGAGAAAAGGTATTGTAGCCGCATTGGCTATCCTATCAAGCCTAAGCCTCGGCACTGCTCTAGAGGCCCAGTCAGCCCGCAAGGGTGGCAAGAAAGTGGCAGCAGTCACCAAGCTCACAGCTGGTAAGAATTTAGTCCGTATTAGCGGTTCTGTCCCCACGGCAGACTGCGATGGCGACAGCGTGGTGCTAGCGCGTGTCAGTGAGAGTGGCTTCGATACGATTGCCAAGGCGCCTATTAAGAATAAGGCCTTCGTCTTCGCTAAGCCTTTGGCACAGGATACTACCTCGATGGTGGAGCTCCGACTCAAGCGTAAGTTTCGTACTGCGGTGGTCCTAGAGAGCGGAAGTGTAGTAGCTAACCTAGAGAAGGCCTCGGCCACTGGGACGCCCCTCAACGATAAGTTTGCCAAGCTGCTAGATGAGAGCAAGGCTACAGCCTCTGTCCTGGAGAAACGCTTTGCCGAGGCAAAGACCGACGATGAGAAGGCTAGCATCTACGAGGAGTATCAGGCGAGTCAGATCAAGGACTATAGTGCGGCGCTTAGAGCCAATCCTAACAACTCGGTAGGTCTGCGTGCCCTACGCACTCTCCTCGATGGTAGCATTGGCGCTGCACCAGAGCAAGTAGCCGAGTGGCGTGCGCTCGCTGGCAAGGATATTATCACCAACCCTGCTATTACGAGCCGCCTCAAGCTGATCGATGCTGCAATAGCTACGCAGGCAGGCAAGCCCTACGTAGATATAGAGGGGATCAATGACCAGAAGGAAGCCAGCAAGCTGAGCGACTTCATCAATAAGGGCCATTATACACTCGTAGACTTCTGGGCTAGCTGGTGCGGTCCTTGCCGTCGTGCTATGCCAGGGCTCAAGAAGATATACGAGACCTACAAGGATAAGGGGCTACAGATTGTCGGCATCGCAGTATGGGACAAGTGGGACGACCACCTGCAGGCCGTTGCCAAGGATGAGCTTCCCTGGCCACAGATCTTCAATGAGAAGGCTACAGAGCCCTACGGTATCAATGGCATTCCTCAGATAATGCTCATAGGCCCTAATGGCATCATTGCAGCACGAGACCTACATGGCGAAGAGATGATCACCAAGATGCTCGACGAGCTACTAGAGAAGAACGGTGGTAAGCTCTAGTATATACACAGAGCTATAGATATTGGCCATATCATAGGGGCTGCACCTAGTCTAGCTACTGGGCGCAGCCCCTAGTTGCTTTTATAAATTGCGACTTGGGCAGACTCCTCTGTGGGTCTGTACCGTCGAAATCCTTATCTTTGTAGTAAATACTCAAATAAATAACAGACAAAATGAAGAAAATCATCCTATCCCTTGGGCTGGCCTCTATGGTGGCAGCCTGTGGTGGAGGCGGTGGCACAGCGTCTCTCGACAGCAATCCACTCGTACAGGAGAGCAAGCTCGAATTTGGTGCTCCGGACTTTGCCGCTATTAAGCCCGAACACTTTATGCCAGCCTTCGAAGAGGGTATGAAGCGTCATCTTGCAGAGATAGACTCTATCGCAAACAACCCAGAGGCTCCTACCTTCCAGAATACGCTCGTGGCTATGCAGAGGGCGGGGCAGCTCCTAGACCGCACCAGCCAAATCTTCTTCGGGCTAGCAGGGGCACATGCTACCGACAGCATACGAGCCATTGAGGAGCAGATAGCCCCAATGCTCGCAGCCCATACCGATGCGATTAACCTCAACGAGAAGCTATTCGCACGTATCAAGACTGTGTACGAAAAAGAAATGTCTAGCCTAAAGGGCGAAGACGCTCGTCTGCTTAAGATCGTTTACGATGGCTTTGTGCGTAATGGCGCTAATCTAGCTCCTGAGCAAAAGGAACAGCTCAAGAAAATCAATGGCGAGCTAGCAAACCTAGAGAATCAGTTCAATAACCTCGTTAAGGACGGTACAGCCGCCGCAGCCATCCACGTAACGAGCAAGGACAGTCTAGCCGGTCTATCACCCGAGAGTCTGGCGCAGGCAGAGGCTGATGCCAAGGCTGCAGGCAAGGATGGCTACGTCCTCACGATACAGAATACGACTAAGCAGGCACTCCTCTCTGAGCTAGACAACCGTGATATGCGTCGTCGCCTCCTAGAGGCCTCTATGATGCGCAACGAGCGTGGCGATAAGTTCGATACCCAGCAGGTGGTTAAGGACATCACACGTCTACGTGCCGAGAAAGCTAAGCTCCTCGGTGAGCCTACCTACGCTGCGTGGGGGCTTCGTAACCAGATGGCTGAGAAGCCCGAGAACGTACAGGGCTTCGTGCAGAACCTAGTGTCCGCCTACCTGCCTAAGGCCAAGGCTGATGCCAAGGAGCTAGAGGACTTTGCTAAGCAGACGGAGGGCCCAGACTTCCGTCTAGAGAGCTACGACTGGGAGTACTACGCAGAGAAGGTGCGTAAGGCTAAGTATGACCTCAATGAGAATGATATAAAGCCTTACTTCGCCCTCGATAGTGTCGTTAAGAACGGGCTATTCTTCATGGCCAAGAAGCTCTATGGTGTAAACTTCGTAGAGCGTACCGACCTGCCTGTTTATGCTGAGGGCGTCAAGGTATACGATGTCCTCGACAAGGACGGCTCCAAGATGGCTATCTTCTATACCGACTACTACCGTCGTCCCACCAAGAGTGGCGGTGCCTGGATG
>JAXFXP010000197.1:0-6233 GCA_034091595.1 Porphyromonas sp.
GTGCTCGGAGCGGGCATATATGCCCTGGGCGTGCTAGGTCGCTGGGGCGTGTCTCGGGGTCGGCGAGTGCTAGGATGGTCTGTGCTCGGTCGTACATCGATACGCCTGTGGTACAGCCATTGCCGAGGCGGTCTACCGTTACCGTGAAAGGTGTCTCGTGTACAGAGGTGTTGGTCGGTACCTGCATCTCTAGCTCTAGCGCTCTAGCACGCTCCTCTGTGATAGGGGCGCAGAGGACGCCACGGCCGTAGCGCATCATGAAGTTAATTTTCTCGGGTGTAACCTTTTCGGCGGCGATGATGAAGTCGCCTTCGTTCTCACGATCCTCGTCATCGACGACGATAACGAACTCTCCGTTACGGAAGTCTTCGAGAGCTTCCTCGATGCTGTTCAGCTTGATTTCTTCACTCATAATATACTGAGGCTGCATTAGGCAGCGATTGTTTTTAGTTGTTAGTAGGTGTAGATATTATTTCCTTTACCTTGTGCTTATTCATCTCCTCACGTAGCTCCAGTAGTAGACGGCGGCTGGTCGTAAGGTCTCTCAGGCTGGCACGACGACGAACGTTGAGTAGCCAGATAAGAGGCAGAGATAGAGGAAGGGCAAGATTAAAGAGCCTTAATCCCCAGCGATAGGGCCTTCCCTCTGGTAGAGCACGTGGCACAATGCGTCGCATAAGGATGGGTAGGTCCTGCAGTTTTGCGAGCTCCATACGCTGGCGACTATGGCGTAGCTCTGCTATGAGGTTTTCGCTTGTCTGGTAGGCTTCACCCATAATCGCTTCTGTAGGGCTATAGACCCAGCGCTCGAGGAGTAAGCGTTGCCAAGCGAAGCGTTTCGTAAGCCAGGGACTCCCCAGTAGGGTATCGATGTATCCTAGCAGAGCCTCGAGCTCTAGCTGCGCCTGATCGTAGTCTACCTCCTCGATAGCCAGCTCCTGGTATTCGAGCTTGCGGACACGTGCCGTACCGAAGAGGCGTCGGAAGAAGACCCCGTAGGCTTCGGTATTGAGCGAGGCCGAGTCTCGGGTCGCTTGCCAAGTGAGTACAATACCTATGGGGAGGAGGACTAGGGTCGATAACCACATCCCAGGTACTACGCCTATCTTCTCAGAACGAATCATATTCTGCCCGAAGGTATCTATAATATAGTAGGCGATGAAAAAGCCCACGGAGGTCAGTACGGGGACGCCTAGCCCCCCCTTGCGAATGATAGCGCCTAGGGGTGCACCGATGAAGAAGAAGACGAGGCAGGCTACAGGGAAGGTAAATTTTTTGTGCCACTCTTGTCTATTCGTTCGGTAGTCGAAGTATGCTCCACGGTCTATATCGAGCCTCGACTGGCTCTCTGTGCGGATCATCTGGAGCTGAGAGAGTGCCGTGCGCATGGTGTTTAGGCTGTCGTGGATAGAGGCATGGCGCATTAGGCTATCCAGAGTTATTCCCGTGGTGATAGTGTCGCTCCCTAGGAGCATCTCGCGTTGCTTGATGCTCGTGCTAGTGGTGTCGAAGCGTGAGGGTAAGCTATAGCTATAGCTCTGGCGATCTGCTAGCTCCGTGATCTGATTGGCTGCTACAGTACGTAGGCTATCGATAGTATGTGTGGTGGTATCGATAGCGTAGTTGAGTTGGCTGAGGTTCTTACCGATGAAGCGGCCACTCATGTCGCTCTCATCTTGTACTTTGAAGTTCGCATCAAACTCGATCACAATCTCCTTGTAGTCGAAGCGCTCTTTGGCATAAGCTGTAGGCTTGGGGTCTGAGGGTACGGTGGGACGACTCATATTCTCGAAGCTTTGTCCCTTATGCAGGCGCCAAGTGAGGAATTGCTGGCTATCATCCATCGTAATGCGGCCAGAGTCTGCTCGTATGATGCGTGTTTTCTCATTCCCCAGCTTATGGTCGTAGATCATAATATCGTGCATACGGCCTATGTGCTGTTGGTCGCGCTGTCCTACATAGATGCTATAGCCAGGGATTCCGTTGTAGAAGGTACGCTCGGGGATCTCTAGCTCGGGTTTGGCGAAGCGTGCCGAGTAGAGGAGCGTCCACATACGCACCTGCGAGGTGATCATATAGGTGTTTTGGAAGTAGAAGAGTCCCACTGAGAGCAGTGCAACCGTAGCGAAGAGCGGGGCCATAATGCGATACAGAGGGACACCAGAGGCTTTCATCGCCAATAGCTCTAGGCGCTCGCCTATTTGCCCGAAGAACATCAGTGAGGCTAGCAAGATACCCAGCGGTAGCGCTAGTGGGATGAGAGACATAGCGGCATAGAAAACTATCTGCCCTACTATCCAGAGGCTCAACCCTTTGCCCACCAGTTCGTCTACGTACTTCCACAAAAACTGCATCAGTACGATGAACCAGCTAATAGCAAAGGTCATCAGTAAGAGGGGAACGAAGCCCCGAAGGATATATTTATCTAATATCTTAAGCACTGCTACTCTATTAATATTACAAAGATACAGCTTTTCGGCGCTGTGTACTCAAAAGATTGGATAATCGCCTTATAATAGTGCCCCTCAGCCTAGACGTTTGCTATTGTCGTCTAAGGCGCAGACTGTTGAGGACTACACTAACGCTACTAAGTGCCATCATTAGGCTAGCGAGCATCGGTGTGAGTGTCCAACCCGTGAGAGGGGCGAATAGGCCTGCTGCTAATGGAATAGCCAGGAGGTTGTAGACGAAGGCCCAAAATAAGTTCTGGTGTATGGTGCGTATAGTCCGACGTGATAGCTCTAGTAGGCGAGGGAGTAAGTGTACTTCGCCTGATGTAATAGTGGCCTGTGCACTCTCTATAGCGATGTCGCTACCTGTACCCATAGCAATGCTCAGCGTTGCCTCGGCTAGTGCCGCGCTATCGTTGATACCATCACCGAGCATGGCTACACGGCGTCCCTTCAGACGTAGGCCCTGTACGTAGTCTGCTTTTTCTGTGGGGCGTACCTCACCGATAGCTTGCTGGATGCCTAAGCGATCTGCCCACTGGGAGACTATGACTTTATTGTCACCTGATAGCAGATGTACCTCTATACCTGAGTGCTGTAGGCCTTGTATCAGCTCGCGTATCCCCTCTTTTTCTTCGTCGGCAACAGCGAGTATAGCACGTAGTTTACCGTCCCAAGCCAGGTAGAGAGGGCTGGCGGAGAGTTCCTCCTCGTAGTGGCGACTCTGCCTTAGGGCTTCTGCGTCCAGAGCTATTCCCTCCGCCTGCATGAGCGCCTCACTACCGATAAGGTGGAGACTGCCGAGTAGCTCAGCTCGGAGCCCCTGACCTGGAATATTTGTCCACGAGTCAAGCTCTACGGGCTCTATCTCGCCAAGTCCTAGCAGTATTGCTTGGGCTATGGGGTGTTCGCTACGACGCTCTATATTGCCTAGACGCTTGGAGAGCTCTTGGCGAGAGCAGCTGCCATCTACAATATGCATATCTAATAGGCGAGGTTTACCACGGGAGAGTGTCCCTGTTTTGTCGAATACGACAGTATCTATACTACGGGCTATCTCTAGGCTCTCAGCATCCTTGATGAGGATACCTTCTTCGGCTGCCCTTCCGATGCCTACCATAATAGCTGTCGGAGTAGCTAGCCCTAGGGCACAGGGACAAGCTATAATGAGCACCGTGATGGCAGATACTAGCCCTTGCTCTAGTGCATTGGGGCCCCCGAGCATATACCACAGGCCGAAAGTTAATAATGATAGAGCTAGGATAATGGGGACAAAAAGGGCAGCTACACGGTCTACAATGCGCTGTATGGGAGCCTTGCTACCCTGAGCTGTACGTACACGATCGATAATGCGCCCTAGGAGGGTATCACGGTGCAGGGCTGTCGTGCGGATGACGAGGCTGCCGTTCTGATTGATGCTACCAGCGAAGACCTCGCTCCCCTCAGAGCGTAGCTGTGGGATAGCTTCACCCGTGAGCATGCTCTCGTCCACATAACTCTCGCCCTCCGCTACTAAGCCATCGACAGCGATACGTTCACCGGCACGTACTACGATACAGTCTCCGAGCAGTAGGTCATAGACAGATACCTCTTCAGTCTCTCCGCTCAGCTTACGGCGTAGCACTTGCTTGGGTTGTAAGCCCGCAAGGCGCCTGATGGCCTCTGTCGTATTTCCCTTGGCACGCCCCTCTAGGTACTTGCCGAGGAGGACGAAAGCGATAATCATCACAGCAGCCTCGAAGTAGAGGTTAGGCACCTGGTCTTGGGGCGAGAAAAGGAGGAAGACGCTGTAACCATAGGCGACGAGCGTACTTAGGCTAACGAGGGTATCCATGCCCATCCCCCCATCGAACAGCTGTCGCCAGGCACGGCTATAGAAGCCCCGTCCTACGATAGCTAGGGTGAGGGTCGTGAGGACGAACTCCGCATAGGCGATGCGCCACGAATGCTCTACCCACATTAAGCCCATTAGGAGGAAGCCCACGGCAAGCGCCGTGATGGCATTACTGCGTAGCGTGCCTAGCTCTTTACTACGTAGACGTTCTAGTCCCTCATCATCTTGGTAGCGCTGCTCTACCACCAGCTGGTATCCAGCGCGGGCAATAGTCTCAGCTAGTTTTTGTTCGCTTACTAAGGCTTCGTCGTAGCTAAGCTGTACCGAGGCTGTGGCGAGGTTTACGTTAACCTCTTTGACGCCCTCTAGCTCGCGGAGTACTTGCTCGGCACGAGCAGCACAGCCGGCACAGTGTAGACCGAGGAGCGGATATTCTTCTTTCGTCATCATCGTTTGTCGGGAGGTCTACCTCCGTTGGCTATATGTATATATAAATATGCCTATCCTGCGAATGTTTGACTTAGCCTCACATTATTGTGGGACTGTCTAGTTGCGGGATAGGCATAGGTGGGGAGCTAGTGCTTCAGCTCGTGCAGGATGAATTGTTCGATGACGCTAGGGTAAAAGCGATGCTCTAGTGTGTGTATGCGCTCTGCTAAGCTGTCGGGAGTATCGCCAGCGAGCACAGGGCAGGTGGCCTGTAGTAGGTAGCGACCCTCGTCGTAGCGCTCATTGATGAGGTGTATGGTGATACCCGACTGTGTCTCTCGCTGGGCTATCACAGCCTCGTGAACATGATGCCCGTACATGCCCTTGCCTCCATAGCGAGGAAGTAGGGCAGGGTGTATGTTGATAATCCTATCGTGGTAGGCTTCTAGCCAAGGCTCGCTAATGAGGTTGAGGTAGCCTGCTAGTATCACGACATCTACAGCGTGATTGCTGAGGGTCGTTAGGGGCTTTATACCCTCCCTCATCTCTGTGTTGCTGTAGACATAGGCGGGTATCCCTAAGCGTTGGGCTCTGTCGAGTACCCCTGCGTTTTGTTTGTTGTTTATAATGCAAGCGACTCTGATAGAGCTGCTTGAGCTGAAGTGCTTTATGATAGCTTCGGCATTCGTTCCACTGCCAGAAGCAAGGATTGCTATATTATTCATTTTCTTTTACTACCTTTGCCTGCACAAATGGCGCTAAGTTGTGCAGTTGCCCCTCAAGGCGGGCGATGTAACGACGAAGCAAAGGTAGTGAGAACATTAGTAATAACGTGTAATATAAAACAGAAAGATTATGTCACAGATTCAAGAAAAGGTAACTGAAATTATCGTTGATAAGCTCAACTGCAACCCTGAGGAAGTAACACGTGAGGCTAGCTTCACAGCTGACCTTGGTGCAGACTCTCTCGACACTGTCGAGCTCATTATGGAGTTCGAGAAGGCTTTCGACACTCAGATTCCTGACCAGGACGCTCAGAACATCAAGACTGTAGGCGACGCTATCGACTACATCGAGAGCAAGCTGGCCTAATCCACGTCGTCTACTACTGACTATGGAACTCAAAAGAGTAGTCATCACAGGTCTGGGGGCTATCACCCCTCTGGGTAATACCAAGGACGAGACCTGGGAAGCACTCAAGGCGGGCAAGAGCGGGTGTGGGCCTATCACACTCTTTGATGCCTCTAAGCACAAGACGTTCTTTGCGTGTGAGGTCAAGGGCTTCAACGTAGGGGACTATATGGATCGCAAAGAGGCTCGCAAGCTAGACCGCTTCGCTCAGTTCGCCATGGTCGCTGCGGACGAATCCATCCGTGACTCTAAGCTGGACCTAGAGGCTGAGGATAAAACCAAGATTGGTGTTATCGTGGCCAGTGGTATCGGTGGGCTCAGTACCTTCGAGGAGGAGGTGATGGGTTATGATAAGGAGCGAGGTCCTCGCTTCAATCCGTTCTTCATAC
>JAXFXP010000198.1:0-6035 GCA_034091595.1 Porphyromonas sp.
AGCTGGAAGTTGGTGCGATACCAGCCTACCCCTACAAAGGGTAGTCCGCCCGTACGGCCAGCATGCTCCATAGCCTGCTTCTGCCCGTCCTGTGCAATGGCGAGGTTTTGTTTGTCATTATCAATACCGAAGGGACCGTAGATAGCCCAATCGTGGGGTATCACTACAGACTGCCACTTCTGGTCGTTATAGCTAGGGAGCATAGCATTAGGCTCGTCCTGACGCGTAAAGCGCCAGCCCTCCTTGAGCGTCTCATGACTGCGCTGAGCCAGCAGTGGGCTTATCCCCAGAGTAAGCCCTAGGCCCAGTACACATAAGCGAAGGTGTTTCATCTTATTACTAATCTATTTGAGTGATTACAACATTGTTCCTAAAACAAGGATAAGACAAATTGTGCAACCTAGCAGTGCCTACCGTTCGGTCATCAAGTGCAAGCCTAGCTCTAGGTCTTGCTGGGTAGACACCCTCAGGAGTATCGGTAAAAACGAAAGTTTGTACCGATACAATCTGTAAACTGTATCGGTACAAAGTGTGGATTTTACCGGTACAACCCGTAGACTGCTCTCTAGGTCTTGGGATCGTATCACATAGGCTACAGGCGATACTGTGGACAAAAGCTAAGACACAAAACAAGCGTGCGCCACAGACCTAGGTCTATGACACACGCTCTGACAAATGAAAACTATAATACTAAACTATTCCTTGCTGAAGCATAGCGTTAGCAACTTTCAGGAAGCCTGCGATGTTGGCGCCCTTTACGTAGTTTATGTAGCCATCCTCACGGCCATACTGGAGGCACTGTTCGTGGATGTCACTCATGATCTGATGGAGCTTAGCATCTACCTCTTCATTAGTCCAGTAGATATGCATAGCGTTCTGTGTCATTTCGAGACCAGAGGTAGCTACACCACCAGCATTAACAGCCTTACCAGGACCGAAGATAATCTTGTTGTTCACGTAGTAGTCTGCAGCCTCTGCTGTACAGCCCATGTTCGAAGTCTCAGCTACGAGCAATACGCCGTTGGCGTGAAGCATCTTAGCATCCTCTTCATTCATTTCGTTCTGCGTAGCGCAAGGCATTGCGATGTCTACCTTCTGCTCCCATGGCTTCTTGCCTGGGAAGAACTGAGCATTAGGGAAGCTCTTCACGTAGTCGCTTACCACGTCGTTGCCACTAGAGCGTAGGTCTAGCAGGCACTGGAACTTCTCTTCAGTATTGATGCCATCGGGGTCGTACACATAGCCGTCAGGGCCAGATACTGTAACGACCTTAGCACCTAGCTCTGTCGCCTTCTTGGCTACACCCCAGGCCACGTTACCGAAGCCAGAGATAGCAATAGTCTTGCCCTTTAGCTCGAGACCATTGGCACGGCACATGTGGTCCACGAAGTAAACAGCACCGTAACCAGTAGACTCAGGACGTAGGCGAGAGCCCCCAAACTCGAAGCCCTTACCGGTGAGCGTACCAGTGTGCTCGTGCGCTAGCTTCTTGTACATACCGTACATGTAAGCAACCTCACGTCCGCCCACACCTATGTCTCCAGCGGGAACGTCTGTATCTGGGCCAATATGACGCCATAGCTCCATCATAAAGCTCTGACAGAAGCGCATAATCTCTCTGTCGCTACGACCACGGGGCGAGAAGTCACTACCACCCTTACCACCACCCATTGGTAGTGTCGTAAGCGCGTTCTTGAAAGTCTGCTCAAAGCCAAGGAACTTCAGGATAGAGAGATTCACCGTGTGGTGGAAGCGGATACCACCCTTGTATGGGCCAATCGCATTGTTGAACTGCACACGGTAACCGATGTTTACGTGTACTTTACCATTGTCATCAATCCAGGGCACACGGAAGGTGTAGATGCGGTCTGGCTCTACGAGACGCTCGATGATAGCTTCGCGCTCGAACTCTGGATGTTGGTTGTACACGTCCTCTACTGAGTGAAGTACTTCCTTCACGGCCTGGAGGAACTCCTTCTCACCAGGGTGCTTAGCCTCAAGGGCTGCTAGAATGTCTGCGGATTTCATAAAAACACCTGTTTAGGGATTTACGTTACCTACTTTGTTGTTTATATATTAATCAATATGTATAGCAAATATAGATAATGTTTTTGACCTAGACTATAAAGACTATGCACTTTTGCCCCGATACTAAGCTAAGCTTATTAATAAAAGAGCATACTAAGAGACAAACTAGCGCCGTAAGATGCATATCTGAGCCTATACGGGACCTTATGAACAGCTAAAAAAATACTTATTACTAATCTGGCTAATCCTAGAATACACAATAAAAAGTATCCCCTAGTCTAACTTTCTAGACTAGGGGATACTTGTAGCTTATCTGTAGGACTCCGTCCCTTAGAAAGAGAAGGTCGTAAGCAGAGCTGTTAGTAGCGCTAGGATAGCATAGAGCTCAGGGAATACTGCCATTACCATTGTCCCCCCGAACACATCGTTACCACTACCTATGGACTGGATACCATTAGCACATACCTGAGCCTGGCGATAGGACGAATAGAAACCTACAGCACCTAGCGCAAGACCGCACCCAAGGAAAGCCCAAGCGACAGTAGAGGTTACAGCACCTGCCTGTACAAGCTTGCCTAGCTTGTCCGCCATCATATAGTAGGCGATGAAGCCGTACAGCCCCTGAGAGCTAGGGAGAGCAGATAGACCGAGGTACTTACCAAGAGCATCTGGATTCTTCTTGAGAGCCCCCACTACAGCATTACCACAGATAGTTGTACCTAGTACACTACCGATACCCGTTAGACCAACTGCAACAGCGATGCCTAACCAAGATAACATTTCATTCATAGTTCTTAATAACTTATATATTTGTTCTTACTTTTCTGTTACTGTGTCTCCACTTAGTGGATTATAGCCAATACCACCACCCTCAAACTCACTATTCTTGTAATACTCGACAAAAGTCAAACGAATAGGATGTACAAGAGCTCCGATAAGGGCCAAACCTATATTTATACTGTGCCCAGCCAGCAGGACTATTAGCATCAAGGGGAAGCGAATAAAAGCATTAAGGCCCTCAGTTTGCTCTATTGCCAACTGATTAAACACGCTGCCTAAAACCGCCCCCGTTAGCCCGATCGCAAATAGACGAATATAGGAGAGTGTATCTCCGAGAAGTCCTGAGGCATTATTGTATGCAGCCCATAGTGCCGAGCCTACATTGAGCAATGGATTTGCCCCTGGGGTATTGTAGAATAGGATTATCAAACCCGATAGACCTACGACTCCGTATAGAGCATAGGACGCAAACTGTGGGAGCTCTACCCCGAGCATAGGAGTTGCAAACATCGCACCGAGGGCAATTAGGAATATAATCCATGAGTAAGGTGCTAGAGCAAACTTGAGCCCTCGCTGCACCTGAGTCTTGTAGGCAGCCACACCTTTGGCAAAGAATATCTGCAATAGACCCAGTATTATAGACAATACCATTAGATTATTCTGGTTCAGGAAATAATCTGTAGGCTTTGCATAGGGCAGGGTCACCCCAAAACAACTCCCCACCAATAGGCCGATAAAGAATGCTCCCCCTCCTAGCCATTGCATTAGTATGTAGGCGGTATCGTCTTCCCCCTTCTTGAGCTTCCGACGCAGATAGGTCGATACAAGGAAAACCAATAGACCATAGCCTGCATCCCCCATACAGAGGCCGAAGAATAGCATAAAGAAAGGGGCAAAGAGTACCGTCTGGTCAATCTCGTTATAATTAGGTAGAGAGTACATCTTGCTAATGAGCTCAAAGCCTCTAGAGAAAACATTATTCTTGAGGCTTATAGGCACTCTATCTTCCTCTAGGATGTCGCTCTGGCAATAATAGTAGCCCCCACTCTGCAGAGCAGACTCCAGACGAGCTGCCCCCTCAGAAGGTATCCAGCCCACTAGATATATGAGTTTGTTATCAGCCTGTTCACTACCCTGCTGCTTAGCTACCTCATACTGAATACTACCGCTTAATAGCGTATCCCAATGCCGTAACTGCTGTACGATACTAGGTGCAGCATTACGGAGTGCTGTCTCTTTTTCTATTCTAAGCTCCTTGGTTTCCTCAAGGCGCTCCCTATACACACTAAGTCTAGTTGTAGGCAAATCTCGCACCTCTGCATTGGGGCACGGGGTACTAACAGTATCCTCTAGACGTACGAAGTATTGCGTAGTTCCTATACGTGCGACATCTACGCACTGATAGGTAGCAATATATTCCTCAGTATATAAGGTTACGGGGACTGCATAGGCACGTATATAATAGCCTTTAGCTTTGAGGTCATCTAGCAACTCTGGAGAAAACTCTCCCCATAGCTCCTGCTCTCTGATCAGACCCTCTATCCGCTCTTGCTCATCTCGAGAGGCCTCATACTGCTCTAGCATAGTCTCCGCCTCGGCTATAATCTGTCGGTCCGCTTTGGCCTCAATCGCAGTAAGGCCTTTGTCCTCCGATAGCCAAGGCTGTAAGCGACGGGTAAGCTCAGCTATACGCAGCCTCTCGTCTTTATAAGACTTGAGCTCTCCCTCCTCTACCGCCTTATTGCGCTGGTCTACATGCACTACCCCGAGGCCCTGCAAGTAGCGTAAGAATGTATCGTACTCCTTATGATATATCAAAAAGGCGTACTTGCTCATCTTTCTGATCATACAGTTACCTCCTCTTCGTCGTGTTTACGCTTCTCTAGATTAGCACGCATAATCTTCTGCGAGCTCTTGGAGAGACTTTGCTCATCCTCTAGGAAACGTTTGATTTTACGTATCGCATCTTGATAGCCAGGAATCTGAACCTTCTCAAATAGATTGACCTTTTGGGTAGTCTTCTTACGAGCATGCTCCAGAAACTCCATTTTGAGCCTAAGAAACTCGGCTTCGATGCCTGTTGTCGCTAGGGCCTTGAGTAGCTCAATACCCTCTGCGTACCACGATGGGGAGTTGAAGATACTAAAAGGCTTTACCTCATAATGTATTTCATCAAGCTCGGGCAAGACTACACCAGCTACCTTGCGTACAGACAGCTCCACACTACGCACACTTACTAAGTCTGGCTGGAACTCGTCCCACAGACTGACAATGCTCTCATAGCTCTGTAACTGACGCTCTAGCTCATCTTCTCGGGCCTCTACCTCAGCCTTGCACTGCTTGACCTGCTGACGCAGCGCGCTCTCCTTGCTCTTGATCGTCGGCAAGGTACGCACACGCATCTTAAGGGCCTTCTCTTGCTGCTGCAACGAGGTCTTGTTGTATTGAAACTTAATAGCCATAATACTACTCTCTTACTCCTCTAGCGCTATCAATGCGACAAGAGGCCATTTACTACGAGCTACTAGTTCTGGACCCAATACTGGTCTACCAACTGTTGCTTGATATTAACCTCACTAGGGCTAAAATACTTGCCGAATAGGCGCCAAGCCGTATTGAGCATTTCCTCGGTATCCACATTTACATCGATAGCCAGGAGCTCGCGTGAATAGTCATCGGCAAAGCTCAGTGTGCGTTCGTCGTAATCCGATAGATCAAACCCGTTCTCCATCTTGGTTTGTGCTCCGGCAGCATCTGAGAATAGACGTACAGCAGCATTCATCACCTGTGGGTGGTCTTCGCGTGTCTTCTTCCCAATTACGAGCTGCTTTAGTCGGCTTAGCGAGCGGAATGGGTCTACAATTACCTTACCTACATTGGTATCTCTACGTAGGTACAGCTGCCCCTCGGTGATATAGCCGGTATTATCTGGTACAGCATGCGTAATATCGCCACCCGAGAGTGTAGTTACAGCGATGATGGTGATAGAGCCACCATCAGGGAACTGTACAGCCTTCTCGTATATCTTAGCGAGGTCGCTATACAGAGAGCCAGGCATAGAGTCCTTACTAGGTATCTGGTCCATACGGTTAGATACAATAGCCAAGGCATCTGCGTAGTTGGTCATATCGGTAAGTAGTACGAGTACCTTCTCCCCCTTCTCCACAGCAAAATATTCGGCTGCCGTAAGGGCCATATCTGGGATAAGTAGGCGTTCTACCGAGGGG
>JAXFXP010000199.1:0-3166 GCA_034091595.1 Porphyromonas sp.
TACTGGTACAACCTCGAGGTTGTACCAGTAGTACTTTCAATTTGTACCAATAAAAAATTCGCATTTGAGCCTCAACTTAGAGTGCTCCGTAATGCTCCCCCTGAGGTTCCTTGTAGCGTGAAGTCTCCGACGAGCTACTAAAAACGAAATATTGCAGTACTGTATTTTCAGAATGCAGTACTGCACTTTTGGCTTTCCTGTACTACTTCTTAGAGATTCCTCCGAAGCCTTATTCTTAGGGCTGTGGAAAATAGCACAGGATATTAAGACTTGAGCGATTTATTACGTCGAAACAAGAAGACTATCAAGAGTATGTATCCCACTAGTATTGGTATTCCGGCTAGGCTATAGATCTGCACACCCAGCTCCAGATAGCTACGCTCCGCAGTCTCTCGTGTCAGCTCTAGTATATGAGTAGAGAGGAACTTGATAGGCTCGGGCAAGACTAGGTACATCAGCATAGCAAGGCCTCCGATGGTATAGGTACCTATCATCTTGCTATCTACAGGCGCACACTCTAGACACTTAGGAGCTAAGTCTATCAAATAGAGGCGAATCAGTATGACACTCCAGATTAATAGTTGCATCCCTAGGTAAAAAGTAGCTACATAATCGGTCATAGCCATGTAGGTAAGCCTATTTGAAGCCACAACACCAACTATTAATAGAGGGAAACATATCCCTAGTATCGGAATAAGAATCACTACGGCTAGAGATAGCGACCGCCATAGGCGAGCAGTAGGAGATAGCAGTGGCTGCTCCCCTACCCCCTGTTCTTTATCAAGGCGTACATGCAGGTAGGCTCTGGCTTGCCAAAAGGTATAGGCTAGCGCTAGCCCTGCCAACAGACGGGTGATACCCAAGATGCCTGACCAGGGTATCAGGCCAAAGTAGGATAGCAGTCCTGCAGCCATCCTAACTACAATAGCTACAGCTGCTAGTTTGCGGAGATTAGAGATGTCCATATAATGATAGATTAGCATTACTCGCAATGGGTGCGTTATATTGTACTACTAAGATAAGCATTTTAGGGAAAAAATATACATTGCGCGACCATAGGAGCTTCAAACTCTATGCATAGGCTCATAAAACGAGGGGCTGTGGTGAGATTACTCTCCCACAGCCCCTCAGACTTATTGTTGTTGGTCTTACTGGTGCTTACTCAGCGGCTGGTGTTTCCTCAGCACTAGCCTCGGGCTTGCTCCAGTCCATACTAGCCATACGCTTGTAACCCTCGTAACGCCACTGCGAATTGCGCTTAGCTTCCTCGAAGAGTGCTAATGCCTCCTCTGGGTAAGACTTCTCTAGCGCAGCATAGCGTACTTCACCACGTAGGAATGGGATAAATTCGTCCCACTTAGGCTCCTTACTGTCGAGGATGAATGGGTTCTTACCCTCAGCCTCGAGTGCTGGGTTATAGCGCCACAGGTGCCAGTAACCACTAGATACAGCATTGATTTCCTCACGCTGTGCCTTGCCCATACCAGCCTTGATACCGTGCGAGATACATGGAGAGTAAGCGATGATTACTGATGGTCCATCGTAAGCCTCTGCTTCCTTAATTGCCTTGAGCGTCTGCGCAGGGCTAGCACTCATAGCAATCTGAGCTACGTATACGTAGCCATAGGTAGTAGCTATCATACCCAGGTCCTTCTTACGCACTCGCTTACCAGCTGCAGCAAACTTGGCTATAGCACCGATAGGAGTACTCTTGGAGCTCTGACCACCAGTATTGGAGTAGATTTCCGTGTCAAGAACAAGGATATTGACATTCTTACCAGAAGCAATCACATGGTCTAGGCCACCGAAGCCGATGTCATAAGCCCATCCGTCACCACCAATAATCCACTGGCTACGCTTGATGAAGTACTTGCTAAGGTCGTGCATCTGCTGGCATACACCAGTGATACGACGAGCAATGATTGGCTTGATAGCGTCAGCAAGACTCTTCGCCTTAGCAGCGTCCTCACGATTGTCGAGCCACTCCTGTAGCAAGCTCTTGAGCTCTGGATGATCAATCTCGGGGTTGGCGATGCATTCCTCAGCAAGACGTACCAGACGCTCACGCATCTTAGAATAACCGAGGTACATACCTAGACCAAACTCTGCATTGTCCTCAAAGAGTGAGTTGGCCCATGCAGGACCTTCACCACGCTCATTCACGGTGTAAGGTGTAGCAGGAGCGGAGCCAGAGTAGATAGACGAGCAACCCGTAGCATTAGCTACCATCTGACGATCACCAAAGAGCTGGGTAATAAGCTTGACGTAAGGTGTCTCACCGCAACCAGCACAAGCACCAGAGAACTCAAAGAGAGGTGTAGCAAACTGCGAGTTCTTCACATTGCTAGTAGTGTCTACCAAGTGTGCCTTGCTCGTAACCTCTGTTATCATCTTATCCCAGTTATCCTGCTCTGGGTACTGGCTCTCGATAGGCTGCATCTCTAGCGCCTTACCGTTCTTGTTACCTGGGCATACGTCCACACAGTTCATACAGCCCAAACAGTCCAGTACGTTTACTTGGATACGGAAGGTCATATCTGTAAAGGTCTTACCGATAGCCTTCAGCCCCGTAACACCTGTCTTAGCCTGCTCTTCCTGCGTCATCACAAAAGGACGGATCGTAGCGTGAGGACAAACATAAGCACACTGGTTACATTGGATACAGTTCTCTGCAGTCCATACAGGTACAGTGGCGGCAACACCACGCTTCTCACTAGCAGCAGTACCGTTCTCGAAAGTACCATCCTCACGTCCCTTGAATACAGATACAGGCAGTAGGTCCCCTTCCTGAGCATTGATCGGACGTACTACCTTCTGGATAAACTCAGTATCATTAGGATGTACCTCTGGAGCGTCGTCTGGCAGGTTAGCCCATGCTGGGTCTACTGGTACCTCTATGATGTCAGCACCACGGTCTACGGCAGCGAAGTTCTTATTCACTACGTCTTCGCCCTTCTTACCATAGCTCTTGACGATAGCCTTTTTCATCTGCTCTACAGCGAGGTCGTAAGGTATTACGCCAGAAATCTTGAAGAATGCAGACTGTAGGATAGTATTCGTACGGTTACCTAGACCAATCTCACGAGCGATGTTCGTGGCATCAATCATGTAGAACTTGATGTTGTTCTTAGCAAGATAACGCTTTACCTTATTAGGTAGGTGTTTC
>JAXFXP010000200.1:0-8711 GCA_034091595.1 Porphyromonas sp.
CCCCTATAGTTCGAACACTCAGTAGGGCTTAGGGAGATAGAGTTCCTGGCATTACACTAGACCTTCTCCCGTCTCTTGGTGCTTTTTGATATTTTTCATCACAAGGCTAGGCGATGTATTTGCATAGCAGTAGACACAGAAGTGAGGACAAGTGTTGTACATCCCTATGTCTTTGCTAACCATACACCCGCAGGTCTTGCGTTGTCCCTTATCCTTGAGTTGTTGCGGAGTCAAAACGACTGTGGGCTCAGAGGAGAACAGGTCTTCGTGGTTTGGGAACTCTCCGTAATTGAGATAATACACAAAGTCTGTATCATGAGAAGCTATACGCTTGAGGAGCTCTGCGTCAATACAGCGATTATGCTCGACCCCAAACTGAGACAAATCAATAGCCTCACTACAGGTAGCCAACGAAAGCTCCCACCCTTGCCCAGCCCATGTATCACGGAGACGGCACAATCCCTCTGTAATCTGAATCATCTGCATCTCCGAAGGCTCTGCAGACACTACATCGCCGCCCGAAAACAAAGCAGTATCCTTGGCAAGGTTATTCTGAACCTTGCGATAGGTCTTGATATCCACGAAGCTGTATACCATCTTCTCGGTAGCCCCACGAAGACGCTCTCCGATTCGCTCAATCCGCTCAAGGGTATCTGCGACAGTGAGCGAGGGAAGTACCATTATAGGGTCATAGCGCCAAATCACCCGCTCCGGTCCTATCTGCTGAGATAGCTCGCAAAAGGTAGCGATACGCCTCTCTAGTGGTGGCACAGCTGGCTCCAGACGTTCTTGCTCGTAGTCATTGAGCGTGTACTGAAAGTAATAGTGTATCCCTCGGTTATCAAACTCATACAACAGAGGCATAAGCGGACGAGGATTCTTCGTCCAGAATACTATTGCTCTCACCTCCGACAAGGATACGTACATCGGCTTTTGGTTGAAGGGATTTACCCAGACAATATATCCTCTGCGAAATCGCTCCACAAGCCACTTTGCATAGAATGCTGGTATATCCGTTGCTCTACTAGCGGAGAGTACGACAGGAGCAACAGCCTCGACTTTCTCTCCCGAGTCTGTAGTTATGAACACCTTCTTAGAGCCCATACAATGCTGAGATCTTAGTCATAATTCTATCTACTGGGATATGCTCCTGATACAACCGAACACGTTTGAGGTACTGTTCGTACTTATCGGGGGCGCTATACTTTTCAGGAGTGGCCTTCTTCTTCTGCTTTTCAGACAGATAGGACTTCAGATGGTTGAAAACACTTGCATCCGAGCGATCTTTCCTGTGGTTTCGCCCCTCAGTCCAGCCCTTCTCTTCATCGTAATACCACTCCTTGTAGTTATCCACAAACCAGTGAGCATCCACCTTAAATTGCGACTGTGCCTCTTCATCTGTGATTAGTCGAGCACACTTCTCAATCCAATGATCGCTATCTCCGAGAATCAGTCCTTGAAACGCTGGCAACGGCTCGCTAGACTCCTTAATAAACAGATCTTGGTGAGCGTCAGACTCTTGAGGAAAATACACCTGTTTAAAATCTTTATAAACCTTTCGCGGTTCCCCCCCTTTGGTCTTCCATACAGGATAACCGAGAAGAAGTTCAAAGAATTTCGAAATATCCCTATCACCCTCACACTTAAACAAAGCCTTCTCCAGAGTCTTGGAGAGCTCTTTTTTGTCTTTAGCTCCCTTAATAAACTTATCTCCTGTAGACTTAATATAGCCCGCCCATCTCTCAAACTCATCCGAATCCTGCCTCGGAGCTCGTTCTACCAAAGGCTCAACAATCTCAGGATGACTATCGACCTTTGCGTAGTCCCCTTTCTCGATACGTTTGTCATGTAGCTGGCCATAGAACTCATCATACACCCTTGACAAATATGGATACTCTTCGTTGAGCAAGATATCAGTGAAGTCTCGCGTCATATTAGCAAAGCCATTCAGTAGACCATATACAGCAAAGGCCAAACGATAGTCAGACATCCCCTTACTCTGCATAAAGTGTAGCAACGACTCCCAATCGTCTCCTTTGATCAAGACAGCGGCGACTGAAGATAGTAAACCGTTATCCCAAGGCTGCTCGAAAGCCTCTCCCCCCAGATGGCGACGGAGCTGATTCAGATAAACTCTCTCTTGGCTATCCTCCCAGGTTTCGCCCATGATATTCTTTGCAACCTTTGTTATCTCAGTTGCTAGACTATTCCGTTGGGGGCTAACTTTTCCATCGAAGTCTCGGGAGTAAAGCGTATCATTTACCCAATGAGACATCAGACTGTACATTAAGCCACTATCCAAAGTCTTTAGGCTGACCAGCTTCTCTTTGGGCGAAACTATAATCTCTCCCATCTCGGGATCTAACCTAATCCTTGCCCCTCGGATTTCCTGCTCCACTTTACGGATCTCATGCTGCACCCATATCACAGCGGGGTTATCTTCCCCTTCCGCCTTTAGGTCTCGCACACGTTTCTCTCGGTCAAACCTCCTGACCCAAAGGTCTCTGCTATCAAGAAATGCAACAATACGCTCCGAGTGCCCTGGGAATTCTTGCTCTAGCTCAGAATAGATAGGCTCAGTCCGCTCCAGCTTTAAGAACAACTCTTTGAGCTGTTCCCCTTGAGAGGGAGATGGTGTTTTGCTCTCGCTAGACCTAATAGAAGCGAAGATATCATGGATACGACGAAAGCAGTCCAATCTCACAACCTGCGTTGGGTTTGCAGATAGATTAGCTCCGATATAGTAACCATAGAGTAAACCCTTCATCTTATTGACTGCATAGTCCTCCTCTGTATACGCAGCTGTATCTCCGACTCTAGGCTCTGCGACATTGAGCGCCTTGGGGTACTCTCCCTCAAAAGCAGCCACCTGCATACTACGCTTGTAGAGACGAAACATTTTCGTCTCCAGACTGCTATCTGACAGGGAACACACAGTCGTTAGCACTCGCTGGGAGAAGAAATAAAATTTTGTCTGCCACGGATTCAGATAGATTGTCTTATTCGTATAGGAAACGCCCTCGGATAGTTCGGGATACTCCTCTTCTGTCGTAATCTCGATAAGCATCGCATGGTCCTCAAGATCACTAGCTGGTCGAGTAAACATATGAGGAGTACTATATAGCAAAGTTACGCTACCGAAATTATTCTCCTCCACAGACTCCCAGCGACTATATCCGAAGCCCCTCTGACTATAAAAGACCTTGGGTGATACTGATTCGGTCGAGAGGACATTATTAAAGTTCAGCGAACTTGTAGGGATGTAATACTTTTTCATAACGTCTAGATGTCATCAATATCTTCAACCTCGGTCGTATTATAGAGACAGCTGTTAATGCTTGATAGTGGAGCTGGCAACCTCCCTGTGTAGAGAACATACAGATTACGATAGGTTCGGGTCATCGCCACATACAGAGCTTTCCGATCTTTTTCCTCGCCAGAGAAATTCTCGATACAGGGGAGGAATACAGCCTCAAACTGTAGCCCCTTTGCGCTATGATAGGTCATAATCTTGGGATTAGAGGATGTAAAGTTTAGGTCATCCTGGGTATTGCACTTCAATTCATAGTTACCTCCCAATTCTTCAAGCAGTTGATAAATTCTCAAGACATCCTTATTCGTCGGGAGAAGTATTGCCACATCTGTAAGTCCTCTCTGTGAAATGATTCTGTGTATGGTCCCGATTTGTTCTCCCAGGGTCTGACACTTCAGAAATGCCGGCATCGCTGTCTCCCTACTTTTGTAGACACTCTCTATAAATGGGGGCAGGTCGATACCCACAGCCTGCACTACTCTGGCGACAGGGAGAGGTAAACGATAATTGCGATACAGCTCCCAGTTCTTAACCTTTGTCCCTATAGGAACGATATCCCGAATTTCGTCTACAGCCACAGTTGTCTTTAGCCCTTCATAGATAGACTGAGCTGTGTCTCCGAAGAAGAAAAAGTTCTTACCTGTAGCCTGTAGAAACTGATAGATCTCCTCCTCCGAGAAATCCTGTATCTCATCGACAATGATGTATTTTGCAGGGGAGCATTTGTGATTTCTAACCCAATCCCAGTGGTAGTAGAACTCATTCTTTAGCCCCAGCTCACGCCTACCAGAATTCATATATCGACAAAGGGCCTTTGTAAAAACTATAACCTTGTAGTCATCCCCACGTTCTTTTTGAACTCTCTGAGCCTTGATTAGGGCCAAGACAGACTTACCACTGCCCGCACAGCCAGACACGACACACGACTTATCAAGTGTCTCCATGAGAACATGAAGTTGATCGTCATCGAGTTCCGACTCTTTTATCATCCAGTCTTTTTTCATATGCTATACTCGTTACTATTTCCTCAATATTCGCCATGTTACCTTACTCACATCCTGCAATCTTGCAGAGTGAGACACCTTAAACGCTTCCCAGTACCCACTACTAGAGAGTACCACATCACATTCTAGCTGAGCCAATGCTTCATCCACTAATACGCTGAGCCACTCCTGAGCCTCACTATTATACGTAGTTATATCAGACAGATAAAGGATTCCTTTCTCTTTCAGCTTCGACATCAGAAACTTGGTAATATGTATATACGGATTATTCTCTTCTAACTGTTGCCTCGTTACGAATTCACATACAGCCTTCGATACCATCGCAAAATCATACACATCACACACAACCCGATCTATAGCGTGCAGGTCATAAAAGTCATCGATGGATATTGCTAAGGGCTCTACAATTATCTCGGTTTTTATCTCTTCAGAGAGTCTTCGTAAGAGTTGCTCCAATAACCTTAAAGCATGCATATTACCATCTAGAGCTTTGATTCTCACCCTCCTTATAGTAGGCCTAGAGGCTTTCAGGGCAAGAATCATCCCGAGCAACTCGCCTCCTGTACCACAGCCGAAGTCGAAAACGGCAATATCTTCCGAGTAAGGGAGACAATCAGGCTTCCTCTTAATGAGCTTTCGGAATATTGTATAACTCTCGGCAAAACTCCGTGGGAAATAAGTCCCTAGATACTTCAGCATCTCTCTATGCCCCCAATCCAAGACAACAAGGTCCTTGCACTCCTTACAGTATGAAGCCTTAAGCTCTGAGAAGATGTAACTATCCAACCACGAAGGCAATATAACCGTACCATCATCCCGAACATTTACATATTTAGTTGTCAGATCGTCTATCCTCATCATACGAGAAGCATCATCTATTCCCAACATACTTCCTAAGCCCTCTTGACCTCATGGAGGGATTATATCGACGAAGAAAGCGTGAGGTCGGTACGTCATCAGTCTTCTACAACGGGCTCGTGAGAATTGCCCCAGAAAAAAAGAGTGATACGCATCCGACACCCCACGCTTATGGACGTGGGAAGTCGCTACACCACTCTCCCTTTTCTTAGAATTTTCTCACGATTCGTTGTAAGGAGAATGAAGCATAACGCTTCCTTTATATAATGTTCATAGAGCCATAGCTCTACAGACGAAATAGCCAATAGCTACCTGCCTGACAAAGATATGTATTTATTATTATCCCTACAAGTACCGCAGCAACCGCATCAAAATTTGAATAGCTTTCATAGATGGGCTAGATTTCTTTGAACATTCTCTTCTTGACGGAGTACCTGTCCTGCTGAGCCTTAACTATATCCAAGGGCAAGCTTCCTCAACGTACTGAGATTTAGAGGAGCATAGCCTCTACGAGCTTGGCAATGGTATATGCTTACTCCTGAGATCTTCGATAATCTCCTGAGCATAAATTATTAAGCACTTATCCTGATTATTGGGTTCAATAAGGCCTAAGGTGCGTTCGAGAGAGTCTACAGCAGATAGCCTCCACCCGAATTGGATGGTGTCTTTCAAGGAGTTGACACGTTCTACAGCAACTTGTACACATCTCTACATACCCCCTCACCTCCACACACAGGTAGCCAAGGCAATGAATAGCATATCGCCAGTTTAGATAAGGGAGCTTCCCTCCCCCTTAGAAACTATCGGCTAGAGTAGGACATCAGTCTTATACTCTAGCCGATAGTATTACAAGCTGCTTACGCAGGGTCGAATAGCGTTCTCAGCCCTATCTATCTCCTAAACTCAGTAGATCCTGACCAATATCTCGGCGGTAGGTCTTACCCTCGTAAGATACCATTTCCACTAGACAATAGCAAGCCTCTAGAGCGGCTCGTGGCGTAGCACCATAGCAACTAGCCGTCAGCACACGCCCCCCATTAGTAACTAGCACATCATCACGGAGGGCTGTACCCGCATGGAAGAGAACAGTCCCCTCGGGCTCGGCACTCGGTAGACTCATCGCATGGCCACGAGCATAATCCCCAGGATAACCTGCCGACACCATTACGACAGTAGCAGCACTGCGCTCGTCCTCGACAAGAACATAGTCCCCTAGCCGTCCCTCTGCCATACGACAGAGCAGCTCCACGAAGTCGCTTGCCACACGTAGCATAACGCTCTCGGTCTCGGGATCGCCCATACGGCAGTTATACTCGATAACATAAGGCTCACCCTCTACGGCCATCAAGCCGATAAAGATAAAGCCTCTATAATCTATGCCCTCGGCCTGTAGCCCCTGCATCGTAGGGCGTATCACACGCTCCTCGACCTTGGCCATAAAAGCCTCGTCCGCAAAGCACACGGGCGATACCGAGCCCATACCTCCCGTATTGAGTCCCGTGTCGCCCTCGCCAATACGCTTGTAATCCTTGGCTACGGGCAGGATGCGATAATCCTTACCATCACTTGCCACGAAGACTGAGCACTCTATCCCCCTCAGGTATTGCTCGATGACAACGCATTCGCTGGCGGCTCCGAAGCGTCCGTCGAGCATCTCGCGCAGCTCGCTCTGAGCCTCGGCAAGCGTCTCGGCTATAATCACCCCCTTACCTGCTGCCAGACCATCGGCCTTGATAACATAAGGCGCAGAGAGCGTATCCAAGTAAGCCAATGCCTCATCGAGCTGATCTCTGCGGAAGCTCTGATAGGCTGCCGTTGGGATACCATAGCGCTGCATGAAGGCCTTACTAAAGTCCTTGCTCCCCTCGAGCCTAGCTCCTGCGGCATCGGGCCCTACGATACGGAGCTTGGATAGATTACTCGTAGCCCGGAAGTAGTCCACAACACCACGGACGAGCGGATCCTCGGGCCCTACGACTAGGAGCTCTATCTGCTCGCTACGGACGAGCGTAGCAATAGCATCGAAGTCGTTCACCCCAATACTGGGCAGGCATGTACCTAGGCTCTGCATACCCGGATTACCAGGCGCAATGAATAACTGGCAGTCGGGACGGCTCTGACGGATACGCCAGGCAAGCGCATGCTCACGCCCACCCGAACCAAGAAGGAGTATGTTCATATCATTTATAGAGTTAGATAATCTCGCAAGTTGTTACTCTAAGGCAGAGGCCTAATACATCTATAGGTAGACGGCTGTACACTCCTTAATGTACGACTGTACACTAGTTAGTGAACAGTCGTACACCCGTTAGTGAACTTTAGTCGCATAGAGCTAGCCCCCATCGCGCTCATAGAGTAAAGAGGGTTTTATAGATGGTCTTTGAAGTATCGGGTGATTACCTCGTTGAGGTGTACACGATCAGGGCCTATCACATTATGCTCATGCTCGGGGTAAACCATGTAGTCGGGATGCGTACCAGCCTGGACTGAGGCCTGCACGAAAAGAAGGCTATGCTGCCAAATTACCACGGGGTCGATAGTCCCGTGGATCAGAAGTAAACGCCCCTTTAGGTCTCCAGCACGCAAGAGGAGGTTATTAGCTTTGTAGCCCTCGGGGTTTTCCTCGGGCGTATCCATATAACGCTCGCCATACATGATTTCGTAGCGTGCCCAGTCGATAACAGGACCACCAGCTACCCCGACTTTGAAGACATCGCTATGCGTGAGCATGAGGTTCGTCGTCATAAAGCCACCATAGCTCCAGCCATAGACACCGAGGCGGTCGGCATCCACATAGGGCAAACTACGCAGTAGCTCCACACCACGCATCTGGTCCGCCATCTCGTGCTTGCCTAGCTGGCGGTGTATCACCTGCTCAAACTTGGCACCACGATGAGCCGATCCACGTCCGTCCACCGTAAAGATGATATAGCCCTCGTTAGCCATATTCAGCTCCCAGCCACGGGCGGCGCCACGATAACGGCTCTGCACGAGCTGTGCATGCGGGCCATTGTACACGTATATAATAGCTGGATATTTCTTCGTAGGGTCGAAGTTATAAGGCTTAATCAGACGATAGTGCAGATTGGTAGTGCCATCAGCGGCCTGGAGCGTACCGAGCTCCACCGTAGGCGTTAGGAAGTCCCTATCCGGAGTTTGTGCAGGCAATAGCGTGCTGATGGTCTTGCCTTTGCTCGATACGACTTTGATCTCTCGGGCAATCGCTTGGCTCTCATAGGTATCAACAAAATACTTGCCATCGCTCGAGAGCTTAATGCTGTGCCAACCACTACCCCCCGTTAGTCGCTTGGGCTTGGCTCCTGTCAAGGTCGTGCTATAGAGCTGTCGCTCCGTAGGACTAGTCTCGGTAGAGGTGTAATACAACTCCTTGCCATCAGCCGAGAAGCCGTGGAAATCGATGACCTCCCACTCCCCCTTGGTGAGCTGACGGATCAGCTTGCCGTCCTTTGTGCGATAGAGGTAAAGGTGACGGTAGCCATCGATTCGGCTGGAGCGGACAAACGACTTGCCGTCAC